>NZ_JBWKFM010000037.1:0-15111 GCF_056434285.1 Streptomyces sp. NPDC044063
TTGTTTCCAACCTTACCAGATCCGTTTTCCGTTCCGTTTCCGGTTCGGATTCCTTTTCTGGCCCCCTGCTGGAGCGGGGCTGCCTTTCGGCGTGACCACTACGTTAGCGGATTTCCCTTGCGGCTCCTAATCGAGCCTTCGTCATCTATTTCGGCGCACCGAAATAGATCCCGAATCCGGGGATGTCCTCGCTGTGGTGGTGGTCGCCGCCCAGCGGTCCGCGCTGATAGCGCGGCTCCGTCTCAAGCGGCTTGCCTACGTTAGGCCCTCCGTCCACGAGAGTCAAGCACCGTCGCCCGTGTGCCCGCTCACCTGCTCCGACTCCGGTCGCGGGGCACGTGGGCGCGGTACGGGCTGACCGTGGGGTCGCCGTCCGCCCAGAAGCGCCAGGGGTGGGTGGCGCCCTCGCCGCCGACGCCCGTACGCGGTCCGTTGCGCACCTGGTCCGGTGTGACGGGGTGGCCCTGGAGGACGGAGAGGGGGGCGCCGGGGCCGGCGCACAGGTCCGTGCCGTTCAGGGAGCGGTCGACGTCGAGTGCCGTCGCGAGGCGGGCGGGGCCCTGGGCGAGCTCGCGGTCGCGGCGGGCCTTGGGGCGGCGGGCCCGGGCCAGGTCGGCGCCCTCGAGGATCTCGCCGGCGCGGAGGAGGACGCCGCTGGCGGTGCCCTCGGGGCCGCACACCAGGTTCAGGCTGAACCACATTCCGTAGATGAAGTAGACGTACGCGTGCCCGGGCGGGCCGAACATCGACGCGTTGCGCTCCGTGCGACCGCGGTAGGCGTGCGAGCCGGGGTCGGACTCCCCCGCGTATGCCTCCACCTCCGTGATGCGGAGTTCGATCGACCCCTCGGGGCTCGTACGGACGAGGGTGCGACCGAGGAGGTCGGGGGCGACCTCCAGCACGGGACGGTCGAAGAACCCTCGGGCGAGTGGCATACGGTCAGGCGCGGCGATCATGCCGGTCGAGCGTAGTGGAAGGGCCCGGGTCAGGTACCGGGTCCGGGGAGGTTGATCAGCGATGGTGTTCAAGAAGCTCATGGCGAGCCTGGGCGCGGGCGGCGCGTCGGTCGAGACGGTGCTCTTCGAGGAGAACGTCGTCCCGGGCGGTGTGGTGCACGGGGAGGTGCGCATCCAGGGCGGCAGCGTGCCGCAGCGGATCGAGGGGCTCTCGGTGGGGCTCCAGGCGCGGGTCGAGGTGGAGGGGAACGACGGCGAGTACAAGCAGGACGTCGAGTTCACCCGGGTGAAGCTGGGCGGCGAGTTCGAGGTGCAGGCCGGGGCGGTGCACGTGGTGCCGTTCGGGCTGGAGATCCCCTGGGAGACGCCGATCACGATGTTCATGGGCCGCCACCTGACGGGCATGAACGTGGGGGTCACGACGCACCTGGCGATCGCCCGCGCGGTGGACTCGGGCGACCTCGATCCGGTGAATGTCCACCCGCTGCCGGCGCAGCAGGCGATCCTCGACGCGTTCGGCCGGCTGGGCTTCGCCTTCAAGGCGGCGGATCTGGAGCGCGGCCACATCAGCGGGACCCGGCAGCGGCTGCCGTTCTACCAGGAGATCGAGTTCCACGCGCCGTCGCAGTACCGGGGGCTGAACGAGGTCGAGCTGTCGTTCGTCGCCGACGACCGGCAGATGGACGTCGTCCTGGAGATGGACAAGAAGCCGGGGCTGTTCACCTCGGGCAGCGACACGTACCGGTCGTTCACGGTCGATCTCCAGACGTTCGGGGAGACGGACTGGGCCGCTTACCTGAACCAGTGGCTGGCGGAGGTCGGCGGCCAGCGCAACTGGTTCTGACGCGACGCGGGCCGGGACGCGGGCCGGGGCGCGGGGAGTGCCTCGCGTCCCGGCCGCGGGGTCAGCCGAGCAGGACCACGAGCGGTGATTCGGTGGTCGCCCAGTAGGCGGCCGCGTCGTCGAGGACGGCCCGGGCCGTTCGGGCGTCGGCGGGTGCGGCCTCGGTGAAGGCCTCCCACTCCTCGGCGACGATCAGGTGGCCGCGGAACTTGCCCGATCCCCACCAGGACAGGTCGGTGAGGCAGTCGGCCAGCGCGTCCCAGTTGTGGCCGAACCAGTCGGGGAATTCCAGGTCGGTCGCGCACCGGTCGAGGAAGGAGGCCTTGTCGTGGACTCCGGCGAGCCGGAGCCGGGCGCCCCGCCAGTCGGCCTCGGCGGCGAGGGCGACGACGTCGGCGGGGGTGTCGGCGGGGGGCAGCCGGTAGACGCCGGGGGGCGTGGAGCCGGTGAGGACGCCGGGGAGGCCGGGGGCGGGCAGCGGGCCGGTCATGGTTGCACCACCGCTTCGAAGGTTTTGTAGTGGTCGCCGGTGTAGTAGCGCTCGGCGTGGTCGCCGGTGATGATGCGCCGGGCGCCGCGGTTGCGGGCTCCGGGGGTGGGGACGGTGTACTCGTGGTAGTAGCCGCGGGCCTGTCGCGGGAGCCGGTTCTCGTAGTTGCCGAAGACGGTGCCGTCCTTGTCGTACGGGAAGGGTCCGCCCTTGGCGATGAGTTCGAGGGTACGGCGTGCCTCGGGAGGCAGCTTGTCCTCGGTGATGGTCGGCATGCCCTTGGCCCAGGCGGGCGCCGTGCCGGGGGCGGCGGTGCCCGTGGCGGCGGTGCCGGGTCTCTCCGCCTTGTGGCCGCCGGTCGAGCAGGCCGGCAGGAGCAGCAGCGGCAGGGCGGCGAGCAGGGTGGTCAGGGCGCGCATGACGCGTCGTCCGGTGTGCCGGGGTGGGCGAAGTACATGAAGCACCTCCATATGGTCGCAGTCCGGTGTCCGGACGTGTCCCTGTGGCCTCGTTAGGCTGGCGCTTTCACCTGTCCGCTCGTACTGGAGGTGTCCCGGTGTCGGTTCAGAGCAAACCGCCGCTCCCCCACGATTTCTTTCCCCCCGTGCCGTCGTTCACCGTGGTGAGCGACGACGTGGCGCCGGAGGCCCGGCTGAAGGGCGATCAGGTGCTGGCCGACGGCAATGTGTCGCCGCACCTGCGGTGGGAGGGGTTCCCGGAGGGCACCAAGGGCTTCGCCGTGACGTGCTTCGACCCGGACGCGCCGACCGGCAGCGGGTTCTGGCACTGGGTCCTCTTCGACATCCCCGCTGATGTCACCGAGCTGCCCGCGGGGGCGGCCAGCGGTGACATGAAGGGGCTGCCGGCGGGCGCCGTGCATGTGCGCAACGACTACGGGACGCGGGACTTCGGTGGTGCCGCGCCGCCGCCCGGGGACGGCGAGCACCGCTATGTGTTCACCGTGTACGCGGTGGACCGGGAGAAGCTGGGTCCGGACGAGGGCGCCTCGCCGGCGGTGGTGGGTTTCCACCTGCGGTTCCATTCGCTCGCGCGGGCGCAGCTGATCGGCGTGTACGAGGTTCCCGCCGCCGGCTGACGTCCGTACGCCCTGTCAGGCGCGCGTGAGCGTCCGGAAATTCCGTTGCGCCCCGCCGCCCCGGATCGCACAGTGGTGGTGCTTGGCTGACGGCTCGCTTTCGGCCGTCGGGCAGCGGATACCGCAGTGGCGGGGGCGGTGGGGCGCGATCGTGTCCACCGTCTGCCGGAGTCCGGTTCTGTGCCGGGTGGCCGCGTCCGCTGCCGTACGCTCCGGGCCCGTGATCACTACGGGGGAAGGGCCCGGAGCGTGCCCCCCCGTTTCGCCGGGGGCGGCTTCTCTGCCTCTTCTCTACCTCAGCAGCATCTGGACGATCGCGACGGTGCCGACCGCGACGATGAGGCCGCGCAGCGCGGTGGGCGGCAGGCGGCGGCCGACCTTGGCTCCGATCTGGCCGCCTAGCGCCGATCCGGCGGCGATGAGCAGGACGGCGAGCCAGTCGACGTCGGCGACGAAGACGAAGAAGACCGCGGCGACGCCGTTGACGATGACGGCGAGGACGTTCTTGAGGGCGTTGACGCGCTGGAGCTCGTCATGGAGCAGGATGCCCATGAGGGCGAGGTACATGACGCCCTGGGCCGCGCCGAAGTAGCCGCCGTAGACGCTGGCGAGGAGGAGTCCCGCGAGCAGGGCGGGGCCGCCGTCGGTGGGGGCCTGGGTGCCGTTGCGTTCGCGGCGGCGGGCCAGGGCGCGGGCGAGCCGGGGCTGGAGGACGACCAGGACCAGGGCGAGCGCGATGAGCGCGGGGACGACGGCGTCGAAGGCCTGCGAGGGCAGGGCGAGCAACAGGATGGCGCCGATGAGCCCGCCGACGAGGGCGGTCAGGCCGAGGCGCAGGATGCGGCGTCCCTGGCCGGCGAGTTCTCGGCGGTAGCCGATGGCGCCGCTGATGCTGCCGGGGACGAGGCCGAGGGTGTTGGAGACGTTGGCGGTGATCGGGGGGAGCCCGGTGGCGAGGAGCACCGGGAAGGTGATGAGGGTGCCGGAGCCGACGATGGTGTTGATGGTGCCGGCTCCTATGCCGGCGGCGAGGACCGCGAGTGCTTCCCAGATGGACAAGGCCATCTCCTTACGTAGGGTGTCGCCTCCCCGCCGTTGGAGGTCGGGGGGCCGCACCGATCATGCAGGAGAGGCTGGTGCCCAGTACAGGAGCGCCCGTGGATCGGTCAGTCGATCGGGGGCTGCTCGCGGCGGGGGCGGGCGGGCTCCTTGGTGGTGCGCGGGCCGCTGCCGCCGCCGGGGTTCATGGGGCCGAGGTTGCCGACGGCTCCGCTGAGGCCCTTGAGGGCGTCGCCGATCTCGCTGGGCACGATCCAGAGCTTGTTGGCGTCGCCCTCGGCGATCTTGGGGAGCATCTGGAGGTACTGGTAGGCGAGCAGCTTCTCGTCGGCGTCGCCGGCGTGGATGGACTCGAAGACGGTGCGGATGGCCTGGGCCTCGCCCTCGGCACGCAGGGCGGCGGCGCGGGCCTCGCCCTCGGCGCGCAGGATGGCGGACTGCTTCTCGCCCTCGGCCGTGAGGATCTGGGACTGCCGGATGCCCTCGGCGGTGAGGATGGCGGCGCGCTTGTCCCGGTCGGCGCGCATCTGCTTCTCCATCGAGTCCTGGATGGAGGTGGGGGGCTCGATGGCCTTGAGCTCGACGCGGTTGACGCGGATGCCCCACTTGCCCGTCGCCTCGTCGAGGACGCCGCGCAGGGCGGCGTTGATCTCCTCGCGGGAGGTGAGGGTCCGCTCCAGGTCCATGCCGCCGATGATGTTGCGGAGGGTGGTGACGGTGAGCTGCTCGATGGCCTGGATGAAGCTGGAGACCTCGTAGGTGGCGGCCCGGGCGTCGGTGACCTGGTAGTAGATGACCGTGTCGATGTTGACGACCAGGTTGTCCTGGGTGATCACCGGCTGCGGCGGGAACGGGACGACCTGTTCGCGGAGGTCGATCCGGTTGCGGATGGAGTCGATGAACGGGACGACGATGTTCAGGCCCGCGTTGAGGGTGCGGGTGTAGCGGCCGAAGCGCTCGACGATGGCGGCGCTGGCCTGTGGGATGACCTGCACCGTCTTCATGAGGGCGATGAAGACGAGCACCACCAGGATGATCAGGACGATGATGATCGGTTCCATCGTGGCTCCAGCTCCCCGTGCCTGTGTCGTTGCCTGTGACCGTTGTCTGTCGTGTGCGACTTGATCAGAGTCTTTCAGAACACGGTGCCGCCGTGCAGGCGTTGGGCACAGGTCGTCCGTAAGCGGCTGTTCGACTGCGCGTCACATGGGGCGTCACGCCGGGTCACATCACCACGGCCGTGGCGCCGTCGATCTCGACGACGTCGACCTGCTCCCCCACCTCGTGGGTGCGGCCGGGGTCGAGGGAGCGGGCGGACCAGATCTCGCCGGCCAGCTTGATCCGGCCGCCGCCGCCGTCGACGCGCTCCAGGACGACGGCCTGACGGCCCTTCAGCGCCTCGATGCCGGACATCAGCTCCGGGCGGCGGGAGCGCTGCCGGTTGGCGATGGGGCGTACGACGGCGATGAGGGCCACCGAGACGGCGGCGAAGACCACGAACTGCGCCACGGTGCCGCCGCCGAGGGCGTCGGTGACGGCGGCGGCGACGGCTCCGACCGCGAGCATGCCGAACTCCGGCATCGCGGTGACGACCAGCGGAATGCCCAGCCCGACGGCGGCCACGAGCCACCATGCCCAAGTGTCCACATGGTCATGGTAGGGGCGCGGGGCGCGCGGGGGACAGGGCGCGGGGGCGCCCGGCGGGTGCCGGCCCCGGTCAGGTCATCGGCAGGCCCTGGGCCGTCCAGCGGTCGCCGCGCTGCTCGACGACCAGCGGCAGGCCGAAGCAGTGGGAGAGGTTGCGGGAGGTGAGCTCGAGCTCGATGGGGCCGGCGGCGAGCACCTTGCCCTGGCGGATCATCAGGACGTGGGTGAAGCCGGGGGCGATCTCCTCGACGTGGTGGGTGACCATGACCATCGAGGGGGCGAGGGGGTCGCGGGCGAGCCGGCCGAGGCGGCGGACGAGGTCCTCGCGGCCGCCGAGGTCGAGGCCGGCGGCGGGCTCGTCGAGCATGAGCAGCTCGGGGTCGGTCATCATCGCGCGGGCGATGAGGGTGCGCTTGCGCTCGCCCTCGGAGAGGGTGCCGAACTTCCGGTCCAGGTGGTCGGTCATGCCGAGCACGTCGAGGAAGGCGCGGGCGCGGCGCTCGTCGACCTCCTCGTAGCTCTCCTGCCAGTGGGCGGTCATGCCGTAGGCGGCGGTGAGCACGGTCTGCAGGACGGTCTGGCTGCGGGGCAGCTTGTCGGCGAGGGCGATGCCGGCCATGCCGATGCGGGGGCGGAGCTCGAAGACGTCGACCGAGCCGAGCTTCTCACCGAGGATCCGGGCGGTGCCCTTGGTGGGGAAGAGGTAGCTGGAGGCGACATTGAGGAGGGTGGTCTTGCCGGCACCGTTGGGGCCGAGGATCACCCAGCGCTCGCCCTCCTTGACCGACCAGGAGACCTGGTCCACCAGAGCCCGGCCCTCGCGGACCACGGATACGTCCACCAGTTCCAGCACATCGCTCATGAGCGCGTTGTCTCCCATTGCAGTCGCTTGTCGCTTGCGCCCGGCGGCGCAGTCCCCAAGGAAAACCTACGCCACCCGTCGGCGATGGCAGTCCCTAGGCTGGGGGCCATGCTCGACGAACCTCGCTCAGGACGGCTCACCGCATGGGGAAATGCCCTGCTTGCCGGATTTGCCGCACCGGATGACGCGGCCCATCACATCACCGGACGTGACGCGGTCCACCGTGTCGCCGGCCTGCCCGGCGAGTCCGGGCCCATCGGCCTCACCCTGGCCCTGGGGCGGCTGCGCGCCCTCGGCGCCACGGGCCTGCGCCTGGCGCTGCCCGCGCCCGGCCACCCGCTGGGGCTGAGCGGACCGCCGGAGTTCAACGCCCGCGCCCTCGAGGCCGGGGAGGCCGTCGTCGCCTCGGGCGTGGCGCTGGGGCTCGTCCCGGAGGTGACCGAGGCCGGGCCCGTCGGCGACGTCCACGTGGAGGTCCTCTGGCACTGCCTGCCCGTCCGGGAGGCGCCGCCCGCCGACGTGCCGTCGCTGGCGGAGGCCGAGCGGGAGCTGGCCGAGGCGCTGCGCGACGCGACCGAGGTGCTCACCCGGCTGGACGTGGCGGGCTCGGGCCCGGTGGCGCGGGCCGCGCTGGAGGCCTACCGGGCCCGGGCCGGCAGCGGCCGCGAGGTGCTGGCGCCGGGGTACCCGCCGCGCGCGGTACGGGTGCTGGAGCTGGCCCAGCGGGTGGGCGCGCTGATCGCCATCGCCTGCGAGGCGGGCGACAGCGGGGGCCGGGAGCACGGCGGCGCGGTGAGCGCGTCGGAGATCGCGGCGCGGGCGACGGCGCTGCGGCCGGTGGAGCGTACGGCCCGGCGCGCCCAGGTGGCCGCGTACAACGCACCGGTGGAGGAAAGGGAGCGGCGGCGCGGCTGAGCGCCGCCCGCCCATCACGACACGGGAAGGCCCCGCGGAATGCGTCCGCGGGGCCTTCCCGCTGTGCGCCCGCGCGTCCCGCCGGGGACGCGCGACCGGTCCTAGTGACCGCCCTCGTGGTGGTCGTGGTGGTGACCGCCGTCGTGGTGGCTGCTGTGGTGGCTGTGGTGCTCCTCGAAGTGGTGGTGCTCGGAGATGTCGCCGTTGATGCAGGTGTTGCCGAACGTCGGGTTGAGCAGGCCGACGATGTCGATGCTGTTGCCGCAGAGGTTGATCGGGATGTCGATCGGGATCTGGATGACGTTGCCTGAGACGACACCCGGGGAGCCCTTCGCGACACCGGAGGCCAGGGCCCCGCCGAAGCCGTCATCGCTCGCCAGGGCGGGCACCACGGACGCGCCCAGGGCGACGCCTGCGGCGGCCAGAGCGAGGGCGGCCTTCTTGGCACTGTTCATGAGGTGGTCTTCCTTTGAGATGACTGACCTTGTCGGTCCCTGCCCAGGGACCGTGTCCTGATGAACGCCAATGCACCGCCGATGGCACGGCCATCGGCGGTGTTTGCCCTCGTTCGGACGATTGATCACCCCTCGGATGTCGGCTCCACCGGAGCGGAGCCGACCGGATCCCGGGGCGGGATCGATCCGATCAGTGGTTGACGCAGGTGTTGCCGAGCGCGGAGTTGAGGGCGCCGACCACGGTGATGGTGTTGCCGCAGACGTTCACGGGGACGTCCACGGGGACCTGGATGACGTTGCCCGCCACGACGCCCGGGGAGCCCTTGGCCTCACCCTCCGCCTGGGGGTGCGCGGAGGCGACACCGGCACCGGCGAGGGCCAGACCGCCGACGGCGAGGGTGACGGCAGCGGCCTTCTTCATGTTCTTCACTCTTCCTGTGACCTTCCTGAGAGTCTTTCCGGAGCGTCGCCACGGCCAGCCGCCGCGGTTACGCCATGGAAAACGGGCCAGGGTCATTCGGGTTGCGTCGCCGGACGTCTAATCACACGACCGCATGAATCGCTGATCGGAACGTGACGCCGGACCACGTACGGACACACCCGAACGGCCCCGCCACCGGTCTCCCCGGCTCCGCGTCGTCCCAGTTCAGGCCCCGATGCCGTGCCGGACGGCCCACAGCGCCGCCTGTGTCCTGTCGGCGAGATCGAGCTTCATCAGGATGTTCGAGACATGCGTCTTGACGGTCTTCTCGGACAGCACGAGCGCCCGGGCGATCTCCCGGTTGGAGCGGCCGTCCGCGATCAGGGCGAGCACCTCGCGTTCCCGCTCGGTGAGCGTGCCGCCCCGGCCCTGCCCGCCGCCGCCCGTCTCCTCCTGGGAGAGCAGGGCGCCGGCCACCTCGGGCTGCAGCAGGACGTGCCCGGCGTGCACGGACCGGATGGCGCCGGCCAGGGCGTCGGGGTCCACGTCCTTGTAGACGTAGCCGGCCGCGCCGGCGCGCAGCGCGGGGACGACGGTCCGCTGCTCGGTGAAGCTGGTGACGATGAGCACCCTGGCGGGGTTCTCCAGCTCCCGCAGCCTGCGCAGGGCCTCGATGCCGTCCGTCCCGGGCATCTTCACGTCCATGAGGACGACGTCCGGGCGCAGCTCCTCGGCGCGCTCGACGCCCTCGGCGCCGTCCGCGGCCTCCCCCACGACCTCTATGTCGTCCTGGACCTCCAGGAAGGTGCGGAGCCCGCGCCGGACGACCTGGTGGTCGTCGACCAGGAGCACCCTGATCGTCCGCCGGTCGGTGTTCCGCGCGTCACCCGTGGGCCGCTCAGCCACCGGGCACCTCCATCTCGATCGTGGTGCCCTCACCGGGCTCCGATTCCACGGACAGCCTGCCGCCGACCCCGTCCGCGCGGTCGCGCATGGACACCAGGCCCAGGTGCCGGCCGGCCCGGCGGACGGTCGAGGGGTCGAAGCCCCGCCCGTCGTCGCCGACCCGCAGGACGGCGCCGTGGCCCGCGCGGGTCAGGGTGACCGCCACGGTGGTGGCGCCGGAGTGGCGCAGGGCGTTGTGGAGGGCCTCCTGCGCCACGCGCAGCAGGGCCTCCTCCTGGGCGGCGGGCAGCGCCCGTACGCCCTGGGTGGCGAAGGTGACGCGGGCCGCGTGGGCCCGGTCGAGGACCTTGACGTGGGTGCGCAGGGTGGCGACGAGCCCGTCCTCGTCGAGGCCGGCCGGGCGCAGTTCGACGACGGCGGCGCGCAGCTCGTCGGCGGCCTCGGCGGCGAGGCGGGCGACCTGGTGGAGTTCGCCCTTGGCGCGGACGGGGTCGCGGTCGACCAGGGCGGTGGCGGCCTGGGCGGTGAGCCGGAGGGAGAAGAGCTTCTGGGAGACGGCGTCGTGGAGCTCGTGGGCGAGGCGGGCCCGCTCGCCGGCGATGGTCAGCTCGCGGCTGCGCTCGTAGAGCCGGGCGTTGGTGAGGGCGATGGCGGCGTGCTGGGCGAGGACGCCCAGGAGCTGCTCGTCCTCGGCGGTGAAGCCGCAGCCGCCGGCGGGCTTGGGGCATCTCTTGTTGGCGAGGAAGAGGGCGCCGAGGATCTCCTCGCCGTCGGCGACCGGCATGCCGAGGAAGTCGCTCATGTCGGGGTGGGCGTCGGGCCAGCCCTCGAAGCGGGGGTCCTGGCGGACGTCGGCGAGCCGCTGCGGGGTGGCCTCCTGGAGCATGGCGGCGAGGATGCCGTGCTGGCGGGGCAGCGGCCCGATGGCCTTCCACTCCTCGTCGCTGATGCCGTCGACGACGAACTGGGCGAAGCCTCCGTGGTCGTCGGGGACGCCCAGGGCGGCGTACTCGGCGTCCAGGAGCTCGCGGGCGGAGACGACGATCGTCTTGAGGACGTCGCGGACCTCCAGGTGGCGGCTCATGGCGAGCAGTGCGGTGCTCACGGCCGTGAGGCCGGAGCGGGGGCCGTTGGTCATGGATCAACCGTATCCAGCGTGGCGCGCGCGAGGATCGGGCGCGGGACGGCCGGGCCTGCGACCTGGGGCGTAGGTCCGGGGTCCGGGGGCAGACTCCTGACATGTCTGTACCAATACGGTGGACGCCCACCCATGGCCTGCCCTACCGGTCCGTGCCGTACGAGCCCTCCCGGATGCCCGAGGAGGAGTCGCTGGCCAGGGCCGCGGAGCTGCGGGAGCTCATGGGGCGGCGGCGGACGGTGCGACGGTTCTCCCCCGATCCGGTGCCGGAGCGGGTGGTGCGGGACGCGATCGCGTGTGCCGCCACGGCGCCGTCCGGGGCGCACCAGCAGCCGTGGACGTTCGTCCTGGTCAAGGACGCGCGGGTGCGGCGGAGCATCCGGGAGGCGGCCGAGGAGGAGGAGCGCCGCTCCTACGCGGGCCGGCTGGGCGAGGAGTGGCTGGCGGCGCTGCGGCCGCTGGGGACGGACGAGGTCAAGGCGCACCTGACGGACGCGCCCGCGCTGATCGTGGTGTTCCAGCAGCGCTACTGGCTGGGCCCGGACGGCGAGCGGCGCAAGCACTACTACGTGGACGAATCGGTGGGCATCGCGGTGGGGATGCTGCTCTCCGCGCTGCATCTGTCGGGGCTGGCGGCGCTGGTGCACACGCCGAGTCCGATGCGGTTCCTGTCCGAGGTGCTGGGGCGGCCGGTGAACGAGAAGGCGTTCGCGGTGATCCCCGTGGGGTATCCGGCGAAGGACTGCCGGGTGCCGGATCTGGTACGGAAGACCCTGGACCAGGTCCTGGTGGAGATCTGAGCCACGCGGGAAGCGTTTTTGATCGCAAACATTCCGCGTTCGCTCCACCACGCGGAGTGAGAGGTTGCCCGGCCCGATGTGACCCCCCTCATGGGACGCAGGTCACGTACGAAGCTGCCTAGTGGAGGGGTAAAGCGGTCATAAGCACCGCCCCGAGCAGGAGCCGAGCCGTTTTGCCGGGTCCTTGGTCCCACCCGTCGCAACGAAGCGGGGTAGTAGGTCACACCTTTGCCACACCTTTTTGCAGCCGCTAAGAATTTGCCACGTCGCACGGCGCCGTCGATCGAGACACGGCGCTCCCACCGCGCCGATCCGGGCCCGATGCGACTCACGCGACTGGAAGAGGACAGCTCAGCATGCGCTCCCCCATCTCTGGCTATACCCGTCTGACCAAGGCCCACAAGTTCTCCGCGGCCGGCATCGCCGCGGCCGGCGTCGCCGCCCTCGTGGCCGTCGCCCTTCCGAACGGCTCCGCCGACGCCGAGCAGTCGGCCGCCGTGAAGCCGGTCGCCTGGAACGCCTCCGCCTTCGGTGAGACGCAGCAGGAGGAGCTGACCAAGCAGTCCGACAACGCCGCCAAGCAGGCGAAGTCCGAGGCCGAGGCCAAGAAGAAGGCCGAGGCGGAGGCCAAGGCGAAGGCCGAGAAGGAGCGCGCGGACAAGGAGCGTGCCGAGAAGGAGGCCGCGAGCCGGTCCGCCGAGCGCAAGCCGGTCCAGGCCGCCCCCGCCGCCCCGGCCGCCCCCGCCAAGAAGACCTACGCCAACAACCTTGACGGCTGGATCAAGGAGGCGCTGGACGTGATGGCCGCCAAGGGCATCCCCGGCACCTACAACGGCATCTACCGCAACATCATGCGGGAGTCGACGGGCAACCCCAACGCCATCAACAACTGGGACTCCAACGCCGCCGCGGGCATCCCGTCCAAGGGCCTGCTCCAGGTGATCGACCCGACCTTCAAGGCGTACCACGTCGACGGCACGTCCTGGAACATCTACGACCCGGTCGCCAACATCACCGCCGCGTGCAACTACGCGTGGAAGACCTACGGCACCATCGACAACGTCAACTCGGCCTACTGACCGAAGCCGGCGTACGACGCCGAAGGGCGGCACCCCGTGCGGGGTGCCGCCCTTCGGCGTTTCGGCGTGCTCGGCGCACATCCGTCACTTGCGCATGACCTCGGGCTCGTGGCGGCGCAGCAGACGGATGACCGCGAAGCCGCACGCGACGCCGATGGCGAGGAGGGCGATCATGTCGATGCCCCACTGGCCGGCGGTGTGCGCCCAGAGCGGGTCGAGGTTCTTCGGGTCGCTCTTGTCCATCGGCGCCATGATGTGCGACAGGTCCAGCGTGGTGCCGGCGCCGGCGATGGCCCAGCGGGCCGGCATCAGCCAGCCGACCTGCTCGACACCGGGCGCGTCGTACAGCTTGAACAGGATGCCGGTGAACACGACCTGGACGATGGCGAACATGACCAGCAGCGGCATGGTCTTCTCGGCGGTCTTCACCAGGGAGGAGATGACCAGGCCGATCATCATGCAGGTGAAGCCCAGGCCGATGATCACAACGCAGAGTTCGACGGCCGGGAACTTCTCCAGGATGAGGCCCTTCTCCGGCAGCTTGCGGACCGAGAAGCCGATGGCGCAGGTGAGGACGCCCTGCACCACGGTGATGAAGCTGAGGACGATCACCTTGGACATCAGGTACGCGGACCGGGACAGGCCGACGGCGCGTTCCCGTTCGTAGATGACCCGTTCCTTGATCAGCTCACGGACCGAGTTGGCGGCGCCGGAGAAGCACATGCCGACCGCGAGGATCAGCATGATCGTGCCGGCGTCCTGGTTGAAGTGGCCCTTGCTCGGCGCGCCGAGACCGAAGTCGGACGGGATGAGGGCGCTCACGCCGCCGAGGACGGCGGGCAGGAGCAGCATCAGGGCCAGGAAGCCGCGGTCCGAGGCGATGACCGAGCAGTAGCGGCGCATCAGCGTCCACAGCTGGGAACCCCAGCTCTGGGGCACCGTCGGACGCACCATCTGCGGCTGGACGTGGACGGACTGCGGGGCGACCGCGTCGATGTCCGCCGCGTACATCTGGTAGTGCTGCGAGCCCTTCCAGCGGCCGGCCCAGTCGTAGTCGCGGTAGTTCTCGAACGCCGAGAAGACGTCGGCCCAGGTCTCGTAGCCGAAGAAGTTGAGCGCCTCCTCCGGGGGGCCGAAGTAGGCGACGGCACCGCCCGGCGCCATGACCAGCAGCTTGTCGCAGAGCGCCAGCTCGGCCACGGAGTGGGTGACCACCAGGACCGTGCGGCCGTCGTCGGCCAGGCCGCGCAGCAGCTGCATGACGTCGCGGTCCATGCCCGGGTCGAGGCCCGACGTGGGCTCGTCCAGGAAGATCAGCGACGGCTTGGTCAGCAGCTCCAGGGCGACCGAGACGCGCTTGCGCTGGCCGCCGGAGAGGGAGGTGACCTTCTTGTCCTTGTGGATGTCGAGCTTGAGCTCGCGCAGCACCTCGTCGATGCGGGCCTCGCGCTCGGAGGCCGCGGTGTCGCCGGGGAAGCGGAGCTTGGCGGCGTAGCGCAGCGCCTTCCGGACGGTGAGCTCCTTGTGGAGGATGTCGTCCTGCGGGACCAGACCGATGCGCTGACGCAGCTCGGCGAACTGCTTGTACAGGTTTCGGTTGTCGTAGAGGACGTCACCCTGGTTGGCGGGCCGGTAGCCGGTGAGCGCCTTGAGGAGGGTGGACTTGCCGGAGCCGGAGGGGCCGATGACGGCGATCAGCGACTTCTCGGGGACGCCGAAGGAGACGTCCTTGAGGATCTGCTTGCCGCCGTCGACCGTCACCGTCAGGTGGCGCGCGGAGAAGGAGACGTCACCGGTGTCGACGAACTCCTCGAGGCGGTCGCCGACGAGCCGGAAGGTGGAGTGACCGACACCGACGATGTCGTTGGGGCCGATGACCTGCTGGCGGACCGGCTGACCGTTGACGTACGTGCCGTTGTGGGAGCCGAGGTCGACGATCTCGAAGCCGCCGGGGGTCGCCCGGAACTCGGCGTGGTGCCGGGAGACCTGGAGGTCGGAGACGACCAGCTCGTTGTCCAGGGCACGACCGATGCGCATCACCCGGCCGACGGCCATCTGGTGGAAGCTGGTCGGGCTGCGGTCGCCGTAGACGGGCGGGGCCCCAGCGCCGCCGGCGGCCGGCTGCGCGGGCTGGGCCTGCTGCGGCACGTACGGCTGCTGCTGCTGGGGCTGCTGCTGCCAGCCCTGCTGCTGCGGGGGCTGCTGGTACTGCTGCTGACCGGGCCAGCCGTGGCCGGCCGGCTGCTGGCCCGGGTGCTGGTACTGCTGCGGGGGCTGGTGGCCGTGCTGCACCGGCGAGGCCATGGCCGTGTGCGCGTTGTACAGGTCGGCGGGGGGGGGGGGGGGGGCGGGGGGGGGGTTTCCCCGGTGCCCGTTCGTTCTTTTTTCGCGTTTTACCCGCACCCCGGGGCCTCCCCTGGTCTCGTTGGTTTTTTTGCCCTTT
>NZ_JBWKFM010000037.1:15121-26901 GCF_056434285.1 Streptomyces sp. NPDC044063
TTTCTTCTTCTTATTGGCGCCTCCTCCCCCCCCCCCCCCCCCCCCCCCCCCCCTCCCTCCCCCCCCCCCCCCCCCCCCCCCCCCCCCCCCCCCCCCGCGCCGGAGAGGTTCACCCGCGGACCGTCCGTCGCGTTGCCGAGGTGCACCGACATCCCGGGGCCGATCTCGGTCTGGTGGATCCGCTGACCCTGCACGTACGTGCCGTTGGTGCTGCCGTGGTCCTCGATGACCCAGCCGTGGCCGGCCCATCGGATGGTGGCGTGCCGCCAGGAGACCCGGGCGTCCTCCAGCACCATGTCACCCTGCGGATCGCGACCGAGGGTGTATGACCGGGACGCGTCCAACGTCCAGGTCTGTCCATTCAATTCCAGTACGAGTTCCGGCACTCCATGCCCCACTACTTGTCCCCCGATGAGCCCCCGCACGGGGGAGTCTAGGGATGGCGAACATCGGGAGGAACTATTTCAGGCGCAGTCCCCCGACCGAAAGTCGGGAGGGACGCGACCGTGTACCGGGCCTGTAACAGGCGCCGTTGACCGCCGCCCGACCCGCCCCGACAGTAGTAATCGCCCAGGGATGCGGTGGATGCGTACGGATCATGAGCATCCGGGCGGCTGGTAGGGACCCGGGGGGACCGCGATGACCATGTCCTCGGCCGGCCGCGCGACGCGCGGCGCCGATCTGCTGCTCACCGCGATAGCGGCCGTGAGCTGGGCCTTCCTCGCGATGGCCGGGGTCGCGGCGCTGGGCCTGCATCTGCTGGGGGCGGACGCGGCCGGCTCCCTGGGGCCGATGACCGCCGCCGTGGTCGTCCTCGCCGTCGGCGGATCGGTCACCCCGTCGGGCTCGGTCGAAGCATTCGGGCTGACGGGCGCGGGGGCGCACACCACCATCGACATCGCCCCCCTGGGGGTGAGCCTGGTCGGGGCACTGCTGCTCGGCTGGGTCTTCGCCCGCTCGCTGCGCACCGCGGGACCGGGCACGGGCGGTGCCGGGATCGCGGCCCGGGCCGGGGCGGTCGTCGTCCTCTTCGTCCTGATCCTGGGCGGTCTGGCCTGGGCCGGGTCCTCCACCGTCACCTTCGACGGCGGTGGACTGGGGCTGCCGGCCGGCTCCGGTGGCGGCAAGGGGCCCGGCCTGGAGATCCCCGGCATCGGCGACATCGGGGACATCGGCGGCGGCCTCACCGACCGGCTCAAGAACCTCGCCGACGCCAAGGCCTCCGTCGGCTTCTCCGTACGCACCGGCCCCTCGCTGCTGGGCGGGCTGGCCTGGGTGCTGGGCGTCCTGCTGGTCACGCTGGTGTCGGCCCGGCGGGCGCCGCTGCCGCGCGGCTGGGAGGCCGCCCACCGGACGCTGCGCCCGGCGGCCTCGGCGCTGCGGACGGTGCTGGTGCTGGCCGTCGGGGCCGGGCTGGCGGCCGCGGCGGGCGCCGGCGCGGGCGACGGCCATCCCGGGCGGGTGGCCGGCGCCGCGCTGCTGGGGGCGCCCAACGGGGTGTGGCTGGGGGTGGCCCTCGGGCTGTTCGTGCCGGTGAGCGGCGCGGCGCACGGCTCGCTGCTCCAGGTGCTGCCCCATCCGCTGGACGAGCTGCTGCGGGCGCGGGCCGGCCAGGACGTGTCGGTGGCGCGGCTCGCCGAGTTCGAGCCGCTGGTGTGGCTGCTGCCCATGGGCTGCGGCCTGCTGATGCTCACGGCCGGGGTGCTCACGGCGGCCCGGACGCCCCGGGGCACGGGGGGCGCGGTGGCCTTCGCCGGGCGGTGCGGGCTGGCGCTGGGCGGCGTCACGGCGGTGGCCCTGCCCCTGCTGGTGCTGGCGACCCGGGTGACGGCGGACGCGAGCCTGTCGGTCCTGGGTATCGACGCCATGGGCGCCGGGCTGGAGCTGAAGGGCAGCGTGCCGGCGGCCCTGGGACTGGGCGCGGTGTGGGGCCTCACCGCGGGCGTCGCCGGGGGGCTGCTGGCCGCCGCGACGGGCGCGGCCGGGCGCCGGGCCGCGCCGTTCGCCCGGGGCACGGCGGCGGCCCCGGGCGCCCGGCCGTACCCCGACGCGGCGTACGCGCCGGGGCCGTACAACCCCTCGCCGGGCTACCGGCCGGCACGCGCGGAGACCAACCCGTACCTGCGCCGTCCGGGGGACGACCCGTACCGGCGGCAATCGGGGGACGACCCCTTCAGCGCACCCACCCAGACCAGCAGGTCACCGATGCCGCCACCGCCCCGGCGGCCGCGCGGCCAGGGCTACCGCTACGGCTCCTCCCCCGTGCCGCCGCCGGACGAACCACCCCCGCCGCGGGGCCGGGGGTAGGGCCGGACGGGGACCCGCCCGGCGGCCGGGCCGGGGGCGGGGAGCGTCCACCGGGCGGGACACCTGTACGGGTCCGGGCCGGGGACGGATACCGTAGGAATCACCATGAGCGCATCGCAGACCTCGCCTGCCACCGCCGTCACCGGCGACGACACTCCTACCCTCCTGGTCAAGATCTTCGGGAAGGACCGGCCAGGCATCACCGCCGGGCTCTTCGACACCCTCGCCGCCTACGCCGTGGACGTCATAGACATCGAGCAGGTCGTCACACGGGGCCGGATCACCCTGTGCGCGCTGGTCACCGCTCCCGTGGGAGCCGGGGCGACCGAGGGCTCGCTGCGGGCGACCGTGCACAGCTGGGCCGAGTCCATGCACCTCCAGACCGAGATCATCTCCGGCCGGGGCGACAACCGGCCCCGTGGTGTGGGCCGTTCCCACGTCACCGTGCTGGGACACCCGCTGACCGCGGAGTCGACGGCCGCCATCGCGGCCACCATCACCGACACCGGCGGCAACATCGACCGTATCTTCCGGCTCGCCAAGTACCCCGTGACCGCGGTGGAGTTCGCGGTGTCGGGCACGGACACCGAGAAGCTGCGCACCGCGCTGGCGACCGAATCGGCGGCGCTCGGCGTGGACGTGGCGGTCGTGGCGGCCGGCCTCCAGCGGCGGGCGCAGCGGCTGGTGGTGATGGACGTGGACTCCACGCTCATCCAGGACGAGGTCATCGAGCTGTTCGCGGCCCACGCCGGCTGCGAGGCGGAGGTGGCGGAAGTGACCGCGCGAGCGATGCGCGGCGAGCTGGACTTCGAGCAGTCCCTCCACGCGCGTGTGGCGCTGCTGGCCGGGCTGGACGCGTCCGTGGTCGAGAAGGTGCGGGCCGAGGTACGGCTCACCCCCGGCGCCCGCACCCTCATCAGGACGCTGAAGCGGCTGGGCTTCCAGGTCGGCGTGGTCTCGGGGGGCTTCACCCAGGTCACCGACGACCTGCGGGAGCGGCTGGGGCTGGACTTCGCCTCCGCCAACACCCTGGAGATCGTGGACGGCAGGCTGACCGGCCGGGTCACCGGGGAGATCGTGGACCGGGCGGGCAAGGCCCGGCTGCTGCGCCGGTTCGCGGCCGAGGCCGGGGTGCCGCTGGCCCAGACCGTGGCGGTCGGGGACGGTGCCAACGACCTCGACATGCTGAACGCGGCGGGCCTGGGCGTGGCGTTCAACGCCAAGCCGGTGGTCCGCGAGGCGGCGCACACGGCGGTGAACGTGCCGTTCCTGGACACCGTGCTCTATCTGCTGGGCGTCACCCGCGAAGAGGTCGAGGCGGCCAACACCCACGAGTGAGGGCCGCCCGTCGGCCGGTCCCCGCGCTTCGGCCGGCGTCGACGCGCTTCGGCCGGCATCGACGCGCTTCGGCCGCGTCGAGGCGCCGGCCGGTCGGCGCGCCGGTCAGGCGTGCGGGGCCCAGAAGGCCACCAGCCGGCCCACGCCGTGCTCCACGGCCTTCCACGACCCGGTGAAGGCGAGCACGGCGATCGCGGAGGTGGGGAAGCCGGAACGGTTCATCCGGGCCAGCAGATCGCCGTCCGCCTCGCCCGCCAAGGCGTCGGCCAGGGCGTGCATCCCGGGGTTGTGACCGATGAGCACCAGGTCCCCCACCTCGTCGGAGACCTCGTTGAGCAGGGCGATCAGCTCACCGAGCGACGCCTCGTACATCCGGTCCTCGTAGACCGTACGGGGGCGGGTGGGCAGCTCGGGGACGGCGAGCTTCCATGTCTCCCGGGTACGGGCGGACGTGGAGCACAGGGCCAGGTCGGGGACGATGCCGGAACCGGCGAGCCAGCGGCCGGCCGTGGGCGCGTCCTTGCGGCCCCGGTCGGCGAGGGGGCGCTCATGGTCGTCGCCGTCGGACCATTCGGCCTTGGCGTGCCGGAGGATGACGATCCTGCGGGTCGGTTCGGAGCTCATGCCGTCCAGCTTCGCACGAAACGCGTGGCGGGGCGCGGGGTGTTGGCAGGCTTGCCCCCGGGGAGTGGCGCCGTGCGGCGCGACGCTCACGGCGCCCAGCGCGCGGCGGAGTGCTGGACGAGCTGCACCACGCGCGCGAGGGTGGTCCCGCCCTGGGCGGTCCCGCCGGCCGCCGCGGCGGGCGAGGAGAACAGGCAGAACAGCGTCACGAACGTCGCGGCGGGCAGCGCGAGGGCCCACCACGGCAGCGTGGTCTGCGACCGGGGCCGTGCGCCGGCCTGTACGGGAGCCTGCCTGCCGGCGGACATGGGATCGCCTCCGAGCGATTCGGTGCACCGCCGCGTCGCGGTGTACTACGAACCTACGGAGCGCGGTGGCCGCCGCCCATCCGGAAACCCACCCACTCGTCCCTGACCCTTACCCCCTAGGGGATGGTGGGGCTGACCCCACCATCGGCCCGGGGGCGGGTCGGGTCGAGGGTCAGGGAGAGGCGACCGTCGCGATGACGGAGATGACGACGGTGATGCCGAGCATCACGCCGAGGATCGTCAGGAGGGCCCTCTGGCCGCTCTTCGGGTCGGGGTTCTCGTCGAGGACGGGCATGGGGGACATTCTTCCACCCGTCCCGCCTCGCGCCTCAGCCGGGGGCGTGCGTCACCCAGGCCCTGCGGATGTCCAGCCAGCAGCGCTGGGTGAGGGTGACATGGGCGGCCGGCCCCACGGTGACGGCCGCGGTGTCCATCGCCGGGTCCCACCAGCGGGAGCAGATCACGTGCAGCTGGACCCGGTCGGGCCGGGAATTGCCGTTGAAGCAGTCGGAGCGGGCGTGGGAGCCCTGGACGCGGGTGTGGCACTCGGCCTCGCGGCGGGGAGGCTCCGGGACCGCGGCCGGGGACGGGCGGACGTACCCGGCGGCGGTGGCGGGGGCCGCGGACAGGGCGGCGGCGGCCAGCAGCAGCGCCGCCGTTCGGCGTATCGGGAAGCGCGTCACCCGGGGTACCTCCTCCCTGCCCACCAGTGTGCGGGCGCGCGGGGCGCCGCACGACCCGGAAAGGGACCCGGAAAGGAGCCGGAAAGGAGCCGGAAAAAACGTCCGCCCTCCCGGCGGAGGCCGGAAGGGCGGACGGTGAAGCGATACGGCGACCCGTGGGAGGTCAGGCGCCCATCATGTGCACGCCGCCGTCGACGTGGACGATCTCGCCCGTCGTCCGCGGGAAGAAGTCCGACAGCAGGCCGACGACGCCGCGGCCGGCCGGCTCCGGGTCGGCCAGGTCCCAGCCGATGGGGGCGCGGTGGTTCCACACGTCCGCGAGCTCCTCGAAGCCCGGGATGGACTTGGCGGCCATCGACTTGATGGGACCGGCGGAGACCAGGTTGCAGCGGATGCCCTTGGGGCCCAGGTCACGCGCGAGGTAGCGGTTGGTGGACTCCAGGGCGGCCTTGGCCACGCCCATCCAGTCGTACTTCGGCCAGGCGATCTGCGCGTCGAAGGTCAGACCCACGACCGAGGCGCCCTCGCGCATCAGCGGCAGCAGCGCCATGGTCAGCGACTTGTAGGAGTACGCCGAGACCTGGACGGCCGTGGAGACGTCCTCCCAGGTGCCCTCCAGGAAGTTGAAGGCGCCCTGCGGGCCGAAGGCGATGGAGTGCACGATGCCGTCGAGGGCGACGCCCTCGCCCAGGTGCTCGCGCACCTTGTCGGCCAGGCCGTCCAGGTGCTCCTGGTTGGTGACGTCCAGCTCGATGACCGGGGCGGGCTTGGGCAGCCGCTTGGCGATGCGCTCGACCAGCGAGAGCCGGCCGAAGCCGGTCAGGATGACCTCGGCGCCCTCGTTCTGGGCGACCTTCGCGGCCTGGAAGGCGATCGACGCCTCGGTGAGGACACCCGTGACGAGGATGCGCTTGCCTGCGAGGATTCCACTCATGGTGATCAGTGACCCATGCCCAATCCGCCGTCGACGGGAATGACGGCTCCGGTGATGTATGCGGCGTCCTCGGAGGCGAGGAAGCGGACCGAGGCGGCGATCTCCTCGGGCTGCGCGTAACGGCCCAGCGGGACGTTGGCGACGATGCCGGCGCGCTGCTCGTCGCTGAGCACGCGGGTCATGTCGGTGTCCACGAAGCCGGGCGCCACGACGTTGACGGTGATGTTGCGGGAGCCCAGCTCACGGGAGAGCGAGCGGGCGAAGCCGACGAGGCCGGCCTTGGAGGCGGCGTAGTTCGCCTGGCCCGCCGAGCCCATCAGACCCACGACGGACGAGATGAGCACCACGCGGCCCTTGCGGGCGCGCAGCATGGCCTTCGAGGCCCGCTTGACGACACGGAAGGTGCCGGTCAGGTTGGTCTCCACCACGGAGGTGAAGTCCTCCTCGGACATCCGCAGCAGCAGCTGGTCGCGGGTGACGCCGGCGTTGGCCACCAGCACCTCGACCGCGCCCTGCTTCTCCTCGATCTCCTTGTACGCCTGCTCGACCTGCTCGGGGTCGGTGATGTCGCACTTGACGGCGAGGCATCCCAGGTCGAGGAGCTCCGCCGGAGGCTCTCCCGAGCGGTAGGTGAAGGCGACCTTGTCCCCCGCATCGGCGAAGGCGCGCGCGATGGCGAGGCCGATGCCCCGGTTTCCTCCGGTGACGAGAACCGAGCGGCTCACAGGATCACCCTTCCGTTTACGTATCCATAGGTAGTGCTGGACTACACCGAACGTATCGGTAGACGTCACCGAAGCGGCAATCGACCTGCGACAGGGGGGACCGGTAGTCACTGTTGGATCTCTACAGAACGGGCCTCCGGCGGGTGGCGGCGTGGTTCACTTCCGACACATACGAGAAGGAGCGTGGACCGTGCCGCATGAGATCGACCCGTCATTCCTCGCGCTGCCGCTGCGGCCGCTGGCCGACGCCGCTCTCGCGCGCGCCCGCGCGCTGGGGGCCTCGCACGCGGACTTCCGGTTCGAGCGTGTGCGCAGCGCGTCGTGGCGGCTGCGGGACGCCCGCCCGGCGGGCTCCTCGGACACCACCGAGCTGGGGTACGCGGTGCGGGTGGTGCACAACGGGGCCTGGGGGTTCGCGGCCGGGGTGGACCTCGGCATGGACGCGGCCGCCCGGGTGGCCTCCCAGGCGGTGGCCATGGCCAAGCTGTCGGCCAAGGTGATCGCGGCGGCGGGTTCCGACGAGCGGGTGGAGCTGGCGGAGGAGCCGGTGCACGCGGAGCGCACCTGGGTCTCCGCGTACGACGTCGACCCCTTCACCGTGCCGGACGCGGAGAAGACGGCGCTGCTGGCCGACTGGAGCGAGCGGCTGCTGGCGGCGGACGGGGTGGACCACGCGGACGCCACGCTGACGACCGTGCACGAGAACAAGTTCTACGCGGACTCGGCGGGCACGACCACCACCCAGCAGCGGGTGCGGCTGCACCCCCAGCTGACGGCCGTCGCCGTGGACCCGGACACCGGCGGGTTCGACTCGATGCGCAGCCTCGCCCCGCCCGCCGGACGCGGCTGGGAGTACCTCACCGGCGCGGGCGGCTGGGACTGGGACACGGAACTGGCCGGAATGCCGGAGCTGCTGGCCGAGAAGATGCGCGCGCCGAGCGTCGAGGCGGGCTCGTACGACCTGGTGGTGGACCCCTCCAACCTGTGGCTGACCATCCACGAGTCGATCGGGCACGCCACCGAGCTGGACCGGGCGCTGGGCTACGAGGCCGCGTACGCGGGCACCTCCTTCGCCACCCCCGACCTGCTGGGCACCCTGAAGTACGGCTCGCCGATCATGAACGTGACCGGCGACCGCACGGCGGAACACGGCCTGGCCACGATCGGCTACGACGACGAGGGCGTCGCCGCCCAGTCCTGGGACCTGGTCCGCGACGGCGTCCTGGTCGGCTACCAGACGGACCGCCGCATCGCCCGCCTGACCGGCCACCCCCGCTCCAACGGCTGCGCGTACGCCGACTCCCCGGCGCACGTACCGGTCCAGCGCATGGCCAACGTCTCCCTGCTCCCGTCCCCGGCCGGCCCGTCGACCGAGGAGCTGATCTCGGGGGTGAAGGACGGCATCTACGTGGTGGGCGACCGCTCGTGGTCGATCGACATGCAGAGGTACAACTTCCAGTTCACGCAGCAGAGGGCGTACCGCGTCCGGAACGGCCGGCTGGCGGGCCAGCTCAGGGACGTGGCCTACCAGGCGACGACCACCGACTTCTGGGGCTCGATGGAGGCGGTCGGAGGACCGCAGACCTACGTGCTCGGAGGGGCTTTCAACTGCGGCAAGGCCCAACCGGGCCAGGTCGCCGCGGTGTCCCACGGCTGCCCGTCCGCACTGTTCCGGAAGGTGAACATCCTGAACACGACGGCGGAGGCGGGCGGCGCCTGACACGACGAGCGGACCGGGACTACGACGACCCGGGGCCCCCTCTCGACCCTCCCGCCGTCGGCACCGTATCCCCCGAACATCGGTCGGCGCGGCCCCGGCTCAGTAGGCTTCCTCCGACGTCCCACCACGCAGGAGGCCGGTCAGTGAGCTCCCGGAAGAGCAGCAAGCCCCACGAGATCGTCGAGCGTGCCCTCGGTCTCTCGCGTGCCGACGGCTGTGTCGTGATCGCGAGCGAGGAGTCCACCGCCAATCTGCGGTGGGCGGGCAACGCGCTGACCACCAACGGCGTCACGCGCGGCCGGAGCGTGACCGTCGTGGCGACCGTCGACGGGGCCGAGGGCACCGCGTCCGGGGTGGTCTCCCGGTCCGCCGTCACCGTGGACGACCTCGAGCCGCTGGTGCGGGCCGCGGAGGCCGCCGCCCGTGAGGCCGGTCCGGCCGAGGACGCGCAGCCGCTGGTCACGGGCGTGCCGGTGTCCCCCGGGTTCACCGACGCGCCCGCCGAGACCTCGTCGGCCGTCTTCGACGCCTTCGCCCCGGCTCTCGGCGAGGCCTTCGCCCGGGCCCGTTCCCAGGGCCGCGAGCTGTACGGCTTCGCCCGGCACGAGACGGTCTCCAGCTATCTCGGCACGTCGGCCGGTCTGCGGCTGCGCCACGACCAGCCCACCGGCGCCCTCGAGGTGAACGCCAAGTCCGCCGACCGCGCCCGCTCGGCCTGGGCGGGCCGGGCGACCCGGGACTTCACCGACGTGGATCCGCGCGCGCTGGACGCCGAGCTGGCGGAGCGGCTGGACTGGGCGGGCCGCAGGCTGGAGCTGCCCGCCGGGCGCTACGAGACGCTGCTGCCCCCGACGGCCGTGGCGGACCTGCTGGTCTACCAGCAGTGGTCGGCCACCGCCCGGGACGCGGCCGAGGGCCGTACGGTCTTCTCCCGCACCGGCGGCGGCACCCGGATCGGGGAGAAGCTCTCGTCCCTGCCGCTGACCCTGCGCAGCGACCCGCACGCGCCGGGCCTGGAGTGCGCGCCGTTCGTGCTGGCGGGCAGCTCCGGCGACGACGCCTCGGTCTTCGACAACGGGCTGCCGATCGGCGCCACCGAGTGGATCCGCGAGGGCGTGCTGGAGCACCTGCTGACCACGCGGCACAGCGCGGGTCTGACCGGCCTGCCGGTGACGCCGTACACCGACAACCTGATCCTGGACGGCGGCGGCACCCGCTCGCCGGCGGAGATGGTCGCGGCGAGCGGCCACGACGGGCCGGCCCTGCTGCTGACCTGCCTGTGGTACATCCGCGAGGTGGACCCGGCGTCGCTGCTGCTGACCGGGCTGACCCGGGACGGGGTGTACCTCGTCGAGAAGGGCGAGGTCGTCGGCGAGGTCAACAACTTCCGCTTCAACGAGTCGCCGGTGTCCCTGCTCTCCCGGGCCACCGAGGCCGGCCGCACCGAGCCGACCCTGCCGCGCGAGTGGGGCGACTACTTCACCCGGGCGGCGATGCCCGCCCTGCGGATTCCGGACTTCAACATGAGCTCGGTGAGCCGGGGAGTGTGACCGGCGGGGAAGGAAGCCCGCCGAGCAAATAGACTCGACCTGTCCTTTGTCCGACAACCACTACAGGAACGCCACGATGACACGCCTCGGCGACTCCGTCGCGCGCGCCAGCGCCCTGCTGGCGCAGGACCTCTCCACCGAATCGACCGTGGAGCAGCTGCTCACGGAGACGAAGGCGAGGCGCTATCTGGACCTGACGGACCTGCCGGCGAAGGACCAGGCCGAGCTGATCGCCTCGCGTACGGTCGAGGTGCTGCCCGGCGTGGCCAAGCTGGCCGAGCGGATCGAGCAGCGCCGCTCCGAGGGCAAGGGCCTCGCGGTGAAGCTGGGCATCGACCCCACCGCCGCCGACGTCCACCTCGGCCACGCCGTGCCGGTGATCATCCTCAGCCGCTTCCAGCGGATGGGCCACGACGTCACCCTGCTCATCGGCGACTTCACCGCCAAGATCGGTGACCCGACGGGCCGCACGGCGGAGCGCCCGCCGCTGACCGACGAGGACATCGCGGCGAACCTCGCGGGCTACCGCGAGCAGGTGCGGCCGTTCTTCGACTTCGAGAAGGTCACCTTCGTCCAGAACAGCGAGTGGCTGGCCCCGTACACCTTCCCGGAGCTGCTCGGTCTGCTCTCCCAGGTGCCGGCCTCCCAGCTGCTGCAGCGCGAGGACTTCCGCAACCGCCTGGCGGCCGGCTCCGGTCTGACGATGTCGGAGCTGCTCTACCCGATCGCCCAGGCCCTGGACTCGGTCGCGCTCAACTGCGACGTGGAGCTCGGCGGCGCGGACCAGCTGCTCAACCTCCAGATGGGCCGCAAGCTCATGGAGATCAAGGGCCAGAAGCCGCAGCTGGTCGTCACCATGCCGCTGATCGAGGGCACGGACGGCACCGGCGCGAAGATGTCCAAGTCCAAGGGCAACTACGTGGGGCTGACCGCGACCGCCGACGACGTCTTCGGCAAGATCATGTCCGTGCCGGACCGGCTGATGGAGCCCTACCTCAAGGCCTGGACGGAGTGGACGGACGCGGAGATCGCGCTCGCGCTGTCCCGGGTCGAGGAGCGGTCGCTGCACCCGATGGACCTCAAGAAGGTCCTCGCGGGCGAGGTCGTGGCCGCACTGTACGGCGTGGAGGCGGCGATGGCGGCGCGCGCGGGCTTCGTCGCGCAGTTCTCGAAGAAGAACTTCACCGACGTCGAGACGCCGGTGGTGGACCTGGCCGAGCACGGCGAGGAGCCGGCCACGGCCGTCCTGAGCAAGGTGCTGGGCTTCCAGCCGAGCGCCTCCGCCGCCCGCCGGGTCGCCAAGCAGAACGGTCTGCGGCTGGTCCTGGAGGCCGACGGCGGCCAGGAGGCCGTGGTGCTGGCCGAGGCCGACGCCATCCGGCCGCTGGGCGAGGTGGCCCGCGAGCTGCTGGCCGGGCGCGCGGTGAGCGGCGTGTACCTCAAGGCCGGCCGCAGGATCGCGGAGCTGCGCGGGCTGTAGTCCCAGACCGGGCCCGATGTGACGAGGCGGGGGGGGGGGGGGGGTTTTTTCCCCCCCCCCCCCCCCCCTTTTTTTTTTTTCTCTCCCCCCCCCACGGTCCCCTCTCTTTCC
>NZ_JBWKFM010000037.1:26911-66394 GCF_056434285.1 Streptomyces sp. NPDC044063
CCTCGCCTCCCCACGTGGCCTCCCCCCCCCCCGCTCCCCCCTCCCCCCCCCCCCCCCCCCCCCCCCCCCCCCCCCCCCCCCCCCCCCCCCCCCCCCCCCCCCCCCCCCCGCCTCGTCGTGCGTTCGTCGTACGCCCGCCTCAGGTGGCCCTGCGGTTGCCGGTGCCCCGCCGCGTCCCCACCCACAGCCGGTCACCCACGGCGACCACGATCACGGCGCCGATGAGCTGGAGCACGTGGCGGATCCAGTCGATGCCCTTGGTGTCCCCCACGCCCAGCGCGGTGGCCGCCCAGTTCCCGAGCAGGCTGCCGATCATGCCGCAGATGATCGTGAGCCACAGCGGGAT
Source organism: Streptomyces sp. NPDC044063 (assembly GCF_056434285.1). Taxonomy (NCBI): domain Bacteria; kingdom Bacillati; phylum Actinomycetota; class Actinomycetes; order Kitasatosporales; family Streptomycetaceae; genus Streptomyces; species Streptomyces sp. NPDC044063. Next base: position 27,258 of record NZ_JBWKFM010000037.1, read on the forward strand.
CTGCTGCTTGCCCGGGATGATCACCTTGGCGATCAGGCCCAGGACCAGGCCGACGATGATTGCCCACAACCAGTCCATGCCGCCTCCTCGTTCCGGGCGATGTGGCGTGCTCCGCCATTGTGGGTCCGCCCCTCCTACGGCGCACGTCGGAGGCGGCCGTACGCCGTACGCGCACGTCGGGCGCCTGTGCGCGAGCCACCCGGTGGGTGCCCCGGTCTCGTCGGCCGGGGGGCCGCGGCGTAACGTGGAATACGTACGAGCCCGAAGGGCGTGGCCTCGGCAGTCGGGTGGTGGAATGTGATGCGGAAGCCGGTCCGTAACGATGTCTTCCGGATCACCGGCGCCCGTCAGGGCCTGGCGGAGGACGTCCGGGGACGGCAGCGCCGCTATGTGATCTCCATGGGCGTCCGCACCCTCTCCGTGGTGCTGACCGTGATCCTGTGGAACGTCGAGCGCTACGTGGCGGTGGGCACGCTGATCCTGGGCGCGCTGCTGCCGTACGTGGCCGTGGTGATAGCCAACGCGGGCCGGGAGAGGCCTCCTTCGCTGCCGGGCACGTTCGTTCCGGCGCCCACCAGACCGATGCTGACGACGGGCTCCCCGGTGGCCGGGGCGGAACCCGTCCCGGAAGCCGATCGCCCCGCCGGGCGGGATCAAGGACCCGACCAGGGCTGAGCCTCCGCTTCCGGGCCGGTGCCTCAGGAGCGGTGTGACAAGCTCAAGAAAACCTCAGATCAATCATGTGGATCGGTGCCCCCGGCCGGGCCCCCCGTGACATACTTCGTAGGCGCTCCGCATCCCCCGTCGGAGCGACAGACCGACGCCGGGCGGCTCCCCCCGTGGCTGCCCGGCGTCGCCGTGTCCGGCGGACCGGGCGGGATCCCGGCGACGTAGAGTCGAGGGCGTGAACTCCCCGAACTCCCCCGAGAACGCCGTGATCTGCTCCGCCAAGGGCTGCCGTGCCGACGCCGTGTGGGTGCTGGCGTGGAACAACCCCAAGCTGCACACTCCCGAGCGCCGCAAGACCTGGCTGGCCTGTGACGAGCACCGTGAGCACCTGTCCAACTTCCTGTCCCTGCGCGGATTCCTCAAGGACGTGGTGACGCTCCAGGAGTGGGAGGCGTCAGCCGCCGATCGCTGACATGGGACGGCGCGGCTGGAGGAACGACGGGTCGTCGATGCCCGAGCCGGCCTTCTTGCCGCGCATGGCCGCCCGCCAGACGCCGGCGAGCTCCTCGTCCGTCGCGCCGGAGCGCAGGGCGCCGCGCAGATCGGTCTCCTCGGTGGCGAACAGGCAGGTGCGTATCTGCCCGTCGGCGGTGAGCCGGGTGCGGTCGCAGGCGGAGCAGAAGGGCCGGGTGACCGAGCCGATGACGCCGACGCGGGCGGGGCCGCCGTCGACGAGCCAGCGCTCGGCGGGGGCCGAGCCGCGCTCGCCGTCGGCCTCGGGGACGAGGTCGAAGCGGGTGCGCAGGCTCGCCAGGATGTCCTCGGCGGTGATCATGCCGTCGCGCTTCCAGCCGTGCTGGGCGTCGAGCGGCATCTGTTCGATGAAGCGCAGCTCGTAGTCGTTCTCGATCGCCCAGGCGAGCAGGTCGGGGGCCTCGTCGTCGTTGTGGCCGGGCATCAGCACGGCGTTGACCTTGACGGGGGTCAGGCCGGCGGCGCGGGCGGCGGCCAGGCCGTCGAGGACGTCCGGCAGGCGCTTGCGGCGGGTGAGGCCGGCGAAGACGTCGGGCCGCAGGGTGTCGAGGGAGACGTTGACCCGGTCCAGGCCGGCGGCCCGCAGGGCGGCGGCGGTGCGGGCGAGGCCGATGCCGTTGGTGGTCAGCGACAGCCGGGGGCGGGGGGCGAGGGCGGCGCAGCGCTCGACGATGGACACGAGGCCGGGGCGCAGCAGGGGCTCGCCGCCGGTGAAGCGGACCTCGGTGACGCCGAGGGCGGTGACGGCCACGGAGACCAGGCGGACGATCTCGTCGTCGGTGAGCAGGTCGGGCTTGGCCAGCCAGCTCAGGCCCTCCTCGGGCATGCAGTAGGTGCAGCGCAGGTTGCACCGGTCGGTGAGGGAGACGCGCAGGTCGGTGGCGACGCGGCCGTAAGTGTCCACGAGCACGGAAGCGGCCCCTCCCTCGGACTGGAAAACGCGTGGTCGTTCGCTGTCCCGCAGCGTACGCGATCGTCCGGGGGAAGGGCCGTGCCGAGGGTCTCAGTGCGCTCCGTAGCCGGTGAGGGAGCGGACCTCCAGTTCGGCGTACTTGCGCTCCTGGTCGGCCGCGGGCCGGGAGAGGAGCGATCCGGCCCAGCCGAGCAGGAAGCCCAGCGGGATGGAGACCAGGCCGGGGTTGCCGAGCGGGAAGTAGTCGAAGGCCATGCCCGGGAAGAGGGCCTTGGGGTTGCCGGAGACCACCGGGGAGAGGATCACCAGGGTGACCGAGGAGACCAGGCCGCCGTAGATCGACCACAGCGCGCCCTGGGTGGTGAAGCGCTTCCAGAAGAGGCTGTAGAGGATCGTGGGGAGGTTGGCCGAGGCCGCGACGGCGAAGGCCAGGGCGACCAGGGCCGCGGCGTTGAGCCGGTGGGCGAAGATGCCCAGCGCGATGGAGATCGCGCCGATGACGACGGCGGCGATCTTGGCGGTGAGGATCTCCTCCTTCTCCCCGGTCCTCCCCCGGCGGATGACGTTGGCCCACAGGTCGTGGGCGAAGGAGGCGGAGGAGGCCAGCGTCAGCCCGGCGACGACGGCCAGGATGGTGGCGAAGGCGACCGCGGAGATCACCGCGAGCAGGATCGCCCCGCCGGTGGAGCCGGCGCCGCCGCCGACCTCCTGGGCGAGCAGCGGGGCCGCGGTGTTGCCGGACTCGTTGGAGGCGGTGATCGCCTTGGGGCCGACCAGGGCCGCGGCACCGAAGCCCAGCGCGATGGTCATCAGGTAGAAGGCGCCGATGATGCCGATCGCCCAGTTCACGGACGTACGGGCGGCGCGGGCCGTGGGCACCGTGTAGAAGCGGATGAGGATGTGCGGCAGGCCGGCGGTGCCGAGCACGAGCGCCAGGCCGAGCGAGACGAAGTTCAGCTTGGAGGTGCCGTCCTTGCCGTACTGCAGGCCGGGCTCCAGGAAGGCGCCGCCCTTCCCGCTGGCGTCGGCCGCGCGGCCCAGGAGGGTGGAGAGGTTCCAGTGGAACTTGTTGAGCACCAGGACGGTGATCAGCAGGGTGCCCGCGATGAGCAGGACGGCCTTGACGATCTGCACCCAGGTGGTGCCCTTCATGCCGCCGATGGTCACGTAGAGCACCATCACCAGGCCGACCAGGACGATGATCCAGCGCCGCGACCCCTCGCCGGTGGCGCCCAGCAGCAGGGCGACCAGGGCGCCCGCGCCGACCATCTGGGCGAGCAGGTAGAAGATCGAGACGACGATGGTGGAGGTGCCGGCGGCGGTGCGCACCGGCCGCTGCGCCAGGCGGTGGGCGAGGACGTCGGCCATGGTGAACCGGCCGGAGTTGCGCAGCGGTTCGGCGACGAGCAGCAGGGCGACGAGCCAGGCGACCAGGAATCCGATGGAGTAGAGGAAGCCGTCGTAGCCGAAGAGGGAGATGGCGCCGGCGATGCCGAGGAAGGACGCGGCGGACATGTAGTCGCCGGAGATGGCCAGGCCGTTCTGGAAGCCGGTGAAGGAGCGGCCGCCGGCGTAGAAGTCGGTGGCGTCCTTGGTCTGCCGGCCGGCCCAGACGGTGATGCCGAGGGTGATGGCGACGAAGACGGAGAAGAGGGTGATGATCAGGGTGCGGTGCTCCCCGGCACCCCCGGCGGCCAGCTGGTGCGCCGCGGTGTCCAGGACCGTGCTGCTCGGGCTCATTCCCCCGCCTCCATACGGGCCTTGAGGGCCTCGGCCCTGGGATCGATCTTCTCGGCGGCGTGCCGCGCGTACCACCAGGCGATGAGGAAGGTGGTGAGGAACTGCGCGAGGCCGAACACCAGGGCGACGTTGATGTGGCCGACGACCGGGGTGTCCATGAACCCGCCCGCGTAGTTGGAGAGCAGGACGTAGAGCAGGTACCAGGTGATGAAGGCGGCGGTGAGCGGGAAGGCGAAGGAACGATGCGCCCGGCGCAGTTCGCGGAATTCCTCGCTGTCGCGCACGTCGGTGAAGCGGTCGGGCTGGGCGGGGATGGCGGGGCGGGCGGGCTCGTCCGCGCCCTTGGCTGTGGTCGGTGGGTTCCCCACGGCCTCTTCTGAGTCCACGGTCTCTCCTGACGGGTGATGACGGAGCGCGAGCCGAGCCTGTGACTGGGATCACGCATCGTAGAGCGACACCGCAGTATGCGACAGGGGGTGGTTCACCGGCTTCCGTGACGACCGCCACGTGGGGCAAAACCGCCCGGCGCCGGGCTCGTTGAGCCTGGTGTGAGCGCTGCCCCGACTCCCGGCCGGCCCACCGGCGACCGACGCCCGTTCGGGAGCGTCAGGTTGACGGCGCCCGTGCCGGCCGTGGGCGCGGGCCGACCGCCCGTCATGGTGCCGGGCCGCTGGTACGGGCCCCGGGTGGCGCTGCCGTTGCTGAGCATCGAGACCCTGCGCGGGGTGGGCCCGCTGGGCGACCGGGGCGTCCCTTCCTGACCCGCGCGGACCCCCGGCACGTACCCCGAAATCCCGCCGGATGGTGCGGAATTGGCGACTCCGGCGCGGAATAATTCCTTCCGATGTTATTTCTCGATGAATTCATTGCTCAGGGCCATGATCGGCGCTAGCTTCACTCGTCATGTACCCGCCCACGCGCGCCCCTGCGCCCGGGCGGACTTCCTGGATGATGTGGAGATCCCATGGCTCAGCTGCGTCCCAGACGCCGGCACGCCCTGCTGGCGGCCCCCGTCGGCCTGGCGCTCACCGCCTCCCTCGGCTTCCTGCCCGGCGCCGCCTCGGCCGCCCCGCAGGACGTCACCGCCGTCCGGGCGGCCACCACCGAGGGCCCGCTGCTGTCGTACGTGGTGAACACCGCCACCGACCGCGCCACCCTGACCAAGGTGAAGAAGGCCGTCAAGCAGGCCGGCGGCTCGGTCGTGATCTCCTACGACAAGATCGGCGTCATCGTCGCGCACTCCAAGAACCCGGAGTTCGCCAAGGCCCTGCGCGCGGTCCCCGGCGTGCAGTCCGCCGGCGCGACCCGCACCGCGCCGCTGAAGGCCGCCGCCACCACCCAGTACGGCAAGCCGCAGCCGCTGAAGCTCGGCAAGGACGGTGCCAAGTCCCTGGCCCGTTCCACCGCCGCCGGCCAGGAGCCCCTGGAGGGCCTCCAGTGGGACCTGCCGGCCATCGGCGCCGACAAGGCCGCCAAGGTCAACCCGGGCAGCAAGAAGGTGACGGTCGCCGTCATCGACACCGGCGTGGACGACACCCACCCGGACCTCGCCCCCAACTTCTCCGCGAGCCAGTCCGCCAGCTGCGTCTCCGGCAAGGCCGACACCACCCCCGGCGCGTGGCGCCCCTTCGACCCGAAGGAGGACTACCACGGCACGCACGTCGCGGGCACCATCGCCGCGGCCCGCAACGGCGTCGGCGTGGCCGGTGTCGCTCCCGGCGTGAAGGTCTCCGGCATCAAGGTCAGCACGCCCAAGGACAGCTTCTTCTACGCGGAGAGCGTGGTCTGCGCCTTCGTCTTCGCCGCCGACCACGGCGCCGCGGTGACGAACAACAGCTACTACGTCGACCCGTGGATGTTCAACTGCCCGGACAGCCTCGACCAGAAGGCGATAGCCGACGCGGTCGGCCGGGCCGCGCAGTACGCCCAGGACAAGGGCGTCGTCAACGTCGCCTCCGCGGGCAACTCCAACTTCGACCTGGCCGCCGACAAGATCGTCGACACCAGCAGCCCGAACGACACCGGTTCCAAGCCGCCGGCCCGCACCATCGACCCCAAGGTCTGCCTCGACGTCCCTGCCCAGCTGCCCGGCGTCGTGACCGTCTCCGCCACGGGTGTGAAGTCGGCCAAGTCGTTCTACTCCAACTACGGCCTGAAGGCCGTCGACGTCGCGGCCCCCGGCGGCGACACCATGCAGGTGCCGGACGCCCCGGCCAAGGAGGGCGGCATCCTCTCCACCATGCCGGGCGGCGACTGGGCCTACCTCCAGGGCACGTCCATGGCCGGTCCGCACGTGGCGGGCGTGGCGGCGCTGCTCAAGAGCACCCACCCCAAGTCCAGCCCGCAGGAGATCCAGTGGCTCCTGAAGGCCCAGGCCAAGAACCCCGGCTGCCCGACCGCGACGTACGACCCGGACGGCACCGGTAAGTGGAAGGCCGCCTGCACCGGCAACAAGAACGTGAACAGCTTCTACGGCTACGGCATCGTCGACGCCCTGTCGGCGGTCCAGGACTGACGTCCGCGCCGGATCGCGAAGGGGCCGGGCGCCTTGCGCCCGGCCCCTTCCGTGTCTTCCGCGCCGCCCTCCGATGTCCCCGGGCGGGCGGCGGTCAGCACGCCGTACGCCAGCAGGCACTGCGCGGCGATGTAGGTGAGCATGATCCAGAACTGCGGTACGGGCGCCTGCGGCCAGCCGGCCAGGCCTCCCGCGATCAGCGTGTCCGACAGCAGGAACAGCACCCCGCCGGCCCCGGCCCACCACCGCGTCCGGGTGGCGCAGAGCGCCGTCACGGTCAGCAGCAGGCTGTAGAACGCGACCGGCACCCTCAGGTCCGCCTCCAGCCCGGGCCACAGCAGCGCGAGCGTGCCCAGCCAGACGACCGCGTATCCGGCCGCCAGCCGGTACGTACGGGCGCCGCCCGCCGTGCCGTGCCGGGCGAACAGCACCAGGTAGCACACGTGCCCGGCGGCGAAGGACCCCATGCCCACCAGGAAGAGCGGGTCCCGGCCGGTCTGCAGCAGGGTGTCGCCCCCGCATCCGAGGAGCAGGGCGGCGGCCAGCAGCCGGGGGCCGCCGTTGGCCAGGACGCAGAGCGCCAGCAGCGGCATCAGCGCGGGCTTGGTGGCCAGGACGAGCGGTGTGGCGCCGGCGAGGAGCGCGGCGAGGTGGACGACCGCCACCACCGCCAGGGTGGCGACGCTCGCGCGGGCCGCCCTCACGCGGCCCGCCCGGGGACGGCGGGCTCGCGCTCCGGGACGGCGCCGGGTGCCGCGGCGGGTTCCGCGTTGGATTCCGCGGCGGGTTCCGCGCCCGGCGGGCGCCAGCCCGGGCCGCGGAAGACGTGGCCGGCCCGGTCGCGCCAGCCGCGCGCCGCCCTCAGGTCGCGGGCGATGGCGGCGTACTCGTGGGTGGCCACGCGCAGCGGGTTGTAGGTGTCGATGTTCTTCGTCAGGCCGTAGACGGGCCGTTCCCCCTCGGGGACGAAGGAGCCGAAGACCCGGTCCCAGACGATGAGGATGCCGCCGAAGTTGCGGTCCAGGTAGCCGCCCTGCGAGGCGTGGTGGACACGGTGGTGGGAGGCGGTGTTCAGGACGTACTCGACGGGCCGGGGCAGCTTGCCGATCCGCTCGGTGTGCACCCAGAACTGGTAGACGAGGTTGACCGACGAGCAGAAGGCGACGGCCGCCGGGTGCACGCCGAGCGCGATCATCGGCAGGTAGAAGGGCCAGACCGTCAGTGTCGTCCACGGCTGCCGCAGGGCCGTCGTCAGGTTGAACCTGCGGCTGGAGTGGTGGACCACGTGGCAGGCCCACAGGACGCGGACGACGTGGTGGCCCCGGTGGGACCAGTAGTAGAGGAAGTCCTGCGCGAGGAGCATCAGCGGCAACGTCCACCACAGGACGGGCACCCTCGCGGGAGTGAGTTCGTAGAGGGCCGTGTAGACCGCGACGATCGGGATCTTCCAGAGGGCGTCGAGGACGAGACTGCCCAGTCCCATGCCGATACTGGTCGCCGCGTCCTTGGCCTCGTAGCCCGCCAGGCGGTCGTCGGGGTGCAGCCGGTAGCTCGCCAACTCCAGGACGCTGAGCAGGACGAAGGCGGGAACGGACCACAGCACGACATCGGGAAGGTGTGGCATGTCCGCACCATAAGCGGGCCGACGGGCGGGCCGCTAGGGGTTGTTACCACCGGGTACCCGTGACCGGTTACCCCGGGTTCGGCGGCGGCGCGGCGGGCGGCGGCGGTCCGCCCGGATTGGGGCGATGTCAGCGGGGGCCCTTAAGCTCTGGGACCATGCTCGAAGACCGCACCGACGCCGCATCGCCCACCCCGTGGCCGGCCGCGTATCCGGAGGGATACGCGGTCGTCGACGTGGAGACCACCGGGCTCGCCCGCGACGACCGGATAGTGTCGGCCGCGGTCTATCAGCTGGACGCCCGCGGCCGGGTGGAGGACCAGTGGTACACGCTGGTCAACCCCCAGCGGGACCCCGGGCCGGTGTGGATCCACGGGCTGACGTCCGAAGTCCTCGCCGACGCGCCGCTGTTCCCGGAGATCGCCGCGGAGTTCGCCGCGCGCCTGGAGGGGCGGGTGCTGGTCGCCCACAACGCCGCGTTCGACTGGTCGATGATCGCCCGCGAGTACGCCCGCGCGCGGGAGACCGCCCCGGTGCGCCAGCGGCTGTGCACCATCGCGCTGTCGAAGGAGCTCCGACTCCCGCTGCCCAACCACAAGCTGGAGTCGCTCGCCGCGCACTACGGCGTGGTGCAGCAGCGCGCCCACCACGCGCTGGACGACGCCCGGGTGCTGGCCGAGGCGTTCCGGCCGAGCCTCCACCTGGCCGCCGAGACGGGCGTCCGGCTGCCGCTGCTGGCCTGCCAGCCGCTGACCGAGTGGTCCGACACCCCGCCGGCCCCGGCCCCCTCGGCACGCGTCGGGTACCAGGCCTCGTACCGCTCGGCGACCTGGCGGCCCAGCCGCAAGCGCCCGGCCTGCCCGTATCCCAACCCCGGGCGCTACGCCCCGGGCGGTCAGCTGACGCAGGGCATGCGGGTGGCGTTCTCCGGCGACACCTCCGTCGACCGTGAGCTGCTGGAGGACCGGGCGGTCGAGGCGGGGCTGCACGTCGCCACGAGCATCTCCCGGCTCACCAGCCTGCTGGTCACCAATGACCCCGACGCTCCCACCTCCAAGGCCATCAAGGCCCGCTCGTTCGGGACGCCGGTGATCGACGAAGCGGCGTTCATACAGCTGTTGTCGCATGTGAACCCCGCCGGGGCAAAAGAGGCATAGGGCGTCGTAAGCGACATTCCTCCTCGTCCGGCACCCGCCCGCCCGGGGGCGAACCCCACCAGGTACCGTCAAAGCGTGTACCGCTTCCTGTTGTCCCGGCAATGGGTGATCACCACGCTCGTGGCGCTCGCCCTCGTCCCGGCGATGATCGAGCTGGGCTTCTGGCAGCTCCACCGCCACGAGCACCGGGTGGCGCGCAACGACCGGATCGCCCGGAGCCTGGCCGCCGACCCCGTCCCCGTGACCGAGCTCACGCGGCCCGGCCGGGAGGTGGCCGACGACGCCGTCTGGCGCCCGGTCAGCGCGAGCGGTACGTACGACCGCAAGGGCGAGGTCGTCGTGCGGATGCGCACCGACGACGACGGCAACCAGGGCTACTTCGTCCTCACCCCGCTGGTGCTGGCCGACGGCCGCGCCGTTCTGGTCAACCGCGGCTGGGTCCCCGCGAACGGCGACCTCACCAAGTACCCCGACGTCCCCGCGGCGCCGGCGGGCAAGGTCACCGTCACCGGCCGGCTCAGGGCCGACGAGACCACGGCCAGCGGCATCAAGAACACCGCCGGCCTGCCGCCGCGCCAGGTGATGCTCATCAACAGCGAGCAGCGCGCCGGGGAGCTCCACCGCACCGTGCTCGGCGGCTACGTCGAGCTCACCGGCTCCTCCGACACCAAGCCGCGCCCCCTGTCCGCGCCCGACCACAGCAGCATCGGCCCGCACATGGCCTACGCGGTGCAGTGGTGGCTCTTCTCCGCGTTCGTGCCGGTGGGCTGGTTCATCCTGGTCCGCCGCGAGCGCAGAGACCGGGCGGCCGCGGCGAGCGCCGCCGCGGCCGCTGACACCGGAGGCGGCGAGGCGGGTGTGCCCGTGACCGGGAGCGGGCCCGAGGACCCCGCCGGCACCGCCCGGAGCACCGCTCCGGCCGACTGAGCGGGCCCGGCGAAGTCCGGCGCGGTTCGGCAGCGCCCCGAAGGGGCGCGGGGAACTGCGCGACCGGCCACGACGCGTCCGCGGTCGGCTCACCGTGCTTCCAGCGGAGCGCTGCGGCCGAGGAGCGATCCGGAACCTGACGGTCCCGGCTTCTCCCGCCCCATGGCGGCACGGCACACTGATCCCATGGATCTTGGACTCAAGGACCGGGTGTACGTGGTGACCGGCGGCAGCCGGGGGCTGGGGTTCGCCACCGCCCGCGAGCTGGCCGCCGAGGGCGCCCGCGTCGTCCTCTCCGGACGTGATGCCGCCTCGGCCGCCGCCGCTGCCGCGACGATCGGCCCGGACGCGGTCGGTGTCGCCGCCGACAACGCCGACCCCGCCGCTGCCGAGCGGCTCGTGGCCACCGCCCGCGAACGCTTCGGACGCCTCGACGGCGTCCTGATCAGCGTCGGCGGACCGCCGCCCGGTTCGGCCGCCGACAACGACGACGAGCAGTGGCGGACCGCCTTCGAGTCCGTCTTCCTCGGCGCCGTCCGCATGGCCCGCACAGCCGCCGCCGAGCTCGGCGAGGGCGGCGTGATCGGTTTCGTGCTCTCCGCCTCCGTCCACGAACCGCTCCCGGGGCTCGCCATCTCCAACGGCCTCCGCCCCGGCCTCGCCGGCTTCGCCAAGTCGCTGTCGGTGGACCTCGGCCCGCGCGGCATCCGCGTCGTCGGGCTGCTGCCCGGCCGGATCGAGACCGACCGGCTGCGCGAACTCGACGCCCTCTCCGGCGACCCGGAGGCGACCCGCGCCCGCCGCTCGGCGGCCATCCCGCTGGGCCGCTACGGCACCCCGGACGAGTTCGGCCGCGCGGCCGCCTTCGTCCTCTCCCCCGCCGCCTCCTATCTGACGGGCGTCATGCTGCCCATCGACGGCGGCGCCCGCCACGGCTTCTGAGCCGCCGGGTCACCCCACCCGCCGCGCGCGGTGGCGCACCGCGCGCAGCCGTACCTCCGCCGGCAGCCGGAGCAGGCCGGCCGAGGTCCTGGCGTGCCGCAGGACCTCGCCGTCCAGCCGCGACAGGGCCCCGGCGGGCCGCACGTGCGGGGCGAGGGTCAGCAGGGCGCGCGCCCGGGGGGCCGTACGGCGGCCGGTGAGGGTGATCGCGGCGCGGTCCACGCCCGGGAGCGCCTCCGCCTCGGCCGCCAGCGCCTCCTCCAGGGCCCGGCCGCGCACCACCACCGTCTCGCCGTCACCGGAGTCGACGCCCACCTCGCGCAGCCGGCGGCGGCGCGCCTGGGCGAGCAGCCACCCCAGACAGAGCAGCACCAGCACGCCCAACGCCGCGATCACCGCGGGCCACCACCAGCCGCGCCGGCTCCACGACCGCCGCCCGGCGGCGTCCAGCGGTACGTCGTCGGGCCCGTCGAGGGGCCACCCGGACGGCGGGGAGATCCCCCAGCGCCGGTAGAGGTCCAGGGCCCCGGCCAGCACCGCGGCGCCGAGCGCGACCAGCAGCAGGCCCGCCAGTCCCAGCAGGACGCGGTTGACGGTCCTCAGCACCAGGCCCTCACCCCTTCGGGGGACGCTGGACGTGCACGGACAACGACGGTTCCCGGGCCAGGCCCAGCTCTCTGACGCCCTCGGCGAGCACACCGTTCACCTCGGCGCGCACCTCGTCCAGGTCCCGGAAGTGGGACCGGGCGCGGACCCTGACCACCCGGCGGCCGACGGCGACCCGTACGGACCGCACCCCGGCCACCTCCATGGCCCGGTCCCGCAGCACCAGCGCGGCCGCGGCCCGGTCCAGCCCGGCCCGCAGGTCCGGCGAGGGGCGGCGCATCGGCAGCACCGCGCGGAGGCCGGGCGTGGCGGCCAGCACGATCAGCCAGAGCCCGAGCAGGACGGCCACCACGGCGCCGGTGGTGACCCAGGCGTCGTCCAGGTGGCGGGTCGCCAGGGCGTGGGCGAGGCGGCGGCGCCAGGCCATGGCGGGCCGGCCGGCCCGTACGGCCGCGACGTCGTAGAGGAGCAGCCCGGTGGCGGCCAGCAGCACGGCGGCGACCAGCGCCGCGGGCACCCGGCGGGCCGACCAGAAGCGGTGCGTCCGGCCGCCGGGCGCGGCGCGCCGGGTGGTGTCGCCGGCGCTCCCGCCCGCGTTCTCGGCCCCGCCGTTCCCCGTCCCGCCCGCGTTCCCCGTCCCGCCCGCGTGCTCCGTCCCGTCCGTGTCGTTCGTCCCGTCCGTGTTCTTCGTCAGGGGCACGGGATCGCTCATCGCACCCGCTCCCCGCCCGGGCGGGAGCCGTGCGCCGAGTGCAGCCGCTCCACCGTGATCACCACCTCCGGGACCTCCATCCCCGCCAGTCCCCGCACCCGCTCGGCGATCCGCCGCCGCACCGCACGGCAGCGGGCCCCGATGTCGGTCGGATAACCGAGCTCCACGGAGACCCTTACCCGGGCCGCGCCGTCGTGCACGGTGACCTGGGCGCGCGGGGGCTCGTGTCCGTCGGGCGCCGGTGCGCCCAGTGCCTCGCGCGCCGCCTGGGCGGCGATCTTCGCGACCACCCGGTCGGCGATACGGGTCGCGCCGCGCGCGGCGGGCTCCACGGTGCGGCGCTCCCCCACCACTACCTCCCGCGCCCGTCGCGCGGGCGGAAGAAGTCGCCGGGCTCCAGGTCCCCGTCGAGGAACCGGCCCGCCACGAAGCCGACGGCGCCCAGCGCCGCCACCAGCAGAAAGGCCCCGAATCCGCCGAAGTACCCGGCGAACCCCAGGGCCATGCCGGCGATCATGCCGGCCACGGCCATGCTCATCGCGCGCTCCTCACGGCCGGGCCCGGCCTACTGGATCCTCGGCTCGGGCTCTTCCTCTTCCTCGTCGGGAAGCTTGACATCGGTCACGGCGATGTTCACCTCGACGACCTCCAGGCCGGTCATGCGTTCCACCGCCGCGATGACGTTCTCCCGCACCGCGCGGGCGACGTCCGCGATCGCCACCCCGTAGTCCACGACGATCTCCAGGTCGAGGGCGGTCTGCACCTCGCCGACCTCGGCCTTGACGCCCCGGGTGACGGACCTGCCGCCGGGGACGCGGTCGCGTACGGCGCCGAAGGTGCGGGAGAGACCGCCGCCCATGGTGTGGACGCCGACCACCTCCCGGGCCGCCAGGCCGGCGATCTTCTCCACCACCCCGTCGGCGATGCTGGTGCGGCCCCGTTCGGCCGGTGCGGGCAGGGGCTGCCGGCCCGCCTTGTCGGGCTGTCCGGATCGTCCGCTGTGGTGGGCCGGGCCCACGGTGTCGGTCATCCTCGGTCACCTCTCTCCGGTCCTCCTCGCCACCATAGGCGGGGTCGGCGGACCCCGCCCGGTCGACGCCGAAGGCCGGCGCGGCGAACCGGCGAGGGGCGGCTACTCCCCGAGGCCCGCGAGATCGCGCAGACGGCGGCCCTGGGCGGCGCGCTCGGCGGCGCGCTGCTCGTCGTAGGTGCGCCCGGCGGCGCCCCGCAGCAGGGCCTTGGTCTCGATGACGGCGTCGCGCGGTGCCGCCAGCAGAGCGGCCGTCAGATCGTCGACGGCACCGGCGAGTTCGGCGGCGGGCACCACCACATTGGCGAGGCCCGTGAGCTCGGCCTCGGCGGCGGAGACATAGCGCCCGGTGGCGCAGATCTCCAGGGCGCGGGCGTAGCCGACGAGCGACACCAGCGGCTGGGTGCCGCCCAGGTCGGGCACCAGGCCCAGGCTGGTCTCGCGCATCGAGAACTGCGCGTCGTCCGCGCAGACCCGCAGGTCGCAGGCGAGCGCCAGCTGGAAGCCGGCGCCGATGGCGTGCCCCTGGACGGCCGCTATGGAGACGATGTCGTTGCGCCGCCACCAGGTGAACGCCTCCTGGTAGCGGGCGATCTCGGCGTCCAGCGCCTCGTCGGTGCCGCGTGCCAGGTCCAGGAAGGAGGGTTCGCCGTCGAAGCCCTCGGGGGTGAAGGCCTGGCGGTCGAGCCCCGCCGAGAAGGACTTGCCCTCGCCCTTGAGCACCACCACCCGTACGGTGCCCGGCAGCAGCCGGCCCGCCTCGGTCAGGGCCCGCCACAGCGCGGGCGACTGAGCGTTGCGCTTGGTGGGGTTGGTGAGCGTGACGGTGGCAACCGTGTCGTCGACGGTGAGCTGGACGCCGTCCTGGTCGAGCAGGGTCCTGCGAGCAGTCATGGGGGCCTCCGAAATGGCCGCAGTCGCTTTGGTTGACTGCACAGTAACCACCCGGTCGGCCGGTCGGCCGACCGGGTGGGACTGTCCTGACCGCTGTGCGAGGAGTACGCGGCGTCAGGCCGAGGCGGCCTTCTTGCCGCGCGTTGCTCCGCCGCGACCCCGCAGGATCACGCCGGATTCGCTGAGCATCCGGTGCACGAAACCGTAGGAGCGGCCGGTCTCTTCGGCCAGCGCCCTGATACTCGCACCGGAGTCGTACTTCTTCTTCAGGTCTGCCGCGAGCTTTTCGCGCGCGGCGCCGGTCACCCGGCTGCCCTTCTTCAGAGTCTCGGCCACCCGTGCCTCCTCATGGGAGATGCGCCTCTTGTCTCTCATGATCACCCCTAGGCGGCCTCCTGGCCACCCATTCGGCAAGGTCGATGAGAAGTCCGGCGGAAAGAGATCCCGTGTTTTTCGGCCGGGACAGCGCCCGGAGCAGGCGATTCCCGCCGCCGGGGCTCGTACCTCCGTACGGGTGGCGCGGCGAAGGGGCAGGTCAGACGGGGGACCGCCGCACGCGGCGTGAACGGCGCCCCGCATCGCGCACAGCGCGTGCGCCGGGGCGGACAGGAGGGCGGGAGGATGAGCCGCCCTCACTCAGATGATGGATCACCCGTCGGCCGAATGATCGGGACGACACTGATCGACGGGCCGCCGGCCCCTCGGGCGACCGGCGGGAAGGCCCTCAGGCCAGGGCCACCAGGTCCGCGTAGTCCGGGCCCCACAGGTCCTCGACACCGTCCGGGAGCAGGATGATCCGCTCCGGCTCCAGCGCGTCCACGGCGCCCTCGTCGTGCGTCACCAGCACCACGGCGCCCTTGTAGGTGCGCAGCGCGCCGAGGATCTCCTCGCGGCTGGCCGGGTCGAGGTTGTTGGTGGGCTCGTCGAGGAGCAGGACGTTGGCGGAGGACACCACGAGCGTGGCGAGCGCCAGCCGGGTCTTCTCGCCGCCGGAGAGCACGCCCGCGGGCTTGTCGACGTCGTCGCCGGAGAAGAGGAAGGAACCCAGCACCTTGCGCACCTCGACGAGGTCGAGGTCGGGCGCGGAGGAGCGCATGTTCTCCAGGACCGAGCGGTCCGGGTCCAGCGTCTCGTGCTCCTGGGCGTAGTAGCCCAGCTTCAGACCGTGACCGGGGGTGACCTGGCCGGTGTCGGGCTTCTCGGCGCCCGCGAGCAGCCGCAGCAGGGTGGTCTTGCCGGCGCCGTTGAGGCCCAGGATGACCACGCGGGAGCCCTTGTCGATGGCCAGGTCGACGTCGGTGAAGATCTCCAGCGAGCCGTAGGACTTGGAGAGGCCCTCGGCGGTGAGCGGGGTCTTGCCGCAGGGCGCGGGCTCGGGGAAGCGGAGCTTGGCGACCTTGTCGGAGACGCGCACCGCGTCCAGGCCCGAGAGCAGCTTCTCGGCGCGCTTGGCCATGTTCTGCGCGGCGACGGTCTTGGTGGCCTTGGCGCGCATCTTGTCGGCCTGCGAATTGAGGGCCGCGGCCTTCTTCTCGGCGTTCTGGCGCTCGCGCTTGCGGCGCTTCTCGTCGGCCTCGCGCTGCTGCTGGTAGAGCTTCCAGCCCATGTTGTAGACGTCGATGGCCGAGCGGTTGGCGTCGAGGTAGAAGACCTTGTTGACGACGGTCTCGACGAGGTCGACGTCGTGGGAGATCACGATGAAGCCGCCGCGGTACGTCTTGAGGTAGTCCCGCAGCCAGGCGATGGAGTCGGCGTCGAGGTGGTTGGTGGGCTCGTCGAGGAGCAGGGTGTCGGCGTCGGAGAACAGGATCCGGGCCAGCTCCACGCGGCGGCGCTGACCACCGGAGAGGGTGTGCAGCGGCTGGGTGAGGATGCGGTCGGGCAGGCCCAGGCTGGCGGCGATGGTCGCGGCCTCCGCCTCGGCGGCGTACCCGCCCTTGGTGAGGAACTCCGTCTCCAGGCGCTCGTACTTCTTCATCGCGCGCTCGCGGGTGGCGCCCTTGCCGTTCGCCATCCGGTCCTCGTTCTCGCGCATCTTGCGCAGGACGTCGTCCAGGCCGCGGGCGGAGAGGATGCGGTCGCGGGCGAGGACGTCGAGGTCGCCGGTGCGGGGGTCCTGCGGGAGGTAGCCGACCTCGCCGGAGCGGCTGATCGTGCCCGCCGCGGGGATGCCCTCGCCGGCCAGGCACTTGGTGAGGGTGGTCTTGCCCGCGCCGTTGCGACCGACGAGGCCGACACGGTCGCCCT
Organism: Streptomyces sp. NPDC044063; assembly: GCF_056434285.1. Lineage (NCBI taxonomy): Bacteria > Bacillati > Actinomycetota > Actinomycetes > Kitasatosporales > Streptomycetaceae > Streptomyces > Streptomyces sp. NPDC044063. The sequence goes on from NZ_JBWKFM010000037.1 coordinate 43,765, forward strand.
TCGCGATGCGGAAGCTGGCGGACTCGATCAGGACGCGCGCGCCGGCGCGCAGCTCGATACCGGAAGCGGTGATCACGGGGTTTTCTGCTCCTGTGCGAAGTGGACGGCGGTGGGACGGACTGTGGTCACGATGACGCCGTCTAATGCGCGAGGAGGAATGCCATGCGGACCAGTCTAACGGGGGCGCGCAACCCGATTTCCCGGGTCGCGCCGGGGGCGCGCGCCACGCCGGGCCGTGCGGCGGGACGGCGGCGCGGGAGCGGTTCGCCGATACTCGGGAGGGAATGCCCGCCGGAGGGCCACCGGCCGGCCGGGCCGGTACGGGCCGCGGACCCCCGGGAGGCGGTGGGCGATGCAGTTCGACGACGACGCCGATCTGGACACCTCACAGGTCCAGGACCAGCGGGGCGGGGGCATCCCCGGGGGCGGGCTGACCATCGGCGGCGGGGTCGTCGGGCTGATCGCGCTGCTGCTGGGGCTGTTCTTCGGCATCGGCCCGCGGGAGCTGGGCCTGACCTCCCAGGGGCCGGCTCCGGCCCCCACCGCCGGCACGGCCGACCAGGTCGCGGAGAGCTGCCGGACGGGCAAGGACGCCAACACCCGCGAGGACTGCCGGATCGTCGCCGTGGTCAACAGCGTCCAGTCGTTCTGGGGCCGGGAGCCGCCGCGCCGGGGCACCGCGTACACGCCCGCCTCGACGGTGTTCTTCACCGGGCAGGTCCGCACCGCCTGCGGCCCCGCGACCTCGGCGGTGGGCCCCTTCTACTGCCCGGCCGACCGCAAGGTCTATCTGGACCTGGGCTTCTTCGACGAGCTGCGGACGAAATTCGGCGCGAGCGGCGGACCCTTCGCCCAGGCCTACGTCGTCGCGCACGAGTACGGCCACCACGTCCAGAACCTGACCGGCGTCCTCGCCCGGGCGCAGGACGGGCGCACCGGCGCCGGGTCGAACGCGGTCAGGGTCGAGCTCCAGGCCGACTGCTACGCCGGCGTCTGGGCCCGGCACGCCACGACGACGCCGGAGAAGTCCACCGGGCGGCCGCTGATCAAGCGGCTGACCGCGGCCGACATCGACGACGGCCTCAACGCGGCCGCCGCGGTCGGCGACGACCGTATCCAGGAGCGGTTCCAGGGCCGGGTCACCCCGGAGAGCTGGACCCATGGCTCGGCGGCCCAGCGCCGGCAGTGGTTCACCACCGGCTACACCACCGGTGACCCGGGACGCTGCGACACCTTCGCCAGCGCACACGAGGAGCGAGCGCCATGACCCACATCCACACGGCCTCCCCGGGCGTCTGCCCGGCCCTGCTGTACGACGACGCGCACGCGGCGATCCGGCAGCTCACGGAGGCCTTCGGCTTCACGCGGTCGGCGCTGTACGAGAGCGAGGACGGCACCGTGCTGCACGCCGAGCTCGTCCACGGGAACGGCATGGTGATGGTGGGCTCCCGGGGGCGCGGCGGGGTCTTCGACCAGGCCATGCGGCAGGCCGGCCCGGCGGGCCTCTACGTCGTCGTCGAGGACACCGACGCCCACCACGCGCGGGCCGCGGAGCACGGCGCGGAGATCCTGATGCCCCCGACCGACCAGGACTACGGCTCCCGCGACTACATGGCGCGGGACGTCGGGGGCAACATCTGGACCTTCGGCACCTACGCCCCGAAGGGCCCGGAGGTCATGGACGACTGACGACCGGGAGCGGCGGCCGGCGGCGCGGTCAGGCACCGCCCCGGTGCACCTGGAAGGCGGCCCGGCGCACGGCCTTGGCCAGTGCCGGGTCGGGGTGGGCGGCCGCCAGCGCGACCAGCACCTGGACCGTACGGGGGTGCCCCACGGCCCGTACCTCCTCCAGCAGGCCCGGGACGGTGCCCTGGACGGCGGAGTCGAGGTGCCGGACCAGCAGCCTGCTCTCGCCGTGGTCGGCGACGGCGGCCGCGGTGTCCACCCACAGCCAGGTGGCCTCCTCCCGGGTGAGGACCTCCGCGGCCTCCTCCGGGTCGTGGCCCTCGTGCTCGGCCAGCCACAGCAGCGCGTACGGGCGCAGCACCGGCTCCCCGGCCGCGGCCCGCACCGCGGGCTCGGCGGGGGCGCCGACGGCGCGCAGGGCCTCGAAGGCCAGGCCGCGGACCATGGCGTCGTCGGCCCGGGCGGCGTCCAGCAGCTCGGCGACGGCGCTGCGCACCGGCCGGGCGGCCAGCCAGGCGCGGTACTCGGCGCGGGCCGGGCCGGGGGTGAGGTCGGCGCAGCCGCGCAGCATGGCCTCGGCGGACAGCTCGATGTTGCCGGCGGGGCTCTGCGCGGCGACGCAGATCTGTTCGAGCTTGACCCACACCGCCCAGTTGCCCAGCGGGGTCAGCACGGCCTCGGCGCGCGGGCCGGCGTCGCCCCGCATGCCGAGCGCGCCCACCGAGGCCAGGCCGCGCAGGGCCCAGTCGAGGAGCTCGGGCAGCGGGTCCCCGGCGGCCGGGACGGGGGGCGGGGGCGGCTGGGTGCCGTAGGGGACCTCGCAGCGCTCGGCGCGGATCTCGGCGACGCGCTGCTGGAGCAGGTCCAGCAGCATGGCGACGGAGACCGGCCCTGCCGACAGGTGCATGACGGACAGCAGCTGGGGGGCGGCCTCGACGACCTCGGCGGCGATGGTGGGGTCCGTGCCGACGGGCTCGGGGTGGGCCAGCGACCAGGCGTCGAAGAGGGCGACCCAGCCGCGCAGGACGGCACTGTCGTCGCGGTCCCAGGCCTGCAGCCGCCAGCCGGGGCGGGCGACGCCGTCGTGGAGCTCCAGGAGCCCGGCGAGGCGGGCGCGGTCCCAGTCGGAGCGCACCTGGCCCGTCGTCAGACCCAGGGCGGCGGCGGCCCGCTCGACGGTCTCGTCGCACAACCCGCCGCCGCGGGAGCGCTCCTCGGCGGCCCAGCGGGCCAGCCGGACCGCGCCGGCCAGTCCGGCTCTGGCCTGCCGGGCCAGTTCCGGCCGGGCCGGGATGCCTGCGGGCGGTCGCGGCGCCGGGCGGGAGCCTCGGTTCGCCACGGCCCGGCGGGCGGCGGCGATCGGCTGTCGGGGGACGAGTCTGAGCCGGGAGTCGCGCGGAGTACGGGACGTCACAGGAGCAGTCTTGCCGTTCACGCTCCGAAAACCCAATCGGAATCAACTATCCGGCCGCGCGCACCCCATGGGGGGAAGTCGCAGGCAGGGCGCGCGCCACCGGGCGCGCGGGTCACATCAGGGGGATCAGGAAGCGCCGCAGGGCCTCCTCGTAGCCGGCCGGGCCGGCGTTCCAGGACGCCGCGTGACCGGCTCCGCGCACCAGGCGCAGGGTGACGAGCTCGGGCCGTGCCGCGGCGAGTTCGCGGGAGCGGGCGGGCGGCGCGATGGGGTCGTCGGTGCCGTGCGCCAGGAGGGTGGGGACGGTCAGCAGGGCGGGGTCGGCGGCGGACAGCAGGGCGCCGGGGGCGAGACCGATCCGGCCCTCGGTCGCCCGGACCGCAAGCGGAATGAGCGGCGCCGGGACGCGGTGGGCCGCGAGGGCGCGCAGCGCGGCGGGCCAGTCGAGCACCGGGGAGTCCAGGACGAGGCCGCAGACGTGCTCGCGCAGCGCGGACTCCTGGGCGGCGAGCAGGGCCATGGTGGCGCCGGTGGACCAGCCGAGCAGGACGACGCGGCGGGCGCCGTTGCGCAGGGCGTAGCGGAGGGCGGCGTCGACATCCCGCCACTCCCGGGCACCGAAGTGGCTGATTCCGTGCGCCGGGCGGGGTGCCCCGGGGTCGCCCCGGTAGGAGAGGGCGAGGACGGGGAGCCGCTGCCGGTGCAGGAAGGGCAGGACGTTCAGGGTGTGCTCGCGGGTGGTGCCCAGGCCGTGGAGGGCGACGACCCAGGTGTCGCGGGCGGCGGGCACGAACCAGGCGGGCAGGTGGCCGAGCTCGCCGGGCACCAGGACGTCGGTGTGGGCGATGCCCAGCGCGTCGAGCGGGTCACCGGTGTGGAGGCCGGGCGTCAGCCAGACGTGGTCGCCCCGGGCCGGGCCGCCGTGGGCGATGTGCTCCAGGCTCCGCACGACGCACTGGTGGGGGTGGGAGACGTCGGCCACCACGTCCCCGACGACGGCGTGCAGCCCGCGCCCGGCCAGCCCGTAGGTGCCGCGGCGCAGGGTGGCGGGGGTGCGGGTGAGGGTGACGGTGCCGGGCCCGGTGTCGTGGACGGCGATCCGCGGCTCGCCCGGCGTCGGGTGACCGGGCCCGGTCCTCAGGGCGGCGTCGCCGGCGTACCGGCCGGCCGCCACCGCGGCCGCTCCGGCACCGATCAGAGTGGTGGCGGTCACCGCCGCCGCCTGGCGCAGGCCCATCACTCCCAGTGTGGGCTCGGGCCCCGGCTCGGGCCAGTGGGCGCGCCCGGGCCGGGTCCTCGCGCCGGCGGGCCGGGGTCGAACGCGCCGGGTCAGGCGGGCCGGGGTCCGCGCGCCGGGTCAGGCGGGCCGCTGCCCGTAGCCGCGCAGCTTGGCGGCCGTCGCGTCGAGGTCGGCGGGGGTGAGCAGGGCGGGCGCGAGGCCGGGGACGCCGGAGGCGGCGAGCCAGACCCCGCACATCCACTCCAGCTGGGCGGTGCGGTCGTAGGCCTGCTCCAGGGTGGCGCCGTGGGTGAGGGTGCCGTGGTTGCCCAGCAGGCAGCCGGTGCGGCCCTCCAGGGCGTCCAGGACGTGGCCGGCCAGCTCGTCGCTGCCGTAGAGGGCGTAGGGGGCCACCCGGACCGGCCCGCCGAGCGCCGCGGCCATGTAGTGGATCAGGGGGAGCTCGGTGACGAGGGTGGAGACGGCGGTGGCGTGCACCGCGTGGGTGTGCACGATCGCGGCGGCGTCGGTGGCGCGGTAGACGGCGAGGTGCATGGGCAGCTCGCTGGTGGGGGTCAGCTCGCCGATCACCTGACGGCCGGAGAGGTCGACGCCGGTGATGTCGCCGGGGCCGAGCCGGTCGTAGGGGACGCCGCTGGGAGTGACGAGCACCACGTCCCCGGCCCGGGCCGAGACGTTCCCGGAGGTGCCCACGACAAGTCCGTCGGTGGTGGTGCGGCGGGCGGTGGCCACCACCTCCGCCCAGACGCGCCTTGGGTCGTCGCCGGTTCCGGCGCTCGCGCGTGCGCTCCCGTGGATCTCTTCGTGCGGACTCATCGGTGCTCGCCTCCGGTTCGCGTCGGGGATCGATCCGATCCCGTTCACCTTCCGTTCACCCTGGATCCCTACGGTCGCCGCGTACTGACCATCGAGCTGATTGCCTGGGTGAATGGAAAACATCACGCTTCTCATCGGGATCGTGATCGTCACGGCCTTGGTGTTCGACTTTACGAACGGCTTCCACGACACGGCCAACGCCATGGCCACCACCATCTCCACCGGGGCCCTCAAGCCCAAGGTGGCCGTGGCCATGTCGGCCGTGCTCAACCTCGTCGGCGCGTTCCTGTCCGTGGAGGTCGCCAAGACGATCTCCGGCGGGATCATCGACGAGACCGCGGGCATCAGGCCGGAAGTGATCTTCGCCGGGCTCGTCGGCGCGATCGTCTGGAACCTGCTGACCTGGCTCGCGGGCCTCCCCTCCAGCTCCTCGCACGCCCTCTTCGGCGGTCTGATCGGCGCGACGGTCGTCGCCGTCGGCTTCGACGCGGTCAACACCGACAAGGTCGTGATGAAGGTCCTCATCCCGGCCGTCGCCGCGCCGCTGGTCGCCGGCATCGCCGCCTGGTGCGCGACCCGGCTCACCTACCGCCTCGCCCGGGGCCGCGACGAGCAGGAGACCGCCAAGGGCTACCGCGCCGGGCAGATCGCCTCGGCCGCCCTGGTCTCCCTCGCCCACGGCACCAACGACGCCCAGAAGACCATGGGTGTGATCACCCTCGCGCTGGTCGCCGGCGGCGTCATCGCCCCGCACTCCGACCCGCCCATGTGGGTCATCGTCTCCGCGGGCCTGGCCATCGCGCTCGGTACGTACCTCGGCGGCTGGCGCATCATCCAGACGCTCGGCAAGGGCCTGACCGACATCAAGCCCGCCCAGGGCTTCGCCGCCCAGACCGGCGCCGCGACCGTCATCCTCGCCTCCTCGCACATCGGCTTCGCGCTCTCCACCACCCAGGTCTGCTCCGGCTCGATCATGGGCGCCGGCCTCGGCCGCAAGGGCGGCGTGGTGCGCTGGTCGACCGCCGGCCGCATGGTCATGGCCTGGGGCCTGACCCTGCCCGCCGCGGGTCTGGTCGCCGGTGGCGCCGCCCTCCTCGCCGACCAGGGCGACTGGGGCGTGACCGCGGTCGCCGTCCTCGGCCTCGGCGTGTCCGGCGCGATCTGGCTGGCCTCGCGCCGCAAGCCGGTGACGCACGACAACGTCAACGACCTCAACCAGCCGCAGGGCGTGGACGCCGAGCCGCTCGAGCCCGCCGGTGTCATCACCGCCGCGCTCCAGGCCGTCGCCCCGCCGCCGGCCGGCCCCCTGGCCGCCGCCCCGGCGACCGCCTCCTCCGCCGCCCCCGCCGCCCCCGCCCCGGCGACGAGCTAAGGAACCAAGGAACCCCGTCATGCAGATCAACTGGGAAGCCCTCGGCCAGGTCTTCGGCGTCAGCCTCGTCGTGACCGTCGGACTCGTCGGCCTCTTCACCCTCGGCATCGTCGGCACCGCGCCCCGCAAGCCCCAGGAGCAGCCGGACGGCACCGTCGCCGCGCCCGTCGCTCCCAACGCACTCGCGCGCACCGGCGCGTACGCCTGCTTCGCGGCGTGCGCGGCGGCCGTCGGATACGGCATCTTCCTCATCGTCTCCTGAGCGCCCGGCGGCGCCCCCGGGCGCCGTCGACATCCACGCATACCTCCCCCACGGCCCGGGAAGGCCGCAGGTCAGCTGTGAGTTGACTGCCCTTCCCGGGCCGTGGTGGACTTCCGGAGCCAAACGGCGACAGCAGAGGAAGCCGGTGCGAATCCGGCGCGGTCCCGCCACTGTCACCGGGGAGCGTCCTCCACCGAGGGCCACGGCCCGCCCGCGGGCTGGAAGGCCGGAGCGACGCCGATCCGGGAGCCAGGAGACTCTGGTCGCCGGTCACGTCGAGCCAGGGCGCGGACCCTGAGTGAGGACACATCGCCATGCCCGGCCGCACACCCCCCGCCCCACGACGCACCCACCTCCGAGGCGCGACGGCGGTCTGAGCCGATGCGCGCCGACCACCTCGGCTTCGCGTGCGGTGCCGCGCTCGGCTTCACCGGCGACCTCCTGCTCGGCGACCCCCGCCGCGGCCACCCCGTGGCCGCCTTCGGACGCGCCGCGCACGCCGTCGAACAGCGCCTGTGGCGCGACCACCGCGGCGCCGGCGCCCTCCACACCCTGGTGTGCGCGGGCGGCACCATTGCCGGAGCCGCCCTGCTGACCCGCGCCGTACGCCCCTCCCGCGCCGCCCGCGTCGCCCTGACCGCCGCCACCACCTGGGCCGTGCTCGGCGGCACCTCGCTGGGGCGCGAGGCCCGCGCCGTCGGCGGGGCGCTCGCCGCCGGCGACCTCGCCGCCGCCCGCGCGCGGCTGCCCCACCTGTGCGGCCGCGACCCGCAGTCCCTGGACGAGCGGCAGATCGCGCGCGCCGTCGTGGAATCCGTCGCCGAGAACACCTCCGACGCCGTCGTGGGCGCGCTGGTGTGGGGCGCGCTCGGCGGCGTCCCCGGACTGGCCGGCTTCCGGGCGGTGAACACCCTGGACGCGATGGTGGGCCACAAGTCCCCCCGCTACCGCCGGTTCGGCTGGGCCTCCGCCCGCCTGGACGACGTCGCCGGCTGGCCCGGCGCCCGGCTCACCGCGGCCCTCGCCGTCCTCGCCGGCCCCGACCCGCGCGGCGCCCTGCGCGTCGCCCGCCGAGACGCCTCCCGCCACCCCAGCCCCAACGCCGGGCCGGTCGAGGCCGCCTTCGCCGGGGCCCTCGGGGTACGGCTGGGCGGCACCCTCGCCTACGCCGGTCGCGTCGAGCACCGCCCCGTCCTGGGCGCGGAGAACCGGCCGGTCGAGGTGGCGGACATCGAGCGCGCCGTCGCGCTCTCGCGCCGGGTCTCGGCGCTCGCCCTGACGACGGCATTGGTGACGAGGGCGGCCGTGGCGGCCGCGACAAGGAGGAGGCGGTGTCGGTGACGACCGGGAGGGGCGGGGGCCTGCTGGTGGCCGGCACCACCTCCGACGCGGGCAAGAGCGTGGTGACCGCCGGCATCTGCCGCTGGCTGGTCCGCAAGGGCGTCAAGGTCGCGCCCTTCAAGGCGCAGAACATGTCGCTCAACTCGTATGTGACGCGCGAGGGCGCGGAGATCGGGCGGGCCCAGGCCATGCAGGCCGCGGCCGCGCGCGTCGAGCCCAGCGCGCTGATGAACCCGGTGCTCCTCAAGCCCGGCGGGGACCGCAGCAGCCAGGTCGTCCTGATGGGCAGGCCGGTGGGTGAGCTCAGCGCGCGCGGCTACCACGCGGGCCGCCAGGAGCAGCTGTTCGACACGGTGACCGAGTGCCTGGAGGAGCTGCGGCGTACGCACGACGCGGTCGTCTGCGAGGGCGCGGGCAGCCCGGCGGAGATCAACCTGCGGCGCAGCGACATCGTCAACATGGGCCTCGCCCGGGCGGCCCGGCTGCCCGTGGTCGTCGTCGGCGACATCGACCGGGGCGGCGTCTTCGCCTCCTTCTTCGGCACCACGGCCCTGCTCTCGCCCGAGGACCAGGAACTGATAGCGGGTTACCTCGTCAACAAGTTCCGGGGTGACGTCACGCTCCTGGAGCCCGGCATGGAGATGCTGCGCGGGCTGACGGGCCGCCGGACGTACGGCGTGCTGCCGTTCGCCCACGGCCTGGGCATCGACGAGGAGGACGGCCTGCGCGTCTCGCTGCGCGGTGCCGTCCGCGAGTCGGTGGTGGCCCCGCCGCACGGCGCCGACATCCTGCGCGTGGCGGTGTGCGCGGTGCCCCTGATGTCCAACTTCACGGACGTGGACGCGCTGGCCGCCGAACCCGGCGTCGTGGTGCGGTTCGTCGACCGGCCCGAGGAGCTCGCCGACGCCGACCTGGCCGTCGTACCGGGCACCCGCGGCACGGTACGGGCCCTCGACTGGCTGCGCGAGCGCGGCCTGGCCGCCGCCCTCGCCCGGCGCGCGGCCGAGGGCCGGCCGGTGCTGGGCGTCTGCGGCGGCTTCCAGGTGCTCGGCGAGCGCATCGAGGACGAGGTGGAGTCCCGGGCCGGCGTGGTCGAGGGCCTCGGCCTGCTGCCGGTGCGCGTCCGCTTCGCGGCGGGGAAGACCCTCGCCCGGCCGGTCGGCGAGGCGCTGGGCGAGCGGGTCGAGGGGTACGAGATCCACCACGGCGTGGCGGACGTCCTGGGCGGCGACGAACCGTTCCTGGACGGCTGCCGGGTGGGCGCGGTCTGGGGCACCCACTGGCACGGCTCGCTGGAGAGCGACGGCTTCCGGCGGGCGTTCCTGCGGCGGGTGGCGAAGGCGGCGGGACGGGCCTTCGAGCCGGCCCCGGACACGTCGTTCGCGGCCCTGCGGGAGGAACAGCTGGACCGGCTGGGCGACCTGATCGAGGAACACGCGGACACGGACGCGCTGCTGCGGCTGATCGAGGACGGGGTGCCGGCCGGCGCCCCCTTCATACCGCCGGGGGCGCCGTGAGTACCCCTACCGGCCGTCGTCGTTCCCCCCAGGGAGGTAACCGCTGATGTCCTCGTCCACCTACCCCTTCACCGCGATCGTCGGTATGGACGACATGCGGCTGGGCCTGTTGCTCAACGCGATCTCGCCGGCCATCGGCGGAGTGCTCGTGCGGGGTGAGAAAGGCACGGCCAAGACCACCGCGGTCAGGAGCCTCGCCGCCCTGCTGCCCGAGGTCGTGACCGTCGCGGACTGCCGGTTCTCCTGCGACCCGGCGGCGCCGGACCCGCGGTGCCCGGACGGGCCGCACGCGGGCGGCGACCGGGCGGCGCGCCCCGCGCGCATGGTCGAGCTGCCCGTCGGCGCCTCCGAGGACCGGCTCGTCGGCGCGCTCGACATCGAGCGGGCGCTGGGCGAGGGCGTGAAGGCGTTCGAGCCCGGCCTGCTGGCCGCCGCGCACCGGGGCGTGCTCTACGTCGACGAGGTCAATCTGCTGGGCGACCACCTGGTCGACTCGCTGCTCGACGCGGCGGCGACCGGCGTCTCCTCCGTCGAGCGCGAGGGCGTCTCCGTCCGGCACGCCTCCCGCTTCCTCCTCGTCGGCACCATGAACCCCGAGGAGGGCGAGCTGCGCCCGCAGCTCCTCGACCGCTTCGGCCTGACCGTCGAGGTCGCGGCCTCGCGCGAGCCCGAGGAACGCGTCGAGGTCGTGCGCCGGCGCCTGGCCTTCGACGAGGACCCGGCGGGCTTCGCCGGCACGTGGGCGCCGGAGGAGGACGCGCTGCGCGAGCGCATCGCCGCCGCGCGGGCGCTGCTGCCGGCCGTACGGCTCGGGGACGGCGCGCTGCGCCGGATCGCGGCGGTGTGCGCCGGGTTCGAGGTGGACGGCATGCGCGCGGACATCGTCACCGCGCGCACCGCCGCCGCGCTGGCCGCGTGGGCGGGGCGTACGGACGTGACGACGGCTGACGTCCGGCAGGCGGCCCTGCTGTCGCTGCCGCACCGGCGCCGGCGGAACCCCTTCGACGCCCCCGGCCTCGACGAGGACAAGCTCGACGACATCCTGAACGGTTTCGAGGACCCCGAGGACGAGGACCCCGAGCCGGAGCCGGACGGTCCGCAGCCGGACGGGGACGGCCCCGACGGTCCCGGCAGTGGACCGGACGGCGGTCCCGACGGCGGTGGGCAGCCCCCTCGGGACGCGGGCGACGGGCCCGACGGCGATGCCGGCGCTCCGGACGTACCGTCCCAGCGGCAGGACCCCGAGCCCTCCTCCCCCGCCCCGCAGGAGGCCTCGGCTCCGGCGGGCGACGGTGGCGGGGAGGCTCCCGAGGCCCCCGCCGTGGCCGCCGCGGAGCCGTTCCGGACCCGCAGGTTCACCGTTCCCGGCCTCGGTGAGGGCGCCGACGGGCGGCGTTCGCGCGCGCTCACGGCGCACGGCCGGACGACGGGGGCGCGCCGCCCCCGGGGCGGGCCCCTGACCCGGCTGCACCTCGCCGCGACCGTACGGGCCGCCGCGCCGCACCAGCGGGCGCGCGGGCGCGGCGGACCGGGGCTGGTGGTCCGGCGCGACGACCTGCGCGAGGCGGTGCGCGAGGGCCGCGAGGGCAACCTCGTGCTGTTCGTCGTCGACGCCTCCGGCTCGATGGCCGCCCGCAAGCGGATGAGCGCGGTCAAGGGCGCGGTCCTGTCGCTGCTCATGGACGCCTACCAGCGCCGCGACAAGATCGGGATGGTGACGTTCCGGGGCTCGGGCGCGGAGGTGGCGCTGCCGCCGACGTCGTCCGTGGAGGCGGGCGCTGCCCGGCTGGAGAAGCTGCCGACGGGCGGCCGTACGCCGCTGGCGGCGGGGCTGCTGCAGGCGCACGAGGTGCTGCGGGTGGAGCGCATGCGCGATCCCGCGCGCCGTCCGCTGCTGGTCGTCGTGACGGACGGCCGGGCCACGGGCGGGGTCGAGCCGCTGGCGCGGGCCGCCCGCGCGGCGGGGCTGTTCGCGGGCACCGGCGTCGCCTCGGTGGTCGTGGACTGCGAGGCCGGGCCGGTGCGGCTCGGGCTGGCGGGCGAGCTGGGCCGGGCGCTCGGCGGGCCGGTCGTGACCCTCGACGATCTGCGCGCGGAGAATGTCTCCGCGCTGGTACGTACCGTACGCAACACCGACTCACGGAGGGCCGCGTAATGCCCCAGGGACAACCGACCGTCGTACCGGACGACGGCCTCACCACGCGTCAGCGCCGCAACCGGCCGCTGGTCCTCGTCCACACCGGTATCGGCAAGGGCAAGTCGACGGCGGCCTTCGGGCTGGCGCTGCGGGCGTGGAACCAGGGCTGGCCGATCGGTGTTTTCCAGTTCGTGAAGTCCGCGAAGTGGAAGGTCGGCGAGGAGAACGCGCTGCGCGTGCTGGGCGCCTCCGGCGAGGGCGGCACGGTGGACTGGCACAAGATGGGCGAGGGCTGGTCCTGGATCCAGCGCGACAGCGAGCTCAGCAACGAGGAGAAGGCCCGTGAGGGCTGGGAACAGGTCAAGCGCGACCTGGCGGCGGAGACGTACAAGCTCTACGTGCTGGACGAGTTCGCGTATCCGATGCACTGGGGCTGGATCGACACCGACGAGGTGATCGAGGTGATGCGGGACCGCCCCGGCACCCAGCACGTCGTCATCACCGGCCGCAACGCCCCGGAGAAGCTGCTGGACTTCGCCGATCTGGTGACGGACATGTCCAAGGTCAAGCACCCGATGGACGCCGGTCAGAAGGGCCAGCGGGGCATCGAGTGGTGAGTACGCGCGTCCCCCGCCTGGTCATCGCCGCCCCGGCCTCCGGCAGCGGCAAGACCACCGTGGCCACCGGGCTGATGCGGGCCTTCGCGGACGCGGGGCTCGCCGTGTCGCCGCACAAGGTCGGCCCGGACTACATCGACCCGGGCTACCACGCGCTCGCGACCGGCCGCCCGGGCCGCAACCTCGACGCCTTCCTGTGCGGCCCGGAGCTCGTGGCCCCGCTGTTCCTCCACGGGGCCGCGGGCTGCGACGTGGCGGTCGTCGAGGGCGTGATGGGCCTCTACGACGGCGCGGCCGGGCAGGGGGAGCTGGCGTCGACGGCGCACGTGGCGAAGCTGCTGCGGGCGCCGGTGGTGCTCGTGGTCGACGCGTCGTCGCAGTCGCGGTCGGTGGCCGCGCTGGTGCACGGCTTCGCCTCCTGGGACCCGGAGGTACGGGTCGCGGGCGTCATCCTCAACAAGGTCGGCTCGGACCGGCACGAGGCGCTGCTGCGGGAGGCCCTGGAGGAGTCGGGGGTGGCGGTGCTGGGCGCCGTGCGGCGGGCCGGGCAGGTGCACACGCCGTCGCGGCACCTGGGGCTGGTGCCGGTGGCGGAACGCCGTACCGAGGCGCTGGAGTCGGTGGCCGCGCAGGCGGACCGTGTACGCGAGGGCTGCGACCTGGAGGCCCTCCTGGCGCTGGCCCACAGCGCGCCGCCGCTGGACGCCGAACCGTGGAGCGCCTGCGGCGAGCCTCTCCCCCACCCCGCCCCTTCCCGAAACCGGGGGCAAGCCCCCGGCCCCCCGGACCGCGCTGACGCGCGGCGTCCTCAAACGCCGGACGGGCTGGACGACGCCGCGTTGCACGGTGCCCCCGTCATCGCCGTCGCCGGCGGCCCGGCGTTCACCTTCTCGTACGCCGAGCACACGGAGCTTCTCCGGGCCGCCGGCGCGGAGGTCGTCACCTTCGACCCCCTCCACGACGAGGCGCTCCCCGACCGCACCGCCGGCCTCGTCATCGGCGGCGGTTTCCCCGAGATGTACGCGGCCGAGCTCTCCGCCAACGAGCCGCTGCGCCAGGCCATAACGGCGCTGGCCCGATCGGGCGCACCCGTCGCCGCCGAGTGCGCGGGCCTCCTCTACCTCGCCCGCGGTCTCGACGGCAAGCCCATGTGCGGTGTCCTCGACGCCGACGCCCGGATGTCGGAGCGCCTCACCCTCGGTTACCGGGAGGCCGTCGCGATCGCGGACAACGCGCTCGCCCCGGCCGGCACCCGGGTCCGGGGGCACGAGTTCCACCGTACGGTCGTCGAGCCGACGGCCGGTGCCGTGCCGGCCTGGGGGATCACTCATCCCGCCCGCCGGGTGGAGGGTTTCGTCCAGGGCAACGTCCACGCCTCGTACCTCCACGTCCACTGGGCGGGAGCCCCCGGTACGGCGGAGCGGTTCGTGGCGGCGGCAGCGGCGGGCCGAGGGTGAGCGGCGGCCTGTACGTCGGCGTCGGCTGCTGCCGCGACGTGGCCGCCGCCGAGGTGCTCGCGCTCGTCGGGGAGGCCCTGGCGGAGGCGGGCGGCGGCGTGGTCGCCGCGCTGGCCACCGTCGAGGCGCGGGCCGGCGAGCCCGGCCTGCTGGCCGCGGCCGCGCGGCTGGGCGTGCGCCTCACCTCGTACGCCCCCGACGTGCTGGCCGCGCAACCGGTGCCGCACCCCTCCGAGACGGCCCGCCGGGCCCTCGGCACGCCCGGCGTCGCGGAGGCGGCGGCGCTGCTGGCGGCGGGTCCGGGGGCGCTGCTGGCCGTGCCCAAGCGGAAGTCGGCGCGGGTCACCGCGGCCGTCGCGCGCCGCCCGGCCCGACCCGCGTGAACAGCCCGTACGCCCCCTCAGTACCGTCTATCGCATGCGTGAATCGACCGAGCCCGACCTGCGGCACCACGGAGACGCCGAAGTGCGCGGCATGGGCGCGGAGCTGACGGACCTCGCCGTCAATGTCCGGGCCGGTACGCCCCCGCAGTGGCTGCGCGAGCGCATAGCCGGCTCGCTGGGCTCCCTGGCCGCGTATCCGGACGGCCGGGCGGCCCGGCGGGCCGTGGCGGCGCGTCACGGTCTGCCGGAGGAGCGGGTGTTGCTGACGGCCGGGGCGGCCGAGGCGTTCGTGCTGCTGGCCCGGGCGCTGCCGGTGCGGCGGCCGGTGGTGGTGCATCCTCAGTTCACCGAGCCGGAGGCGGCGCTGCGCGACGCCGGGCACACGGTGGAGCGCGTGGTGCTCGACGCGGCGGACGGCTTCCGCTTCGACCCGCGCTCGGTGCCGGGGGACGCGGACCTGGTGATCGTGGGCAATCCCACCAACCCGACCTCGGTGCTGCATCCCGCCCGGACCCTGGCGCGGCTCGCCCGGCCGGGGCGGTTCCTGGTCGTGGACGAGGCGTTCATGGACGCGGTGCCCGGTGAGCGGGAGTCGCTCGCGGCCCGTACGGACCTGCCGGGCCTCATCGTGCTGCGCAGTCTGACCAAGACCTGGGGGCTGGCGGGGCTGCGCGTCGGGTACGTGCTGGCGTCGCCGGGCAAGATAGCCCGGCTGGAGCGGGCGCAGCCGCTGTGGCCGGTGTCCTCGCCGGCGCTGACGGCGGCCGAGGCGTGCAGCGGGCCCGCGGCGCTGGCCGAGGCCTCGGCGGCCGCCGACCGGATCGCCGTCGACCGGGCCCATCTGCAGCTGCGGCTGGCGGAGTTCGCGGAGGTCACCGTGTTCGGCCCGGCGGCCGGCCCGTTCGTGCTGATCCGGACGAAGCGGGCCGACGCCGTGCGGTCGCGGCTGCGCCATCTGGGCTTCGCGGTGCGCAGGGGCGACACCTTCCCCGGGCTGGGGTCGGACTATCTGCGGCTCGCGGTGCGGGACCGGGCGACGACGGACCGCTTCATCGCCGCCCTGGAGGAGGCGCTGGCCTCCGTCTGAGCCGTCTCCTCCGCTCTCCCGCTCAGCCGCTCAGCCGCGGGCGGACCTGCGGCGGCGGGCCGCGTAGAGCGCCGCCCCGCCCGCGGCGACGAGGAGTCCGGCCGCGCCCGCCAGGTAGGGCGTGGCGGAGCTGCCGCCGGTCTCGGCCAGGTCGCTCGTCACGGGCTCGGCCGCCCTGCCGCCGTGCGCCGCGGGGCGCGGCTTCACCTCCGTACCGCCAGTACCGCCCGTATCGCCCGTACCGCTCGTGTCGGTGGATCCGCCCGCCGGCGCCTCGCAGCCGGCCCGGGCGAGGGTGACCCGGCCCCGTACCTTCGCCACGCCGAGGGCCAGGGGGTCGAGGGTGACGTCGAGGCCGAGCGCGGTGGCCGCCGCCGTACGCGAGGTGGTGGCGGTCCTCGACAGCTCCAGCCGCACCTCGCCGACGCCGGGCACCGCGACCTTGGTGGGGCCCGTGGCGCTGAGCGTGACCTTCCGGCCGAGCACGGAGACGGTGCCGGGCACGTGGGCGGTGGCGGTGGGGGTGCGGCCCGCCGCGCAGACCGCCTCGGCCGTGACCTGCTCCACCTCGATCAGCGAGCGCAGCGGCAGGCCGGGGACGTGGACCTTCGCGTGGACGAGTACCACCCTGCCCCGGGCGGCTGTCCGGTCGGCGGTGGCGGTGGCGTCCGCGGTGTCGGCGCGCAGGAGGGTGACGGGCCGGCCGTTCTCGACGCCGTCGAGGGTGACCGCGAGGGCCGTCCGGTGGGCGTCGGCGGGTGCCTTGACGTCGTTGAGGACCGCGTCGACGGGGACGTGGGCGGCCCCGCCGAGCAGGGAGAGGTCGAGGCCGGTGCGCAGGACGGTCGCGCTCGCCGTGCCGGAACCCTTGGAGGAGTCGGTTCCGGTGGCGTGGGCGGGTGCGGCGCCCAGGGCGAGGGCGGTGGCGGTGGCCGTCGCGGCCAGCGCGGTGAGCCGGTGTGCGGGCACGCCGGAGGCAGGGCTGGTGGTGCTGAACACGTGTGTGGAACCCCCACGGGAGAACGGAGCCGCCGGCGCGCCAATGGGGGACATCGCGCGCCGGCGGCGTCGACCCCGCCATGGTCTGCGCCGAACGGGTGAACTCCCAGTGATCCGGCGTCGATTCACTCCAAAGGAGGGGTTTCGCGTGCGGGTTCGATTCACCGGGCACGGCTGTCGCGGGAGTCACCCACGCTCCTGCGCTCAGCTCACCACGCGCCCCCTCAGCACCACCCTGCGCGGCGTCCCCAGGACCCGGACATCGGCGCGCGGGTCGGCGTCGTACACCACGAGGTCGGCCGGCGCGCCCTCCTCGATCCCGGGGCGGCCCAGCCACGCGCGCGCCCCCCAGGTGGCCGCCGACAGCGCGGCCGCCGCCGGGATGCCGGCCCTGACCAGCTCGCCGACCTCCTGGGCGACCAGGCCGTGGGGCAGCGAGCCGCCCGCGTCGGTGCCGACGAAGACGGGGATGCCGGCGTCGAAGGCGGCGCCCACGGTCGCGTACCGCCGTGCGTGGAGCCGCCGCATGTGGTCCGCCCAGCGCGGGAACTTGCCCTCGCCGCCCTCCGCGAGCCGGGGGAAGGTCGCGATGTTGACCAGCGTCGGCACGATGGCCACGCCCCGCTCGGCGAAGAGCGGGATCGTCTCCTCCGTCAGGCCCGTGGCGTGCTCGACACAGTCGATGCCCGCCTCCACCAGCGGCGCGAGCGTCTCCTCGGCGAAGCAGTGGGCGGTGACGCGGGCGCCCAGCCGGTGCGCCTCGGCGATGGCGGCCTCGACCTCGCCGCGCGGCCAGCAGGCCGCCAGGTCGCCGGTCTCGCGGTCGATCCAGTCGCCCACCAGCTTGACCCAGCCGTCGCCCCGGCGCGCCTCGCGGGCCACGTACGCGACCAGGTCCTCCGGCTCGATCTCGTGGGCGTAGTTGCGGATGTAGC
The DNA here is from genome assembly GCF_056434285.1 of Streptomyces sp. NPDC044063. NCBI lineage: Bacteria > Bacillati > Actinomycetota > Actinomycetes > Kitasatosporales > Streptomycetaceae > Streptomyces > Streptomyces sp. NPDC044063. The sequence goes on from NZ_JBWKFM010000037.1 coordinate 61,028, forward strand.
GGCGGGTGCGGGCGATGTGGCGGCCGGCCCGGATGATGCGCGGCAGGTCCTCGCGGTCGTCGATCCAGTGGGTGTCGGAGGGCGAGCCGGCGTCACGCAGCAGCAGCGCACCGGCGTGACGCTCCGTCAGCGCCTGCTTCTCGGCGGTCGCCTCGTCGACGGCACCATGGGCGTCGAGCCCGACGTGGCAGTGCGCGTCCACCAGCCCCGGCAGCACCCAGCCCTCGACGGTGGTGACGTCGCGCGCCCCGGCCGGCCGGTCGAACGTGATCCGTCCGCCCACCACCCACAGCTCGTCGCGCACCCCGTCGACCGGGTCCGCGCCGGTCAATATCCGTCCCTTGATGTGCAGCACCGGCGGATCCTGCGGATCCGGCACGGCCGCGCTCGCGTTCGTGGTGACCATGCACGCACTGTACGAGTCCATGGTCGCGCCGTACGGGCCGCCGGTCGACCGCCCTGAGGATGAAACCGGGATCGGTCCACGGCAGGGCAACCGTCCCGGCCTTCTCTTGCGCGGGCAGGAGCGGGTTGTCCCCCCGAGGAGCGATACGGTCTGCCGTTCAGGCCGACGTGCGGGGGCGGCCGCCGCGGAATTCTGGATGTATGAGCAACTTGACGAAAGTTTCACAGCAGATCATGCCGAAGTCGGTCGTTTGCCGGCAGATCACCTCATCGGGATGCCTCCTGAACCGGGACGACCACCCCACGCGCCGCGCCCCGCGGCGGGCGGGGCCCTGACGGGTGACGGGCGGCCCGGGCGGTCGCCTACCCTGTCCGGGTGATCAAGCGCCTGGGGGGAGCGACGCTGGGCCGCGGGGCCAGGCTGCGCTGGGTGCACCTGCTGCTCGGCGGTGCCCTGCTGATGCCCTACTTCCTGCTGACGAACACCGCGCTGTCGGTCGTCACCCCGCGCGCGAGCCTCTTCCTCGGGCCGTCGCTCGGCTGGCAGTTCGCCACCTTCGGGCTGGCCCTGCTGCCCGCCGCCGTCACCGCGCTCCACCCGCTCGCCCGGCCACTGGAGGTCGGTGCCGCGCGGGCGCTGTGCGGGGTGCCGCGGGAGGAGCTGGACACCCGGCCCGCCCGGTCGTGGGCGGCGCGCGGGCGCACGGCCGTCTGGTACGTCCTCCACCTGCTGGCCGGCGGCTGCGTCAGCGGCATGTCACTGGCCGCGCCGCCCGCCGCCCTGTACCTGATGGCCATGCCCCTCCTGGGCGACCGGGGCCGCGCCGCGGACCCCGGCTGGGTCGCCTTCTTCCGGGGTCCGGGGCTGCCGCTGGCCCCCGTGGCCGGCCTGGCCCTGCTGGCGCTGATCGCCGGCGCGTCCTGGGCGGCGGGCGCCCTGCTGACGCGCTGCGCGCCCGTCCTGCTCGGGCCGACGGCGGCCGACCGGCTGGCCGAGGCCGAGGCCCACGCCCTGCGGCTGGCCCTGCGCAACCGGCTGGCCCGCGAGCTGCACGACTCGGTCGGGCACGCGCTCAGCGCCGTGTCCCTCCAGGCGAGCGCGGCGCGGCGGGTCCTGGACACCGACCCCGCCTTCGCCCGGCAGGCCCTGGAGGCCATCGAGGAGACGACGCGGGCGGCGGTCGGCGAACTCGACACCGTCCTCGGCCTGCTGCGCGAGGACGGCCCCGCCTCCGCCGCGCCCGCCCCCACCCTCGCCGACCTGGACGGCCTCCTGCGGCGCACCCGCGCGGCGGGCGGCACGGTCGACAGCGCCGTACCGGGCGACCTGGCGGCGGTACCGCCGGTCGTCTCCCGCGAGGCCTACCGGATCGTCCAGGAGGGGCTCGGCAACGCCCTGCGCCACGCGGGCGCCGTGCCCGTACGGCTGCGCATCACCGTGGACGACGACCTGGAGGTCACCTTGGAGAATCCCGTACGGCACACCCCCGGCCGGAGCCGCGCGGGCGGCGGGCGGGGGCTGGCCGGCATCGCCGAGCGCGCCCGGCTGCTGCGCGGCGACAGCACCGCCGGCGCCCACGACGGCGTGTGGCGGCTGTCGGTCCGGCTGCCCCTGCGGGGGGACGCCCGGTGACCGCGATACGGGTCGTCCTCGCCGACGACGAGCACCTGGTCCGTACGGCCCTGCGGGCCATCCTGGGCGCCGAGCCCGGCCTGGAGGTCGTCGGCGAGGCGACCACCGGTGCCGAGGCGGTGGCGGTGGTGCGCGAACTGCGCCCCGACGTCGTGCTGATGGACGTCCGCATGCCCGAGGTGGACGGCATCCGGGCCACGGAGCGCATCCTGGCCACCATGGAAGCGCCGCCGCGCATCGTCGTCGTCACCACGTTCGAGAACGACAGCTATGTGTACGACGCGCTGCGCGCCGGGGCCGCCGGTTTCGTCCTGAAGCGGGCGGGCGCCGACGAACTCGTGCAGGCCGTCCGGGTGGTGGCCCGCAGCGACTCGCTGCTGTTCCCCTCGGCGGTGCGGGCCCTCGCCGCCGCGCACACCGTCCGCCGGGCCGACGACGCGGCCGCCCGGCTGCGCGAGCGGCTGTCCGGGCGGGAGACCGAGGTGCTGGAGCTGATGACGGCCGGCCTGTCGAACGCCGAGATCGCCGAGCGGATGACGGTGGGCGCGGCCACCGTCAAGTCGCACGTGGCGGCGGTGCTCGCCAAGCTGGGGGTGCGCGACCGCACCCAGGCGGTGATCGCCGCCTACGAGTGCGGCTTCGTGTCGCCGCGCTGACGCGTCCGTGGCCGACTCCCGGCGGGGGCCGGCCACGGACGCGGGGCGCCGGGGATCAGGCGGCGCAGTCGTGCACGGCCTTCAGCAGCGCGGCCACCTCGGGCGCCGCGCCGCCGGGGAAGGCGAACCGGCGCCGGTTGTAGCCGAAGGCCAGGCCGGTGGACGGGTCGGCCAGGGCCATCGAACCGGCGGCACCGCTGTGCCCGAAGGCCCGCGCCCCCAGGAAGGGGTAGTCGGTCGACGCGGGGGCGAAGCCCAGCCCGAACGCCTGCTGCGAGCCCAGCACCAGGTCGTGGCCCACCGAGTGCGGCTGGGCGAACTCGGCCGCCGTCTCCGGCGTCAGCAGCGGCGCCCTGCCGTCGACCTCGCTGATGGCGGCCGCGTACATCCGCGCGAGACCGCGCGCGGAGGCCATGCCGCCCACCGAGGCGGGCCCGCCGGCCCGGACGGCCCGGGAGTTGGGCAGGGCCTCCAGGACGGTGGGCACCTCGTGGTGGAGGTTGAAGGCGACCCCCAGCCAGCTGTGCGGGCCGGCCGCCCCCTCGGCCAGGGCGCGCTTCTGCTCGGGCGTGGGGTCCATGGGCTGGGTGTCGAGCACCCGGTGCTCCTGGTCCTCGGGCAGGCCCAGGTAGAAGTCGAGGCCGTAGGGCGCCCGGACGCGCTCCTCGTAGACCTCCTGGAGGGTGGAGCCGGTCGCGCGCCGCACGACCTCACCGGTGAGCGCCCCGATGACGTAGGCGTGGTAGCCGAAGGCGCTGCCCGGCCGCCAGTACGGGCGCTGGCCGGCCAGCCGCTCGGCGATGGCCCGGTCGTCGGCCAGCTCGGCGGCGGTGAAGCCGCCCTCGACACCGATCAGCCCGGCGCGGTGGGCCAGCAGGTCCCGGAGGGTGACGCCCTCCTTGCCGGCGGCGCCGAACTCGGGCCAGTAGTGGGACACCGGCTTGTCCAGCTCCAGCGTGCCGTCCTGGACGAGCAGCGCCACCGTCAGGTGGGCCGCGCCCTTGGTGGAGGAGAAGACGCCGGTGAGCGAGTCGGCCGTGATCTCCGGGCCGCCCCACAGGTCGACGACCCGCTTCCCCCCGACGTACGCGGCCAGCTGGGCCGCGTGGCCGGCGCGCTCCTGCGCCAGCGAGGCCTCGAAGGCCTCGCGCACCGGCTCGAATCCCTCGGCCACGGTTCCCTGCGCGAGCGTCATCCGCGATCCCCCCAGAGTCATGATCGGAAGAGTGGTGTGCCCACCCACAGCCATGGCACGCGTTCGAATATTCCCCCGCCGTTCCCCCCGGTTTTCGACCCTCCGGTCATGGAACCGTAAAGGCCCACGGCTCGTTACCCCGGACATGACCGCTATGACACCCGGCTCGAACATCCCGCTCTCCGTCGCCCGTGTGACGGTGGACGTCACCGCCCCGGTGCGGCTCGACGTTTCGGGCCTGCTGCTCACCGCCGACGGCAAGGTGCGCTCCGACGACGACTTCGTCTTCTACAACCAGCCCCAGGGCGGCCCGGGCGTGACCCACCGGGCCGCGTCCGGCGCCACTCCCGACGCGATCACCGTCGACACCGCGGCCGTCCCGGCCGTCATCGAGAAGATCGTGGTCACGGCGAGCCCGGACGCCCAGGGCGCCACCTTCGCCGGCATCGAGCCGACCGCGACCGTCCGCGACGCCGACAGCGGCGCGGTGCTCGCCACGTTCACCCCGCCCCGGCTGGGCACGGAGACGGCGCTGCTGATCGTGGAGGTCTACCGGCGCAACGGCGCGTGGAAGGTGCGGGCGGTCGGGCAGGGCTACGCGAACGGCCTGGCGGGCATCGCCACCGACTTCGGCGTGAGCGTGGAGGAGCCGGCCCCGGCCCCCGCCGCGGCGCCCGTGGCCCCGCCCGTCGCGGCCCCGCCCATGCCGGCGGCCGCTCCGCCGGTGCCGGCCGCGCCGCCCGCTCCCCCGGCGCCGGCCCCGGCCGCGCCCGGCAAGGTCAACCTCGACAAGGGCCGGGTCAGCCTCCGCAAGAACGAGACGGTGTCCCTGGTGAAGGGCGGTCAGCCGCTGACCCGCTCGGTGCGGATGGGCCTGGGCTGGGAGCCCGCCTGGAACGGCCGCGCGATCGACCTGGACGCCTCGGTCATCGCCTACGGCCCCGACCGCAACATGATCGACGCCTGCTACTTCGGCCGGCTCCAGATCCTGAACGGCGCCATCCAGCACTCGGGCGACAACCTCACCGGCGACGGCTCGGGCGACGACGAGACCATCACCGTGCACATGGGCGGCCTGCCGCCGGAGGTGACGGGCCTGGTCTTCACCGTCTGCTCGTTCAACGGCCAGAAGTTCACCGAGGTCGCCAAGGCCTACTGCCGCCTGCTGGACGCGCAGACCGGCGAGGAGCTCGTGCGCTTCGACCTCACCGGCTCGGAGGCCAAGACCGGCGTGCTGATGTGCAAGTTCATCCGCCAGTACACCGGCGAGTGGGAGATGACGGCCATGGGCGACTTCGTCAAGGCGAAGACGGTCCGCGACCTGGTCCGCCCGGCGGCGGAGGCGCTGTAGGCACGTCACCCGCCGTAAGCCCCAGCCGCCGCGGGCGGGGGGGGGGGGGGGGGGGGGGGGGGGGGGGGGGGGGGGGGGGGGGGGGGGGGGGGGGGGGGGGGGGGGGGGGGGGGGGGGGGGGGGGGGG
>NZ_JBWKFM010000038.1:0-64573 GCF_056434285.1 Streptomyces sp. NPDC044063
CCCCCCCCCTCTCCCCCCCCCCCCCCCCCCCCCCCCCCCCCCCCCCCCCCCCCCCCCCCCCCCCCCCCCCCCCCCCCCCCCCCCCCCCCCCCCCCGGTTCGTTATCGGCAAAAGACGGCAGCCGCTGTGACGGCTAGGCGTCCTCGTGCTGGACGGCGCGACGGGCGTCGGCGTCGAGCACACCCCAGCTGATCAGCTGCTCGGTGAGCACCGAGGGCGACTGGTCGTAGATGACGGCGAGGGTCCGCAGGTCGTCCTGGCGGATCGAGAGGACCTTGCCGTTGTAGTCGCCGCGCTGGCTCTGGATGGTGGCGGCGTAACGCTGCAGCGGGCCGGCCTTCTCGGCCGGGACGTGGGCGAGCCGCTCCAGGTCCAGGACCAGCTTCGGCGGCGGCTCGGCGGCGCCGCCGGGCGTGGTGCCGGGCAGCAGCTCCTGCACGGGCACACCGTAGAAATCGGCCAGCTCGGCCAGGCGCTGCACGGTCACGGCACGGTCGCCGCGCTCGTACGAACCGACCACGACGGCCTTCCAGCGCCCCTGGGACTTCTCCTCGACGCCATGGAGGGAGAGGCCCTGCTGGGTGCGGATGGCGCGGAGCTTGGCCCCGAGCTGTTTGGCGTATTCGCTGGACATAAAGCTCCCCGGACGCTGTATCGACGTGCGCGGCGTCAGCTCGACGGCCGCGTGTCTGGTAACTCACTGTGAGGTTACGCAGCGTAATCTCGGTTCGTCAAGCCGAATGGTGCCCGCTCTGGGCCGTCAGTGGGGTGATGGCGTAAGGCGCCCGCTGGTGCTGGTACGGTGAAACATGTAAATCCGACGTCCTTTAAAGTCCGTCCCGTGAGGCGGAGAAGGAGGTCCGTTTCGTATGGACGCAATTCCTGCTGCGCGTCCCGTGCTCGAAGCACCGGACATCGCCCGGGTCCTCACCCGGATCGCTCATGAGATCGTCGAGCGCGCCAAGGGCGCCGACGACGTCGTGCTCCTCGGCATTCCCACCCGCGGTGTCTTCCTCGCCCGCCGGCTGGCCGCCAAGCTCGAAGAGATCACCGGCGGCAAGATGCCGGTCGGCTCCCTCGACATCACGATGTACCGCGACGACCTGCGGCTGCGTCCCGCCCGTGCGCTCGCCCGCACCGAGATCCCCGGTGAGGGCATCGACGGCAGGCTCGTCATCCTCGTCGACGACGTGCTCTTCTCCGGCCGCACCATCCGTGCCGCCCTCGACGCCATGAACGACCTCGGCCGGCCGCGCGCCGTCCAGCTGGCCGTCCTCGTCGACCGCGGCCACCGCGAGCTCCCGATCCGCGCCGACTACGTCGGCAAGAACCTCCCCACGTCGCTGCGGGAGACGGTCAAGGTCCACCTGACCGAGGAGGACGGCCGCGACAGCGTGCTCCTCGGCGCGGGCACGACCACCCCGGCAGACGGGCAGTAGCACCCCCACCACGGACCCGGTGATCCCGGGGCCGTGCCGCGGCATGCCCGTCCGTACCCCCGCATACCTCCTCAACCACGGAGCAACCGGATGCAGCGCCATCTCATCTCGGCCGCCGACCTCACCCGCGACGACGCCGTCCTGATCCTCGACACCGCCGAGGAAATGGCCCGGGTCGCCGACCGGCCCATCAAGAAGCTGCCGACCCTGCGCGGCCGTACCGTCGTCAACCTCTTCTTCGAGGACTCGACGCGGACCCGCATCTCCTTCGAGGCCGCCGCCAAGCGGCTCTCGGCCGACGTCATCAACTTCTCCGCCAAGGGCTCCTCGGTCTCCAAGGGCGAGTCGCTCAAGGACACCGCCCTGACCCTGGAGGCGATGGGCGCGGACGCCGTCGTCATCCGCCACCACGCCTCCGGCGCGCCCTACCGGCTCGCCAACTCCGGCTGGATCGACGGGGCCGTCGTCAACGCCGGTGACGGCACCCACGAGCACCCCACCCAGGCGCTGCTGGACGCCTTCACCATGCGCCGCCGCCTGGTCGGCCGGGACGCCGGCCTCGGCAAGGACCTGTCCGGCCGCCGGATCACGATCGTCGGCGACGTGCTGCACAGCCGGGTGGCCCGCTCCAACGTCCACCTGCTGACCACGCTCGGCGCCGAGGTCACCCTGGTCGCCCCGCCCACGCTGGTGCCGGTCGGCGTCGAGACCTGGCCCTGCGAGGTCTCCTACGACCTGGACGCGGTGCTGCCGAAGTCCGACGCCGTGATGATGCTGCGGGTGCAGCGCGAGCGGATGAACGCCGCGTTCTTCCCCACCGAGCGCGAGTACTCGCGGCGCTACGGCCTGGACGGCGACCGCATGGCGAAGATGCCCGAGCACGCCGTCGTGATGCACCCCGGCCCGATGAACCGCGGCATGGAGATCACCGCCGAGGTCGCCGACTCCGACCGCTGCACGGCCGTCGAGCAGGTCGCCAACGGCGTCAGCACCCGGATGGCCGTCCTCTACCTGCTGCTGGGCGGCTCCGAGCCGGCCGTCACCACGAACAACGCCCGCACCGAGGAGAGCAAGTAACCATGACCAAGATCCTGATCCGTGGTGCGAAGGTCCTCGGCGGCGAGCCGCAGGACGTCCTGATCGACGGCGAGACCATCGCGGCGGTCGGCACCGGCCTGTCCGCCGAGGACGCGACGGTCATCGAGGCCGACGGCAAGATCCTGCTGCCCGGACTGGTCGACCTCCACACCCACCTGCGCGAGCCCGGCCGCGAGGACTCCGAGACCGTCCTGACCGGCACCCGGGCCGCCGCGAGCGGCGGCTACACCGCCGTCTTCGCCATGGCCAACACCTTCCCGGTCGCCGACACGGCCGGCGTCGTCGAGCAGGTCTGGCGGCTCGGCAAGGAGTCCGGTTACTGCGACGTCCAGCCCATCGGCGCCGTCACCGTCGGCCTGGAGGGCAAGCAGCTCTCCGAGCTCGGCGCCATGCACGACTCCGCCGCCGGTGTCACCGTCTTCTCCGACGACGGCAAGTGCGTCGACGACGCGGTGATCATGCGCCGCGCGCTGGAGTACGTGAAGGCCTTCGGCGGCGTCATCGCCCAGCACGCGCAGGAGCCCCGGCTCACCGAGGGTGCCCAGATGAACGAGGGCATCGTCTCCGCCGAGCTGGGCCTGGGCGGCTGGCCGGCCGTCGCCGAGGAGTCGATCATCGCGCGCGACGTCCTGCTCGCCGAGCACGTCGGCTCCCGGGTGCACATCTGCCACCTGTCCACCGCCGGCTCGGTCGAGATCGTCCGCTGGGCCAAGTCCCGCGGCATCGACGTCACCGCCGAGGTCACCCCGCACCACCTGCTCCTCACCGACGAGCTCGTGCGGTCCTACAACCCGGTCTACAAGGTGAACCCGCCGCTGCGCACCGAGCGCGACGTGATGGCGCTGCGCGAGGCGCTGGCCGACGGCACGATCGACATCGTCGCCACCGACCACGCCCCGCACCCCCACGAGGACAAGGACTGCGAGTGGGCCGCGGCCGCCATGGGCATGGTGGGCCTGGAGACCGCGCTCGCCGTGGTGCAGCACACGATGGTCGAGACCGGGCTGCTGGACTGGGCCGGGGTCGCCGAGCGGATGTCGGTCAAGCCCGCGGAGATCGGCAGCCTCGCCGGTCACGGCCGCCCCATCGCTCCCGGTGAGCCCGCCAACCTCACCCTGGTCGATTCCGCTTACCGTGGTGTCGTGGACCCCGCGGGCTTCGCCTCCCGCAGCCGCAACACCCCCTACGAGGGCCGCGAGCTGCCGGGTCGCGTCACCCACACCTTCCTGCGGGGCCGGGCGACGGTCGTGGACGGGAATCTCGCGTGACACCTGCACAAATCATCACTCTGGCGGCCGAGCGGAAGTCCGCCGACGTCACCGACTGGGCCGCGCGCGCCGGCTGGGTCGTGGGGCTGCTGCTCTTCATCGCACTGCTCTACTGGCTGATGCGCGAGGGCTGGAAGTGGCGCGGCACGCTCCAGGGCGACCTGCCCGAGTTGCCCGCGGCCCCCGGCGGGCGGGGTGAGCCCACGCTCACGATGAGTGGCCGCTACCACGGCTCCACCACCGCCGGGCAGTGGCTCGACCGCATCGTCGCGCACGGGCTGGGCACGCGCAGCAAGGCGGAGCTCACCCTGACGGAGCAGGGCGTGGACGTCGTACGGCCCGGCGCCCAGGACTTCTTCATCCCCGCCGCCGCCCTGCGCGGCGCCCGCCTGGAGACGGGCATCGCGGGCAAGGTCCTCCCCGAGGGCCTGCTCGTGATCACCTGGCAGCACGGCGACAAGACCATCGACTCGGGCTTCCGCTCCGACCGGGCGGCCGAGCACGCCGCCTGGGTCGAGGCGGTCGGCACCATGAACAGCACTACGGAAGGCGCACGATGACGACCTCCAGCAGGGGAAGCAAGGTCCCCGCCGTACTCGTCCTGGAGGACGGTCGTACGTTCCGCGGCCGTGCCTACGGGGCGGTCGGGACGACCTTCGGCGAGGCCGTGTTCTCCACCGGCATGACCGGCTACCAGGAGACCCTGACCGACCCGTCCTACCACCGCCAGGTCGTCGTGATGACGGCCCCGCACGTGGGCAACACGGGCGTCAACGACGAGGACCCCGAGTCCGGCCGCATCTGGGTCGCCGGCTACGTGGTCCGCGACCCCGCCCGCGTCCCGTCCAACTGGCGCTCGCGCCGTTCCCTGGACGAGGAGCTGGCCAAGCAGGGCGTCGTCGGCATCAGCGGCGTCGACACCCGCGCGCTCACCCGCCACCTGCGCGAGCGCGGCGCGATGCGTGTCGGCATCTTCTCCGGCAACTCGCTCCCCGACGAGGGCGTCATGCTCGCCGAGGTCCGCCAGGCCCCCGAGATGCAGGGCGCCGACCTCTCCGCGGAGGTCGCCACCAAGGAGGCCTACGTCGTCCCCGCGATCGGTGAGAAGCGCTTCACCGTCGCCGCGGTCGACCTGGGCATCAAGGGCATGACCCCGCACCGGATGGCCGAGCGCGGCATCGAGGTGCACGTCCTGCCGGCCACCGCCACCGCCGAGGACGTCTACGCGGTGAACCCGGACGGCGTGTTCTTCTCCAACGGCCCGGGCGACCCGGCCACCGCCGACCACCCGGTCTCCGTGATGCGCGAGGTCCTCTCCCGCAAGACCCCCCTGTTCGGCATCTGCTTCGGCAACCAGATCCTCGGCCGCGCGCTGGGCTTCGGCACCTACAAGCTGAAGTACGGCCACCGGGGCATCAACCAGCCCGTGCAGGACCGCACGACCGGCAAGGTCGAGGTCACGGCCCACAACCACGGTTTCGCCGTCGACGCCCCGCTCGACGCGGCCACCGACACGCCCTACGGCCGGGTCGAGGTCTCCCACGTGTGTCTCAACGACAACGTGGTCGAAGGCCTCCAGCTGCTCGACCAGCCGGCATTCAGCGTCCAGTACCACCCCGAGGCAGCCGCAGGACCGCACGACGCCGCGTACCTGTTCGACCGCTTCGTCTCCCTGATGGAGGGCCAGCGTGCCTAAGCGCACCGACATCCAGTCCGTTCTGGTCATCGGCTCCGGCCCGATCGTCATCGGCCAGGCCGCGGAGTTCGACTACTCCGGCACCCAGGCCTGCCGCGTGCTGAAGTCCGAGGGCCTGCGGGTCGTCCTCGTCAACTCCAACCCGGCCACGATCATGACCGACCCGGAGATCGCCGACGCCACGTACGTCGAGCCGATCACCCCGGAGTTCGTCGAGAAGATCATCGCCAAGGAGCGCCCCGACGCGCTCCTGCCCACCCTCGGCGGCCAGACCGCGCTCAACACCGCGATCTCGATGCACGAGAACGGTGTCCTGGAGAAGTACGGCGTGGAGCTGATCGGCGCCAACGTCGAGGCCATCCACAAGGGCGAGGACCGCGACCTGTTCAAGGGCGTCGTCGAGGCGGTCAACGCCAAGATCGGCCACGGAGAGTCCGCTCGCTCGGTCATCTGCCACACCATGGACGAGGTCATCGCGGGCGTCGACGAGCTCGGCGGCTACCCCGTCGTCGTCCGCCCCTCCTTCACCATGGGCGGCGCCGGCTCCGGCTTCGCCCACGACGAGGAGGAGCTGCGCCGCATCGCCGGTCAAGGCCTCACGCTCTCCCCGACCACCGAGGTGCTCCTGGAGGAGTCCATCCTCGGCTGGAAGGAGTACGAGCTGGAGCTGATGCGCGACAAGAACGACAACGTCGTGGTCGTCTGCTCCATCGAGAACTTCGACCCGATGGGCGTGCACACCGGTGACTCCATCACCGTGGCGCCCGCGATGACGCTGACCGACCGCGAGTACCAGGTCCTGCGCGACATCGGCATCGCGATCATCCGCGAGGTCGGCGTCGACACCGGCGGCTGCAACATCCAGTTCGCGGTCAACCCCGACGACGGCCGGGTCATCGTCATCGAGATGAACCCGCGCGTCTCCCGCTCCTCGGCGCTGGCGTCCAAGGCCACCGGCTTCCCGATCGCCAAGATCGCGGCGCGGCTCGCCGTCGGCTACACGCTGGACGAGATCCCCAACGACATCACCGAGAAGACCCCGGCGTCCTTCGAGCCCACGCTCGACTACGTCGTGGTCAAGGCGCCCCGCTTCGCGTTCGAGAAGTTCCCGGCCGCCGACGCCACGCTGACGACGACCATGAAGTCGGTCGGCGAGGCCATGGCCATCGGCCGCAACTTCACCGAGGCCCTCCAGAAGGCCCTGCGCTCGCTGGAGAAGAAGGGCTCGCAGTTCGACTTCGTGTCGGCACCGGGCGACAAGGCCGAGCTGCTGGAGAAGGCCGTCCGGCCCACCGACGGCCGCATCAACACCGTGATGGCCGCCATCCGGGCCGGTGCCACGCCCGAGGAGGTCTTCGAGGCCACCCGTATCGACCCCTGGTTCGTCGACCAGCTCTTCCTGATCAAGGAGATCGCCGACGAGCTGGCCGCCGCCGACAAGCTCGAGCCCGAGCTGCTCGCCGAGGCCAAGCGGCACGGCTTCTCCGACGCCCAGATCGGCGCGATCCGGGGCCTGCGCGAGGACGTCGTCCGCGAGGTCCGGCACGCCCTCGGTGTCCGCCCGGTCTACAAGACGGTCGACACCTGCGCCGCCGAGTTCGCCGCGAAGACCCCGTACTTCTACTCGTCCTACGACGAGGAGTCCGAGGTCGCGCCGCGCGAGAAGCCCGCGGTGATCATCCTGGGCTCCGGCCCGAACCGTATCGGCCAGGGCATCGAGTTCGACTACTCGTGCGTCCACGCCTCCTTCGCGCTGAGCGACGCGGGCTACGAGACCGTGATGGTCAACTGCAACCCGGAGACCGTCTCCACCGACTACGACACCTCCGACCGGCTCTACTTCGAGCCGCTCACCCTGGAGGACGTCCTGGAGATCGTCCACGCGGAGTCCCTCGCGGGCCCCGTCGCGGGCGTCGTCGTCCAGCTCGGCGGCCAGACCCCGCTGGGCCTCGCCCAGGCGCTCAAGGACAACGGCGTGCCGATCGTCGGCACCTCCCCGGAGGCCATCGACCTCGCCGAGGAGCGCGGCGCCTTCGGCCGCGTGCTGACCGAGGCCGGGCTGCCCGCGCCCAAGTACGGCACCGCCTACTCCTTCGAGGAGGCCAAGGGCATCGCCGCCGGCATCGGCTACCCGGTCATGGTCCGCCCGTCCTACGTGCTCGGCGGCCGCGGCATGGAGATCGTCTACGACGAGCCCTCGCTCGCCGGCTACCTGGAGCGGCACGCGGGCCTGATCTCCGAGCACCCGGTGCTCATCGACCGCTTCCTCGACGACGCCATCGAGATCGACGTCGACGCGCTCTACGACGGCCAGGAGCTCTACCTCGGCGGCGTCATGGAGCACATCGAGGAGGCCGGCATCCACTCCGGCGACTCCGCCTGCGCGCTGCCCCCGATCACCCTCGGCGGCTACGACATCAAGCGGCTGCGGGCCTCCACCGAGGCCATCGCCAAGGGCGTCGGCGTGCGCGGTCTGATCAACATCCAGTTCGCCATGGCCGGGGACATCCTCTACGTCCTGGAGGCCAACCCGCGCGCCTCCCGTACGGTGCCGTTCACCTCCAAGGCGACGGCCGTCCCGCTGGCGAAGGCCGCCGCCCGGATCTCGCTGGGCGCGACCATCGCCGAGCTGCGCGCCGAGGGCATGCTGCCGAAGGCCGGCGACGGCGGCACGCTGCCGCTGGACGCGCCGATCTCCGTCAAGGAGGCCGTCATGCCGTGGTCGCGCTTCCGCGACATCCACGGCCGCGGCGTGGACACCGTCCTCGGCCCGGAGATGCGCTCCACCGGAGAGGTCATGGGCATCGACAGCGTCTTCGGCACCGCCTACGCCAAGTCGCAGGCCGGCGCGTACGGCGCGCTGCCCACCAAGGGCCGCGCGTTCGTCTCGGTCGCCAACCGCGACAAGCGCTCGATGATCTTCCCGGCCCGTGAGCTGGTCGCCCACGGCTTCGAGCTCCTCGCCACCTCCGGCACCGCCGAGGTCCTGCGCCGCAACGGCATCAACGCCACCGTGGTCCGCAAGCAGAGCGAGGGCGAGGGCCCGAACGGCGAGAAGACCATCGTCCAGCTCATCCACGACGGCCAGGTCGACCTGATCGTCAACACCCCGTACGGCACCGGCGGCCGTCTCGACGGCTACGAGATCCGCACCGCCGCGGTCGCCCGCGCGGTGCCGTGCCTGACGACGGTCCAGGCGCTCGCCGCCGCCGTCCAGGGCATCGAGGCCTTCAACCGGGGCGAGGTCGGCGTCCGCTCCCTCCAGGAGCACGCCCGGCAGCTGACCGACGCCAGGTCCTGACCCCCGCCGCCCACCCGCCCCGCCCGGGGCGGGTGGGCGGTTCCCCGGAACCTCCCCCTCGCCCGTGGAAGGCCCGTCACCCCGATGTACTCGCTCCTCTTCCGACTGATCTTCACGCGCATGGACCCCGAGCGGGCCCACCACCTGGCCTTCGGCTGGATCCGTGCCGTCTCCCGCGTCCCCGTCCTGCGCACCTTCGTCGCGGCCGTCCTCGCGCCGCGCCACAAGGAGCTGCGTACGGAGGCCCTGGGCCTGCGGATGCACGGCCCCTTCGGCCTCGCCGCGGGCTTCGACAAGAACGCCTCCGCGATCGACGGCATGGCCATGCTCGGCTTCGACCACGTCGAGGTCGGCACCGTCACCGCGCAGCCCCAGCCCGGCAACCCCAAGAAGCGCCTCTTCCGCCTCGTGGCGGACCGCGCGCTGGTCAACCGCATGGGCTTCAACAACGACGGCTCGGTGGCCGTGGCGGAGCGCCTGGCGGCCCGCCGCGAGGTCTTCCGTACCACCGTCGGTGTCAACATCGGCAAGACCAAGGTCGTGCCCGAGGCCGAGGCCGTCGCCGACTACGTCGCCTCCACCGAGCGGCTCGCGGCCCACGCCGACTACCTCGTCGTCAACGTCTCCTCGCCCAACACGCCCGGGCTGCGGAACCTCCAGGCCACCGAGTCGCTGCGGCCGCTGCTCGCCGCCGTCCGCGAGGCCGCCGACCGCACGGTCACCGCGCGCCGGGTGCCCCTGCTGGTGAAGATCGCCCCCGATCTGGCCGACGAGGACGTCGACGCCGTCGCCGACCTCGCCGTCGAGCTGGGCCTGGACGGCATCATCGCCACCAACACCACCATCGCCCGCGACGGCCTCGGCCTCACCACCCCGAAGCGGACCGTCGAGGCCATCGGCGCGGGCGGTCTGTCCGGCGCCCCCCTGAAGGCCCGCTCGCTGGAGGTCCTGAGCCGTCTGTACGCCCGTGTGGGCGACCGGATCACCCTCGTCGGGGTCGGCGGCGTCGAGACCGCCGACGACGTCTGGGAGCGCATCCTGGCGGGCGCCACGCTCGTCCAGGGCTACAGCGCCTTCGTCTACGAGGGCCCCTTCTGGTGCCGCACGATCCACAAGGGCCTGGCCGAGCGCCTGGCGGCCAGCCCGTACACCACCCTCGCCGAGGCCGTCGGCGCGGCCGCGCGATGAAGGAGAAGCCCATGACGACCGAATCCTTCGGCGCCCGTCTGCGCCGCGCCATGGACGAGCGCGGCCCCCTCTGCGTCGGCATCGACCCCCACGCCTCCCTGCTGGCCGACTGGGGCCTGTCCGACGACATCGCCGGCCTGGAGCGCTTCACGCACACCGTCGTGGAGGCGCTGGCCGACCGCGTGGCCGTCCTCAAGCCGCAGTCCGCCTTCTTCGAGCGCTTCGGCTCGCGCGGCCTCGCGGTCCTGGAGCGGGCGGTGGCCGACGCCCGCGCCGCCGGCGCGCTGGTGCTGATGGACGCCAAGCGCGGCGACATCGGCTCGACGATGGCCGCGTACGCCGAGACGTACCTGGAGCCGTCCTCGCCGCTCTTCTCCGACGCCGTGACCGTCAGCCCGTACCTGGGCTACGGCTCGCTGCGCCCGGCGCTGGACCTGGCCCGGGAGAGCGGCACCGGCGTGTTCGTGCTGGCGCTCACCTCCAACCCGGAGGGCGCGGAGGTGCAGCACGCGGTGCGCTCCGACGGCCGGAGCGTCGCCGCGACGATGCTGGACCACCTGCGGGCCGAGAACGCGGACGCCGCGCCCATGGGCTCGTACGGCGCGGTCGTCGGTGCCACGCTGGGTGACTCCCTGACCGCGGCGGGTGCCGAGCTGGCCATCAACGGTCCGCTGCTCGCGCCGGGCATCGGCGCGCAGGGCGCCACCGCCGCCGACCTGCCCAAGGTCTTCGGCGCGGCCGTGCGCGACGTTGTCCCGAATGTGAGCCGCGGAGTGCTCCGTCATGGCCCGGACACGGCCGCCCTGCGCGACAGTGCGGCGCGTTTCGCCGCCGATGTGCGCGAAGCGGTGGGCGGCTGACACGTCCCAGGCGGGAGGCACCGGCGAGTTAACGCCAACCGCCAAGGAAAATTGTCGGTCATTATGTCCGGAAAAGTCCTGGTCGATCGAGGCTGACCAGGACTTTTCGCTTGTTCTCGCTGACTGGAGCGGCATCGGCCGCTAGTCTCCGACGAGAGCGAACGTGCAAGCGCGTTGCTCGTTGCTCCCCAGGTGTGGGCCGACTAGGTTCCTCACCGGTCCGTATCCGACAGTTCGACATCCGAGGTGACGTAGGCGTGGCTCTTCCGCCCCTTACCCCTGAACAGCGCGCAGCCGCGCTCGAAAAGGCCGCCGCGGCTCGCCGGGCCCGCGCCGAGGTCAAGAATCGGCTCAAGCACTCCGGCGCCTCCCTGCACGAGGTCATCGAGCAGGGACAGAAGGACGACGTCATCGGCAAGATGAAGGTCAGCGCCCTGCTGGAGAGCCTGCCCGGCGTCGGCAAGGTCCGCGCCAAGCAGATCATGGAGCGGCTCGGCATCTCCGAGAGCCGCCGTGTCCGCGGTCTCGGCTCCAACCAGATCGCCTCCCTGGAGCGCGAGTTCGGCGGCAAGGCCGCCTGACGACGGCCCCCCGGGAGTGCCCCGCGGCGGCCCGGCGTTCCCAGGCACTCCCGGGAACCGGGATAATCGCTGCATGAGTACTGCAGTCTCCCGGGGGACGTCCCCCGTCCCTCCGGCCGGACAACCGCGGCTGACCGTGCTCTCCGGCCCCTCCGGGGTCGGTAAGAGCACGGTCGTCGCCCATATGCGCAAGGCCCACCCCGACGTCTGGCTGTCGGTCTCCTGCACCACCCGCAAGCCGCGGCCCGGCGAGCAGGAGGGCGTCCAGTACTTCTTCGTGGACGACGAGGAGTTCGACAAGCTGGTCGCCAATGGCGAGCTGCTGGAGTGGGCCGAGTTCGCGGGCAACCGCTACGGCACGCCCCGCCGGGCCGTGCTCGACCGCCTGGAGGCGGGCGAGCCGGTCCTGCTGGAGATCGATCTCCAGGGCGCCCGCCAGGTGCGCGAGACCATGCCGGAGGCCCAGCTGGTCTTCCTCGCGCCCCCCGGCTGGGACGAGCTGGTCCGCCGGCTCACCGGCCGGGGCACCGAGTCGCCCGAGGTCATCGAGCGCCGGCTGACGGTGGCCAAGGTGGAGCTGGCGGCGGAGTCGGAGTTCGACACCACGCTGGTCAACACCTCGGTCGAGGACGTCGCGCGCGAGCTGCTAGCCTTGCTGCGCTGAACATCTTTCTTCACCCCCCTTCGGAAGGCAGAGAGTGTCCTCTTCCATCACCGCGCCCGAGGGCATCATCAACCCGCCGATTGATGAGCTGCTCGAGGCGACCGACTCGAAGTACAGCCTGGTGATCTACGCCGCCAAGCGCGCGCGTCAGATCAACGCGTACTACTCGCAGCTCGGCGAGGGCCTGCTGGAGTACGTCGGCCCGCTGGTGGACACCCACGTCCACGAGAAGCCGCTCTCCATCGCGCTCCGCGAGATCAACGCGGGCCTGCTGACCTCCGAGGCCGTCGAGGCCCCGGCGCAGTAGGCGCACCCGGCGCGGCATTCGCGTCGTAACTTTTCGTCACCAAGGGCCCGGCAGGGGGCGCCACCCAGCGATGCTGGGGGACGTCTGCCGGGCCCTTGGTGTGTCATAGGACCGTACATACGTGCGTGTGCACGGTGATCGTGGGGAGAAGCGAGAGCGATGGACAAGCCCGAGGTCGTCCTGGGGGTCAGCGGCGGGATCGCCGCCTACAAGGCGTGCGAGCTGCTGCGCAGGCTCACCGAGTCGGGGCACGACGTCCGGGTCGTGCCGACCGAGTCGGCCCTGAACTTCGTCGGGGAGGCGACCTGGTCCGCGCTCTCCGGCCACCCCGCCGCCACCCGGGTGTGGGAGTCCGTGCACGAGGTGCCGCACGTGCGGATCGGCCAGCGCGCCGACCTCGTCGTGGTCGCGCCCGCCACCGCCGACATGCTGGCCAAGGCGGCCCACGGCCTGGCCGACGACCTGCTGACCAACACCCTGCTCACGGCCCGCTGCCCCGTCGTCTTCGCCCCGGCCATGCACACCGAGATGTGGGAGCACGCCGCCACCCAGGAGAACGTGGCCACGCTGCGCCGCCGCGGCGCGATCGTCCTGGAGCCCGCCGTCGGCCGGCTGACCGGCGCCGACACCGGCAAGGGCCGCTTCCCGGACCCCGCGGAGATCTTCGAGGTCTGCCGCCGGGTGCTCGCCCGGGGCGACCGGGCGGCGGCCGACCTCGCCGGCCGTCACGTCGTGGTGAGCGCCGGCGGCACCCGTGAGCCGCTGGACCCCGTGCGGTACCTGGGCAACCGCTCCTCGGGCAAGCAGGGGTACGCCCTGGCCCGTACGGCTGTCGCCCGGGGAGCCAGGGTGACGCTCGTCGCCGCCAACAGCGAGCTGCCCGACCCGGCCGGGGTCGACGTGGTGCGCGTGGGGACGGCCGTTCAACTGCGGGAGGCCGTGATCAAGGCGGCGACGGACGCGGACGCCGTGGTGATGGCCGCCGCCGTGGCCGACTTCCGCCCGGCGAGCTACGCCGAAGGCAAGATCAAGAAGCGGGACGGGCAGGAGCCCGAGCCGGTCGCGCTCGTCCGCAACCCCGACGTCCTCGCCGAGCTCTCCGCGCACCGCGCGCGGCCCGGCCAGATCGTCGTCGGCTTCGCCGCGGAGACCGACGACGTCCTCGCGAACGGCCGCGCCAAGCTGGCCCGCAAGGGCTGTGACCTGCTGGTCGTCAACGAGGTGGGGGAGCGCAAGACCTTCGGGTCGGAGGAGAACGAGGCCGTCGTCCTCGCCTGTGACGGCACCGAGACCGCGGTCCCGCACGGTCCCAAGGAAGCCCTCGCGGACACCGTCTGGGACCTGGTGCTGCCGCGTCTCGCCTGACCCGGGGGACGGCCGCATTCCGCTGTGCTCCCGTGACGATTTCGTGACGGGAGTCACAGGGCATGCGGTATGTCATCCGGGAGGGGATGTCCGAAGCGGAAGAACGCCGGATAAACTGGCAACCGGATCCGGGTCGAGCGCAGCTCTCGGCCGGATCTTTCAATGATCAGCCAGCAGCCGCTGCAACCCCAGGGAGCGATGTGTCCCGCCGCCTGTTCACCTCGGAGTCCGTCACCGAGGGTCACCCCGACAAGATCGCTGACCAGATCAGCGACTCCATTCTCGACGCCCTCCTCAAGGAGGACCCGACGTCCCGCGTCGCCGTCGAGACCCTCATCACCACCGGCCTGGTGCACGTGGCCGGTGAGGTGACCACGAAGGCCTACGCGCCGATCGCCTCGCTCGTCCGCAGCAAGATCCTCGAGATCGGCTACGACTCGTCGAAGAAGGGCTTCGACGGCGCCTCCTGCGGCGTGTCGGTCTCCATCGGCGCGCAGTCCGCGGACATCGCCCAGGGTGTCGACACCGCCTACGAGTCGCGGGTCGAGGGCGACGAGGACGAGCTCGACAAGCAGGGCGCCGGCGACCAGGGCCTGATGTTCGGCTTCGCCTGCGACGAGACCCCGAACCTGATGCCGCTGCCGATCGAGCTGGCCCACCGGCTCTCGCGCCGCCTGTCGGAGGTCCGCAAGAACGGCACCATCCCCTACCTGCGCCCCGACGGCAAGACCCAGGTCACCATCGAGTACGACGGCAACAAGGCCGTGCGCCTGGACACCGTCGTCGTCTCCTCGCAGCACGCGTCGGACATCGACCTGGACTCGCTGCTCGCGCCCGACGTCCGTGAGTTCGTCGTGGAGCACGTCCTCAAGGAGCTCGTCGAGGACGGCATCAAGCTGGACACCGACGGCTACCGCCTGCTGGTGAACCCCACCGGCCGCTTCGAGATCGGCGGCCCGATGGGCGACGCCGGCCTCACCGGCCGCAAGATCATCATCGACACCTACGGCGGCATGGCCCGCCACGGCGGCGGTGCCTTCTCCGGCAAGGACCCGTCCAAGGTGGACCGCTCGGCCGCCTACGCCATGCGCTGGGTCGCCAAGAACGTCGTCGCCGCCGGCCTGGCCGCGCGCTGCGAGGTCCAGGTCGCCTACGCGATCGGCAAGGCCGAGCCGGTCGGTCTGTTCGTCGAGACCTTCGGCACCAACACGATCGACCCGGAGAAGATCGAGACCGCCATCGCCGAGGTCTTCGACCTCCGCCCGGCCGCGATCATCCGCGACCTCGACCTGCTCCGCCCGATCTACGCGCAGACCGCGGCCTACGGCCACTTCGGCCGTGAGCTCCCCGACTTCACCTGGGAGCGCACCGACCGCGTCGAGGCGCTGAAGAAGGCCGCCGGGCTGTAAGCCCCGCGCCCGAGCTTCCCGGAAGGCGTCCCCGCCCTTGTGGCGGGGGCGCCTTCGTTGTCAGCGGGCTCTGGTAGGACTGGAGCTGTGAGCAGCGAGAACGGGCGGTCGGAGCAGGGGGCTCCAGAGGCGGAGCAGCTCGCGCTGATCCGCGAGAGCGTGCGCAGGGCCAAGGCCCCGCGGGCCAGGCCGCGGACGTGGCGGGGGGCCGAGCTGGCCGCCGAGCTGCCGGTCGCGCGGGTGCTGGTGGACAAGGGCCCGGTGCACCTGGACCGGCTGTGGGACTACGCCGTGCCCGCCGAGCTCGACGCCGACGCCCGGCCCGGCACCCGGGTCCGGGTGCGCTTCGGAGCCGGCACCCGCCAGGTGCGCGGCGGGCGGCGCGAGGGGGGCGGGCTGCTCGACGGCTTCATCGTGGAGCGCGTCGCCGAGTCCGACTATCAAGGCCCGCTGGCCGCCCTCGCCCAGGTGCTGTCGCCCGAGCCCGTGCTGAGCCCCGCGCTGCTGGGGCTGTGCCGGTCCGTCGCCGACCGCTACGCCGGCTCGCTCGCCGACGTGCTGCAGCTGGCCGTGCCGCCCCGGCACGCCCGCGTCGAGGCCGAGCCCTCGCCCGCCCCGGCGCCCCCGCCCGCCGCGCCCGACCCGGGCAGCTGGGCGCGCTATCCCACCGGTCCCGCGTATCTGGACGCCATCGCCCGGGGCGACTCCCCGCGCGCGGTGTGGACCGCCCTGCCCGGGCCGCACTGGCCCGCCGAGCTGGCCCGGGCCGCGGCGGCCGCCCTCGCCTCCGGGCGCGGCGCCCTGGTGGTCGTGCCGGACGGGCGGACCGCCGCCCGGGTCGACGCGGCGCTGACGGCGCTGCTGGGCGCGGGGCGGCATGTGCTGCTGACCGCCGACACCGGCCCCGAGGAGCGGTACCGCCGCTGGCTGGCCGTCAGCCGGGGCGCCGTCCGCGCGGTCGTCGGCACCCGCGCCGCGATGTTCGCGCCCGTACGGAATCCGGGCCTCGTCGCGATCTGGGACGACGGCGACTCCAGCCACAGCGAGCCGCACGCCCCGCAGCCGCACGCCCGCGAGGTGCTGCTGTCGCGCGCCGCGCACGAGAAGGCGGCCTTCCTGCTGGGCGGCTTCGGCTGCACGGTGGAGGCGGCCCAGCTCGTCGACACGGGCTGGGCGCTGCCGCTGGCAGCCGGCCGGGAGCGGGTGCGCGCCCTCGCGCCCCGGGTGCGCACGGTGGGGGAGGCCGACGAGGCGCGGGACGCCGCGGCGCGCTCCGCCCGGCTGCCCAGCGTCGCCTGGGAGGTCGCCCGCGAGGGGCTGCGGCACGGCCCGGTGCTGGTGCAGGTCCCGCGCCGGGGCTACGTCCCCCGGCTGGCCTGCGAGCGCTGCCGGGAGCCCGCCCGCTGCACGGCCTGCGCGGGGCCGCTGGAGGCGCGGGGCGGCTCCGGGGAGCTCCACTGCGGCTGGTGCGGGCAGGAGGCCCGTGACTGGCACTGCGGGGAGTGCGGCGGCTTCCGGCTGCGCGCGCAGGTGGTCGGCGCCCGGCGTACGGCCGAGGAGCTGGGCCGGGCGTTCCCGTCGGTGCCGGTGCGCACGTCGGGCCGGGACCACGTCCTGGACTCCGTCCCCGACCGGCCCGCGATCGTGGTCTCCACGCCCGGTGCCGAGCCCGTCGCGGAAGGGGGCTACGCGGCCGCCCTGCTGCTGGACGGCTGGGCCCTGCTCGGCCGCCCGGACCTGCGGGCGGGGGAGGAGGCGCTGCGCCGCTGGCTGGGCGCCGCCGCGCTGGTGCGGGGCCAGGAGGCGGGCGGCACGGTGGTGGTCGTGGCCGAGCCGACGCTGCGGCCCGTCCAGGCGCTGGTCCGCTGGGACCCCGCCGGGCACGCGGTGCGCGAGCTGGCCGACCGGGCGGAGCTGGGCTTCCCCCCAGTCTCCCGGATGGCGGCGGTGAGCGGGCCGCCGGAGGCGGTCGCGGAGCTGCTCGGCATGGCGGACCTGCCGGAGGGGGCCGAGGTGCTGGGGCCGGTGCCCCTGCCGGTGCCGGCGGAGGGCCGGCCGCGCCGGGCGGGGGACCCGCCCCCGGCCGCCGGCCGGTGGGAGCGTGCCCTGGTCCGGGTGCGGCCCGGGCAGGGGGCGGGGCTGGCGGCGGCGCTCAAGGCCGCCCAGGCGATACGCCTGGCCCGCCGCGACGGCGAGCCCGTACGCCTGCGGGTGGATCCGCCGGACATCGGGTGACGGCACCCGCGCCGGGTCCGCTGCCGGGCACCCACGTCCCGCCGCGCCGCGGCATCGGCCAGGACGGTGGGGTTCGCCGGTGCCGGACCGGGCTCGGGCCGGTGGGTGCCCCGCGTGCGACCGGTTCGGCACCGCCGGACCCGCGGTGGAGGGTGCCCACCGCCGTGGCGGGGAGAGGGGCCCCGGGGCCGGGCCCGGCCTCGTCCGCCCGGGCCGGGTCCGGGCGGTCAACCGTTGCGGGGACCCGGGAACGCCGATGCGCGCGGCTCCTCGCGGTGCGCGCCCGGCTGGCCCGGGACCGTACGGGCCGCCGGGACGACCGGCACGGGCGTGGGCTCCGCGGTGCGGACGGCGTCGCCGGGCTCGACGGTGGCCTGGGCGCCGGCGCGCCGGGCGCCGTAACGCCGGTGGACCGCCTGCTTGGTGACGCCGAGCGCCGAACCCACCGCGTCCCACGAGAAGCCCAGCGAGCGGTCGAAGTCCACCGCCGCCGTGACCAGCGTCTCGACGCTGTCCCGCAGCTCCTGCGCCAGACGTACCGTGGGCGCGGGGGCGCGTCCGTAGACGACGAAGCCCGCCGACGGGCCGGTGCGGCGCGGACGGTAGACGTTGCCCAGCTGAGCGGTGAGGGTGCGCAGCGCGTCCACCTGACGGCGGACCCGCTCGATGTCCCGGACCAGGAGATGCAGGCTGGCCCGTGCCTGGGCGTCGTGGGTTGCGTGGTCGGGCATGAACAAGCCTCTCGGACCGGCGTTGAAGGACTGTTGAAGTGACTGGCGAAGACTCGGCAAAGGACGAGCGTTGACGCGGGGATGACAAGCAACGCAAGGGCTGTGGGCCGGTGTTGCGGCCCGTTCCGGTCAATCTCTCTTGACACAACGCGCCACGCGCCGCTGGGTCACGGTATGGGGGCGTACATCCGCCGGAATGGGGCGCGCGCCAGCCCGCACGCCCCCTGGCGGCCCGGCCCCTCTAAACTGGGCCACCGGCCCCGCGAGAGAGGTTGTTCGCCACCCATGAGGCTCGTCTTCGCCGGTACCCCCGAGGTCGCCGTGCCCGCCCTCGACGCCCTGATCGCCTCGGAGCGGCACGAGGTCGTCGCCGTCGTCACCCGGCCCGACGCGCCCGCCGGGCGCGGCCGCCGGCTGGTCGCCAGCCCCGTCGCCGAACGGGCCGAGGAAGCGGGCATCGAGGTGCTCAAGCCCGCCCGGCCGCGCGACGAGGACTTCCTCACCCGGCTGCGGGAGATCGCCCCCGACTGCTGCCCCGTCGTCGCCTACGGCGCCCTGCTGCCCAAGGCCGCCCTCGACATCCCGGCCCACGGCTGGGTGAACCTCCACTTCTCGCTGCTGCCCGCCTGGCGCGGCGCCGCGCCCGTACAGCACGCGGTCATGGCCGGCGACGAGGTCACCGGCGCCTCCACCTTCCTCATCGAGGAGGGCCTGGACTCCGGCCCCGTCTTCGGCGTCCTCACCGAGCACGTGCGCCCCACGGACACCAGTGGCGATCTGCTCACCCGGCTCGCCTTCGCCGGCTCCGGGCTGCTCGCGGCCACCATGGACGGCATCGAGGACGGCACGCTCAAGGCCGTGCCCCAGCCCGCCGAGGGCGTCTCCCTCGCCCCGAAGATCACCGTCGAGGACGCCCGCGTCGACTGGACCGTGCCGGCCCTGCGCGTCGACCGCGTGGTGCGCGGCTGCGCCCCCGCACCCGGCGCGTGGACGACCTTCCGCGGCGAGCGCCTCAAGCTGATGTCGCTCACCCAGGAGCCCGGCCGCGGTGATCTGGCGCCCGGCGAGATGGCCGTCGCCAAGAACGCCGTCCACGTCGGCACCGGCTCCCACGCCGTGCTGCTGAGCTGGGTCCAGCCGCAGGGCAAGAAGCCGATGCAGGCCGCCGACTGGGCCCGCGGTGTGCGCATCGCCGCAGGCGAGCGGCTCGGCGCGGAGGATCGGGCGTAGGCTTTAGGCTCTTCGCCGTCCCAGCTCCGGAGCACCTTTCGTGAACGATCAGGCCCCTCGTCAGCGCCCCGCAAAGCCCTACCGCCGGCCCAAGAAGGACCCGGTACGGATCCTCGCCTTCGAGGCGCTGCGGGCCGTCGACGAGCGGGACGCGTACGCGAACCTCGTGCTGCCGCCGCTGCTGCGCAAGGCCCGTGAGAAGGAGGGCTTCCAGGCGCGCGACGCCGCGCTCGCCACCGAGCTCGTCTATGGCACCCTGCGCCGCCAGGGCACCTACGACGCGATCATCGCGGCCTGCGTCGACCGGCCGCTGCGCGAGGTCGATCCGCCGGTGCTGGACGTGCTGAGCCTGGGCGCCCACCAGCTGCTCGGCACCCGCATCCCCAGCCACGCCGCCGTCTCGGCCACCGTCGAGCTGGCCCGGGTCGTGCTGGGCGACGGCCGGGCGAAGTTCGTCAACGCGGTGCTGCGCCGGATCGCGGCCCACGACCTGGACGGCTGGCTGGAGCGGGTCGCGCCGCCGTACGAGGACGACCCCGAGGAGCACCTCGCCGTCGTCCACTCCCACCCGCGCTGGATCGTCTCCGCGCTGTGGGACGCGCTCGGCGGCGGCCGCGCCGGCATCGAGGACCTGCTGGAGGCCGACAACGAGCGCCCCGAGGTCACCCTCGTCGCCCGCCCCGGCCGGGCCACGACCGAGGAACTGCTGGCGGCGCTGGGCGAGGACTCGGGGCTGCCCGGCCGCTGGTCCCCGTACGCCGTCCGGCTCGCCGAGGGCGGCGAGCCCGGCGCGCTCGACGCCGTGCGCGAGGGCCGGGCGGGCGTCCAGGACGAGGGCAGCCAGCTGGTGGCCCTGGCGCTGGCGGACGTCCCGCTGGAGGGCCCCGACGAGCGCTGGCTCGACGGCTGCGCCGGCCCCGGCGGCAAGGCGGCACTGCTCGGCGCGCTCGCCGCGCAGCGCGGCGCCGCGCTGCTGGCCTCCGAGAAGCAGCCGCACCGGGCCCGGCTGGTGGAGCGCGCGCTGGCCGGCAACCCCGGCCCGTACCAGGTCATCGCCGCCGACGGGACCCGCCCGCCGTGGCGCGAGGGCTCCTTCGACCGGGTCCTGGTCGACGTGCCGTGCACGGGCCTGGGCGCGCTGCGCCGCCGCCCCGAGGCCCGCTGGCGGCGCCGTCCCGAGGACGTGCCGGGCTTCGCCCCGCTCCAGCGCGACCTGCTGCGCGAGGCGCTGCGGGCCGTGCGCGTCGGTGGCGTGGTCGGCTACGCCACCTGCTCGCCCCACCCCGCCGAGACCCGTGCGGTCGTCGGCGACGTGCTCAAGCGCGAGGACGTCCACGCCGAGTGGATCGACGCCCGCCCCCACATGGGCGGCGTCATGGCCCTGGGCGAGGGGCCCGACGTGCAGCTGTGGCCGCACCTCCACGGCACCGACGCCATGTACCTGGCCCTCCTGCGCCGCACGGCGTGAGCCCAAGGTGGCGGTCCGGGCACGGTCCGCCACCGCCGCAGGGCGGACCGGGCACCGCGGGCCTCCCGTGTCACGGACGGCGCACGCGGCATGGGAGGCTTGGGGTATGGCAGCGCAGATCAATCCCAGCATCCTGTCCGCGGACTTCGCCCGCCTCGCCGACGAGGCGGAGGCGGTCAAGGGCGCCGACTGGCTCCACGTCGACGTGATGGACAACCACTTCGTGCCCAACCTCACGCTCGGCGTGCCGGTCGTGGAGTCGCTGATCAAGGCCACGGACACCCCGCTCGACTGCCATCTGATGATCGAGGACCCGGACCGCTGGGCGCCGCGGTACGCGGAGCTGGGCGCCGGGTCGGTCACCTTCCACGCGGAGGCGGCCGCCGCCCCCGTGCGGCTGGCCCGGGAGATCCGGCGCAAGGGCGCCCGCGCGTCGATGGCGCTCAAGCCCGCCACCCCGATCGAGCCGTTCGAGGACCTGCTGCCCGAGCTGGACATGCTGCTCGTCATGACCGTCGAGCCCGGCTTCGGCGGCCAGTCCTTCCTGGACATCATGCTGCCCAAGATCCGCCGCACTCGGGAGCTGATCTCCCGGCACAACCTGCCGATCTGGCTCCAGGTCGACGGCGGGGTCTCGGCCGACACCATCGAGCGCTGCGCGGAGGCCGGCGCGGACGTCTTCGTGGCGGGCTCCGCCGTCTACGGTACGGACGACCCGGCGGCCGCCGTACGCGCCCTGCGCGAGCGGGCGGAGCGGGCCACGGCCGCGGCGCCCTGGGCCTGCGCCCACTGAACGTCCCCCGGCCGCTCGCCCGAATTGCTGAGGGCGGAGGACGGGGCCTGATCGAGTACCGTCGTATCTGACAGGATGACGGCGAGTCCACAGCTCCAGAGCTCTCAGCACGACAGCTCTTGACCACATAGTGAGGAGACCGCGGTGTCGACGGGCCGTTCGACCACGCCTATGGGGCCCGCCGAGCTGGTGCAGGCGGCGGCGATGGCCCGCCGCTTCTACCTCGAGGGCAAGTCGAAGATCCAGATCGCCGAGGAGTTCGGCGTGAGCCGCTTCAAGGTCGCCCGGGTGCTGGAGACGGCACTGGAGCGAGACCTGGTGCGGATCGAGATCCGGGTGCCGGCGGAGCTGGACGCGGAGCGCTCCGACGCGCTGCGCGCCCGCTACGGCCTGCGGCACGCGGTCGTCGTGGAATCCCCGGCCGACGCGGCCGACGACGCGCCCGACCCCGAGAACCTCGGCGAGGTGGCGGCCGGCCTGCTCGGCGAGCTGGTCCACGAGGGCGATGTGCTCGGCCTCGCCTGGGGCCGCTCCACCATCCACATGGCCGCGGCCCTGCACCGGCTGCCGCCGTGCACGGTCGTCCAGCTCACCGGCGTCTACGACGCCGGCACCGCCGAGCGCGGCTCGGTGGAGGCCGTGCGCCGCGCGGCCCAGGTCTCGGGCGGCGAGGCGCACCCCATCTACGCCCCGATGCTGCTGCCCGACTCCGCCACCGCCGCGGCCCTGCGCGGTCAGACGGGCATCGCCCGGGCCTTCGACTACTTCGACAAGGTCACCGTCGCCGCGGTCTCCATCGGCTCCTGGGAGCCGGGCATCTCGACCGTCTACGACATGCTGTCCGAGGAGGAGCGCACCCACTACGCCTCCCTCGGCGCCGCCGCCGAGATGTCCGCGCACCTCTTCGACGCCGAGGGCCGGCGCATCGGCCGCGACCTGGGCGAGCGCTGCATCACGGTCGAGGCCGACCGGCTGCGCCGCATCCCCGAGGTCGTCGCGATCGCGGGCGGCAAGCGCAAGGCGGCGGCGATCGGCGCGGTGCTCCGCTCCGGGCTGGTGACCAGCCTGGTCACGGACACGGCCGCCGCCGACCACCTGCTGCTGGAGACCGGCCCGGGCCCCCGCCCGGCGCTGGACCGCGCGGATCCGGACGGCTCGTAACCACCCGTCCCACCCGGCTGCCCGAGGGCGGCTCCCCCGGTAACACCACGGGGGAGCCGCCCTCGTGTCATGGGGGCGCCCGGTGATGGGGGGATGCATTTGAGCCACCGTCATATTGCCAATCATTGACACTCCATTGGCCAGAGCTTTACCGTCGGACCGCGCGGCGCCGGGGTGCCCCCGGGCCCGCTCCACCCCACCTTTTTTCGGAGGTCCGGAATGGAACAGCTCATCAAGAAGATGGCCGAGGACACGGTCTGGCAGGGCTGGGTGGCCGCCAACTCGGCGACCGCCGCCAAGGACGGCTGCATCAGCGCCGCCCCCAAGGCCGGGTGCATCAGCGCGGCACCCAAGGCCGGTTGTATCTCCTGAATCGGTGTCCGGCCCCGGGGATTCCTCCCCGGGGTTCTCCGTTGTGCGAGCTCACCTGGGGGTGGCAATGAACGGTCAGCCGGCCGCGGACGTCGTCGACCTGGTCAGGGACGTCCCGATCTACCGGGAGTCGGTCGCGCGGGGCCACTTCCCGATCCTGGAGAAGCCCGAGATAGCGCGCGGCTTCCCCGGCAACTGGATGACGCCGGAGCTGGAGGCGGCCCTGGAACGGGGCGAGGCCGAGTTCGTGCTCTCCACGGGCACCAACCACGCCCGTATGCAGATCATCCGCCCGCCGTACTTCCTGCTGCGTTCGTACTACCGGCTGTGGAGCGAGCACCCCGACATCTCCGCCACCTGGGAGCAGGGCTGCCGGCGCGTCTCCCTCACCACCGTCCTGGCCACCGAGCACGTGGCCCGCGTCAACGCCGCCAGGCGCGGCACCGAGCCCGCCGCGTCGCCCTCGGCGGAGGACCGGCGGCTCGACGACCGCACCGGCTACGTCAACCTCCGGCTCGACCCGGCGCTGTGGGACCGCGCGGACGTCGAGCGGATGCTCGCCGAGATCGCCGAGGCCGCGCGGGCGCACCCCCGGGGCTGGTACCACCTCGACTGCTCCGGCTACCACCTGGCGCACCTGGTGCGGAAGGTCGGCGCATGGGGGCTGTGGGACGCCTTCCCGCCGCCCGCCAGCATCATCCACGCCTACGAGTACACGCCCGTGAACGTCCGCCGCTATCTCCGGCAGCACTTCGCGTGCCCGGTCGTCGACCTCTTCGGCAGCACCGAACTGGGCTACCTCTACTACAGCGACAGCCGCGGACGGTACTGGCCCCACCTGGACCGGATGAGCGTGGAACTGATCCCGGTCGCCCCCGGCAGCGAGATCTACAGCCTCATCGTCACCAGCGTGCGCAACCCGCACATGCCGCTGATCCGCTACCGCTCCGGGGACTGCGCCCGGACCCTGGACGGCACTCCGGACCCGGCCCGGATCTCCCGCTTCTGCGGCCGGGAGAAGGAGCTCCTGGCCACCCCCGCCGGGCCGGTGGCCCAGGCCGACCTCGACGACCGGATCGCCGGCGTCTCGCACCGGGTCTTCCTCCACCAGCTGCGCGTGACCGGCGACGACCGGGCCGTGCTGCTCTGCACGACCTTCGACGGCGACCCCCTCGACGGGGCGGAGACCGCGGCCCTCGCGGAGGCCGTCGGCGATCTGACGGGCCGTCGGTGCCGCGTCGAGCACCGAGGGCACCTTCCCGTCGGGAAGTCCGGGAAGTACGCCTGGCTGGCGCGGGAGAAGTGATCGTGACCGCACGGACGGAAGAAGTCATGACCCCACAGCCGTACGTCTCCGCCGACGACCTCGCGGCCCTCCTCGGCGAGGAGCTGCACGCCGAGGTGGTGCGGCACTTCACCGGATCCACCGGCGCGGACCGGGAGTTCGTCGAGCGGCAGGTCACCGAGTGCCTGCGCTACCTCTACCTCGTCTCGCGCCACCGGGAGGCCCTCGCCGGCCTCTTCCTGCCCGTGGAGCAGGAGATCGACGAGATATGGCACTACCTCATCCTCCAGACCCGCGAGTACCGGGCCCTGTGCGAGGAGCGGCTGCCCGGGCGCTTCTTCATCGAGCACCGCAGCATCGCTTACGAGGACTACCAGGAGGAGCCGGGCCGGGAGCGGTCGGCCGAGGAGGCCCTGCGCTGGATCCCGTTGTACCGCCGGGAGTTCGGCCCGTTCGACGAGGGGGCCCTGCCGCACTGGACGATCGTACGGTTCCTCCACGAGCGACTGGAGATGTCACTGGAGGACATCGCGGCGCTCGAACTCCTGGGGTCATGAGCGCCGGCACCGCCGAAGTCCCCGGACCCGCGGCGGACTTCGCCCCCGACGAGCCGCCGGAGCAGCGCCGCGTCCTGACCGTGCTGGTCCTCGCCCAACTGCTCAGCGGCGCGGGGCTGGCGGCCGGGATCACCGTCGGCGCGCTGCTCGGCGAGGAGATGTTCGGCTCGACCGGGCTCTCGGGCCTGCCGAGCGCGCTGTTCACCGCGGGCGCGGCCGCCGGGGCCGTCGGCGTCGGCCGGCTCTGCCAGCGCTTCGGCCGGCGGCCCGGCCTGGCCGCCGGCTACGCGACGGGCGCGGCGGGCAGCCTCGGCGTCGTCGTCGCGGCGGCGCTCGGCAGCGTGGCCCTGCTCTGCGTCTCGCTCCTGGTCTACGGCGCCGGGACCGCCACCAACCTGCTGGCCCGCTACGCGGGGGTGGACCTGGCCGCGCCCGCCCGCCGGGGCCGCGCCGCGGGCACGGTGCTGTTCGCCACCACCCTCGGCGCGGTCGTGGGCCCCACCCTGGTGACGGTGACCGGTGACCTCGCGCACGGCTGGGGGATTCCCCGCCTCGCCGGTCCGTTCCTGCTGGCCACCGCCGCCTTCGCGGCGGCCACCGCGCTCCTGGGCACCTTCCTGCGCCCGGACCCGCTGCTGCTGGCCCGGGAGCGGGCCGCCGCCGCGCCGGTGCCACGGGCGGGGGAGCCGGGGGAGGGCGCCCCGCCCGCCCGCGGGCCCGCCCGGGGTGTCGCCACCGGCACGGCCGTCATGATCCTCAGCCAGCTGGCGATGATCGCGATCATGACGATGACGCCGGTCCACATGCGCGCCCACGGCCACGGCACCCAGGCGGCCGGGCTGGTCATCGCCCTCCACGTGGGCGCGATGTTCCTGCCCTCGCCGGTCACCGGCCACCTCGTCGACCGCTTCGGCCGGGCACCGATCGCCGCGGCGTCCGGGGTCACGCTGCTCACGGCCGGCGCGCTGGCCGCCCTGGCCCCGGCGCACTCCGTGCCCGCGCTCGCCGCGGCGCTCGTCCTGCTGGGCATCGGCTGGAACCTCGGCTTCGTCAGCGGCACCGCCATGGTCACCGACGCCGTCCCGCCCGCCACCCGCGCCTCCACCCAGGGCCTGGTGGACGTCGGCGTCTCGCTGGCCGGCGCCACCGGCGGCATGGCGTCGGGCCTGGTCGTGGCGCACGGCGGCTTCCCGCTGCTGGCGGCCGGCGGGGGCCTCCTGGCGCTGGCGATCGTGCCCGTCCTCGCGCTCCGGGCGCGACCCTCGCGCCCTCTTGGCGGAACCCACAAACGCCCTCCGGGGACCCCTGGGAGAACTCACAGAATGTGACCCATATTGGCCAGAAGACGCGAGCATCATGGATGATGGGTCCAGGAACCTCAGCCCGATCCGGCGCCAGGTTCGGTCTGACTCCCCACCCGCTTTGTACTCAAATTCGCAGGTGAGAGAGCCAGTATGCGTTTCCTCAATGACCAGAAGCCGTCGTACGACCTGACGTACGACGATGTGTTCATGGTGCCGAGCCGCTCCGCGGTCGGTTCCCGTCAGGGTGTGGACCTCTCCGCACAGGACGGTACGGGCACGACCATCCCGCTCGTCGTCGCCAACATGACCGCGATCGCCGGCCGCCGCATGGCGGAGACCGTCGCCCGCCGCGGTGGCCTCGTGGTCATCCCCCAGGACATCCCGATCGAGGTCGTCACCGACGTCATCTCCTGGGTCAAGGGCCGTCACCTCGTGCTCGACACCCCGATCGTCCTCACGCCGACGCAGACCGTCGCCGACGCGCTGTCCCTGCTGCCCAAGCGGGCGCACGGCGCCGGTGTGGTCGTCGACGACGAGCACCGCCCCGTCGGTGTCGTCACCGAGCACGACCTGACCGGCGTGGACCGCTTCACCCAGCTGTCCGAGGTCATGTCCACCGAACTGCTGCTCCTGGACGCCGACATCGACCCGCGCGAGGCCTTCAACCGCCTCGACGCCGCCCACCGCAAGCTGGCGCCCGCCGTCGACGCGGACGGCAGGCTGGCCGGCATCCT
Organism: Streptomyces sp. NPDC044063; assembly: GCF_056434285.1. NCBI lineage: Bacteria > Bacillati > Actinomycetota > Actinomycetes > Kitasatosporales > Streptomycetaceae > Streptomyces > Streptomyces sp. NPDC044063. Next base: position 27,047 of record NZ_JBWKFM010000038.1, read on the forward strand.
CACCCGCAAGGGCGCCCTGCGGGCCACCCTCTACACCCCCGCCACCGACGCCGAGGGCAAGCTGCGCATCGCCGCCGCCGTGGGCATCAACGGCGACTTCGTGGGCAAGGCCAAGCAGCTGCTCGACGCCGGCGTGGACACGCTCGTCATCGACACCGCGCACGGCCACCAGGAGTCGATGATCTCCGCGATCAAGGCCGTCCGGGCGCTCGACCCGAAGGTCCCGATCGTCGCGGGCAACATCGTCGCCGCCGAGGGCGTGCGCGACCTCATCGAGGCCGGCGCGGACATCATCAAGGTCGGTGTGGGCCCGGGCGCCATGTGCACCACCCGCATGATGACCGGCGTGGGCCGCCCGCAGTTCTCCGCGGTGCTGGAGTGCGCCGCCGAGGCGAAGAAGTACGGCAAGCACGTCTGGGCCGACGGCGGCGTCCGTCACCCGCGTGACGTGGCCATGGCCCTCGCGGCCGGCGCCTCCAACGTCATGATCGGTTCCTGGTTCGCGGGCACCTACGAGTCCCCGGGCGACCTCCAGCAGACCGCCGACGGGCGCTTCTACAAGGAGTCCTTCGGCATGGCCTCGGCCCGCGCGGTCCAGAACCGCACCTCCGAGGAGTCCGCGTACGACCGGGCCCGCAAGGGTCTGTTCGAGGAGGGCATCTCCACCTCCCGCATGTTCCTCGACCCGGCCCGCCCGGGCGTCGAGGACCTGATCGACTCGATCATCGCGGGCGTCCGCTCCTCCTGCACCTACGCGGGCGCGGGCTCCCTGGAGGAGTTCGCCGAGCGTGCCGTCGTCGGCGTCCAGAGCGCCGCCGGCTACGCCGAGGGCAAGCCGCTGCACGCCAGCTGGCAGTAGTCCGCACCGCCCGGAAGGGGCGTGATCCGGTTCGCCGGGTCGCGCCCCTTTTTTGCTCCCCCTGTACCGATTCATAACACCATGCGCAACGATCGGCTGCTAAGAACCCCCCGACGCAATGATCGAACGGGCATACGCAAGAATGGTGCATTACGAGCGCGGGCCATCCCCCCGTAAGGTCTGCGCAGAACGTGGAGTGGCGGATACCGCTTGCTCGGCGGTACCCCCTCGCTACGGGACAGCTCTGCCCTGCCGGCGCGCCCTGGGTCACCGCCGTCGGCCGTCGCTCCCGACCGGCACCCCCCGACCGGGAATCATGAACGGAGCGACCCCTGTGGGATCGACCCCAGTGTTGGACAAAGGCGCATCGCCGGCCCTGACCGGCGACGACAAGCGTGCCCCGCTGCCGACCGCCGGCTTCGGCGCCCGGCTCATGCGCCGCAAGCCCGTCGAGCGCCTGGTCGCCGAGGGCGGCCAGGGCGAGGGCGGCAGCCTGCGCCGTTCGCTCGGCATGTGGCAGCTGACGATGATCAGCATCGGTGCCACCCTGGGCACCGGCATCTTCGTCGTCCTGGGCTCGGCCGTCCCCAGCGCCGGCCCGGCCGTGGTGATCTCGTTCGTGATCGCCGGTCTGACCGCGCTCTTCTCGGCCCTGTCCTACGCCGAGCTCGCGGGCAGCATCCCGGTCTCCGGCTCCTCGTACTCGTACGCCTACGCCACCCTGGGCGAGATCGTCGCCTGGATCTGCGGCTGGTGCCTGATCCTGGAGTACGGCGTCTCCGTCGCGGCCGTCGCCGTCGGCTGGGGCCAGTACCTCAACGAGCTCCTCGAAGGCACCATCGGCGTCACCATCCCCACCTGGATGGCCAACCCGCCCGGCGTGGACGGCGGCGTCTTCAACCTCCCGGCCCTGCTCGTCGTGCTGCTGTGCATGGCGTTCCTGCTGGGCGGCGCCAAGGAGAGCGCCCGCGCCAACACCATCATGGTCTGTGTGAAGATCGCGGCCCTGCTGCTCTTCTGCGCCGTCGCCTTCACCGGCATCCGGGCCGGCAACTACAGCCCGTTCATGCCGCTCGGCCTCGGCGGCGTCAGCGCCGCGGGCGCCACGCTCTTCTTCTCGTACATCGGCTTCGACGCCGCCTCCACCGCGGGCGAGGAGGCCAAGGACCCCAAGCGGGACCTGCCCAAGGCCATCATGCTCTCGCTGCTGATCGTCACCGCGCTGTACGTGCTGGTCGCGGCGATCGCGGTCGGCGCCATGCCGTGGGACAAGTTCGAGGGCTCCGAGGCCGCGCTCGCCGGCATCATGAAGGACGTCACGGGCCACGGCTTCTGGGCCGTCCTCCTGGCCGCCGGCGCCGTCATCGCCATCGCCAGCGTCGTGCTGACCGTGCTCTACGGCCAGACCCGCATCCTCTTCGCCATGTCCCGTGACGGTCTGGTGCCCAAGAGCTTCGCCAAGGTCAGCAAGAAGGGCGTGCCGGTCGGCAACACCGTGATCGTCTCGCTGTTCTGCGGCGGCCTGGCCGCGGCGGTCCCGCTGGGCAAGCTGGTCGACGCCACCAGCATCGGTACGCTCTTCGCCTTCGCGCTGGTCAACATCGCCGTCATCGTGCTCCGCGTCAACCGCCCCACCATGAAGCGCACCTTCCAGGTACCGCTTTCGGGTGTCCGTATCCCCTTCGGCGACACCACGGTGCCGCTGGCCCCGATCTTCCCCGCCATCGGCTTCGGTCTGTGCGTCTACATGATGACCAGCCTGGACATCGTGACCTGGGAGGTCTTCGGTGGCTGGATGGTCATCGGCCTGGTGATCTACTTCGCCTACGGCATGCGCAGCTCGCGTCTGGCCCGTGAGGCGAGTGGCGGGGTGGCCCTGGAGGCCGCCGCCCCGGTGTCCGAGCCGGTCCCGGCGGCCGCCGAGCCGGCCCCGGCGAAGTCCGCGCAGGCCAAGCCCGCCGCGGCGACGTCCGGGAAGGCCCCGGCGAAGCCCGCCCAGCGCTCCGGCCGCCCCGGCGCGAAGCCGGCCGGCAAGGCCCGCAAGAGGTCCGCGAAGAAGTGATCTTCGTACGCGTCGCCCTATGATCCCCGACTGCCGGGTCCGCTCCGCGCGGACCCGGCAGTCGTTCGTTCGGGCATGTCGACGGCCCCGGCCCGGCCGTCGGGGCACGGAAGGGATCACATCCGATGAGCAGCCCCCGCCTCCTGCTGACCGGCGACCGCCTCGCCCTGGCCATGCCCCGCGAGGCGATGCTGGCCGAGTACCACTCCTGGGAGACCGACCCCGGGACCATCCTCGGCCGGGGCAGCCGGTTCCCCCGGGCCTGGGAGGTGCACGCCGAGGAGTGGGACCGGCGGCTCGACGACCGCGACCACGCCCGCTTCGAGGTCGTGCGCCTGAAGGACAAACAACCCGTCGGCCTGACCGCCCTCCAGGTCGATCCCCGGGAGCGCCGGGCCGAGTTCACGATCTTCCTGGCCCCGCACCAGCGCGGCAAGCGCTTCGCCGAGGAGGCCACCCGGCTCACCCTGGACTGGGGGTTCCACCTGGCCGGGCTGCGGGCCGTCTGGCTGAAGGTCCTCGAACCCAACCGGGCCGGGATCACCGCCTTCGAGAAGGCCGGATTCCGGCCCACCGGCCGCTTCCGCAGGTCGGGGCACTGGCTGGGCCAGTACGTGGACGAAGTGCTGATGGACGCCCTGATCGAGGACTTCCCCGGCCCGTCCGCGATGTGTGCCGCGCTGGGTGGCTGACGTCCGGATGAGCACCCTTCGGGCGGGATCACCCCCGGACACGTGATCTACTGCTGGTAACGACAGCAGGTACACCCGTAGAAATGTGATCCACCCGCCGTGCGATTGAACGAGCTCGACGAACGCATCGTGCATGCCCTGGCCGAGGACGCCAGGCGCTCCTACGCCGACATCGGCGCGGAGGTCGGCCTGTCCGCCCCGGCCGTCAAACGGCGCGTGGACAGGCTGCGCGCCGAGGGGGCCATCACGGGCTTCACCGTCCGGGTGGACCCGGCCGCGCTCGGCTGGGAGACCGAGGGGTTCATCGAGCTCTACTGCCGCCGGAACACCTCGCCCGAGGCGATCCACCGCGGTCTGACGCGCTATCCCGAGGTGGCGTCCGCCTCGACCGTCACCGGCGAGGCCGACGCCATCGTGCAGATCTTCGCCTCCGACATGCGGCACTTCGAGCGCGTGCTGGAGCGCATCGCCGGCGAGCCGTTCGTGGAGCGCACCAAATCGGTGCTGGTGCTCTCCCCGCTGCTGCGCCGCTTCAGCTCCGGCGCGCCTTCGTAGGGCCTCCTACGGGATCGCGCGGCCGGTCCCGGCCCGGCCCGCGCCCGCCTGGGCCCCTCAGCTCCTCAGCTCCTCAGCCGCTCAGCCGCTCAGCCGCGCACCCCGGCCCTGGCGATCCCGCCGCCCGCGTCCAGCGGAGGTATCCGGCGCAGCGCGGCGAGGGCCGCGGCCGGATAGCGGGGATCGGGCCGCAGCGCGTACTCGCGCAGGCACGCCTCGGTGAACTTGATGACGTGCTCGTCGCCGTGCTCCGCCGCCAGCGCGCCCAGCTCGGCCGGCGACGGCACGTCCGGCACCTCCTCCCGCCAGGCGCCCGACTCCTCTCCCCGCCGGTCCGTGGTGAAGACCAGCAGGAAGGCGGCCTGGATCTGCCACAGCACGGCCAGCGTCGGCTCGTGCAGCTCCCGCGGCAGGTGGGGCAGGACGAGCCGGGCGGCGGCGGGTGCCGTGACGCCGTGGACGAGGGGGACCGGGAAGACCTCGGGGTGGCCCAGATAGACGTCGGCGAACCGCAGCGTCATCTCGCTCAGCAGCCGGGGCGCGGCCTCGGGGGCGAGCCGCCCCAGGGCCTCGTCGTAGCCGGGGAGCGTGCCGAGGCGCGCCAGCCTGGCCTGCGCGGCCGCGGGTCCCGGCGTGCCGTCCACCGGCGGCCGGGGGAGCGCGGCGACCGCCTCCGCCACCTCGTCCGTACCGGCCAGGCGGGGCCGCCCGGGCAGCTCGCTCCAGCGGGCCGCCCAGTAGGCCAGGCCCCTGGCGAGCTCGGCGAGCTGGAACGGGGTGGGGGTGCCGGCGGCGTAGAGGCCCCGCACGGCGTGGGCGGTGCGGATGAGGCCGTGGGTCAGTCCGGCGAAGAGCCCCGGCAGCAGCCGCGGCCACCACCGTACGAGCACCTCGCGCCAGGGGGCTTCGGCCAGCTCGCGGGCGAACAGCCGCTCCCAGTCGCCGGCCCGGTCGAAGCGGCCCAGGGCGGGGCGCCAGGAGGCCTCGTCCGCCGGGTCCAGGGCGAAGCGGGGGGCGGGCGGCTCGTGGTGGTCCATGGCGCGCCGGTAGCGCTCCACCCAGCGGGCCACCTCGTCCGTGCGGCCCAGCAGGGCGAGGGCCTCGGCTCCCATCGGGCCGTGATTGGCCAGGTCGACGCCCTGGCCGCGTTCGTAGCCGAGGTCGTCCAGGCGCTCCAGGGCGTCGTTGAGCGCGTCGTCGTAGCTGATCGTGGGCATACGGATCCCTACCTTTCGGATATTCCAATAGTTTGGAGATCCAAAGCATCTACACTCGCAGTATGCCGCACACTCGCGAGGCCGGGACAGCGCCCCGGGTTCCGACCCCCGCCGATCTCGACGTCATCGCCCTCGTCCCCCTCCTGGAGCCGTTCTTCCGCAAAGCGGAGGTGCGCGGGCTCATGCCCGAGCCGCTGCGCCGGGCCATGGAGACCCACGGTCTGACGCCCCGTCACGGCGCCGTGCTGCCGCATCTGCTGGCCGGCGTCCCGCTCACCGTCGGGGAGATCGGCCAGCGGCTCCATGTCTCCCTCCCCACGGCCAGCGAGCTCGTGGGCGCCCTGAGCCGGGCCGGCATCGTGGAGCGCAACGAGGACCCCGCCAACCGCCGCCGGGTCCTGGTCTCCCTCGCCGCCGCCCACCGGCCGGCGCTGGAGACCTTCGTCGCCCGCCGCTCCGAACCGCTGCTGAGGGCCCTGGACGGCCTGGCTCCGCAGGAGCGGGCGGGGTTCCTGGCGGGGCTCACGGCATGGGTCCGGGAGGTCCAGGGCTAGGGCGTCGGCCGACGGCCCGCGGGGCGGCGCAACGAATCGCCGCCGGAGGCCCGAAACGCGCAACGTTTCGGTCGTCGTCGCGCAACGTCCACGCCTTGTCCGGGCCGGAGCCGGAACCGTACCGTCGAGTCGTTTACACCGAAGCGTGGACGGCCCGGCTCCGCCGTACGGCCCCGCCGCGAACACCGACCGCGAAAGAGGACGCATGACGCCGCTGCGCATCGCGCTGTACCAGGGCCCCAGTGGCGTTCCGGCGTCCGTCGCGGACAGCCTCGCCGCCCTGGCCGCCGCCGCCCGCCGGGCCGCGGACGCGGGCGCCCGGCTGCTGCTGACCGACGAGCTCTTCCTCACCGGCTACGGCCTGGGGCCGGCCGTCGCCGACCTCGCCGAGCCCGCCGACGGGCCCTCCGCGCGAGCCGTCGCCGCGATCGCCGCCGAACACGGCCTGGCCATCGGCTTCGGCTATCCGGAGCGCGACGGCGCGGTGGTCCACAACTCCCTCCAGCTCGTCGGCCCCGACGGCGGTCTCCTGGCGAACTACCGCAAGGCGCACCTCTTCGGCGACTACGAGACCACCAGCTTCACCCCCGGCACCGAGCCCGTGGTCCAGGCGGAGCTCGACGGCGTCCGCCTCGGCCTCCTGATCTGCTACGACGTCGAGTTCCCCGAGGCCGTGCGCGCCCACGCGCTGGCGGGGACCGAGCTGCTGCTCGTGCCGACCGCGCTGATGCGCCCGTACGAGATCGTTCCGCAGACGATCGTCCCGGCGCGGGCCTGGGAGAGCCAGCTCTACATCGCGTACGCCAACCGCTGCGGCGACGAGGGCGACTTCACCTTCGCCGGTCTGTCCTGCGTGGCGGCGCCCGACGGGACCGTCCGGGCCCGGGCCGGCGCGGGCGAGGACCTGATCGTCGCCGATGTGGACCCGGGGCTGCTGAAGGCCTCCCGCGCCGAGAACACCTACTTGAGCGACCGCCGCCCCGAGCTCTACGGCTCGCTCGCCTGAACCACGGGCCCAGCCCGCCCCCTCCCCCACCCCCCTGCCAGTAGGAGAGTCCAGCCGATGACGTCCACGGTGCCCACCGCCGTCCACGACGAGCACGAGCAGGTCCAGCCCGTCGAGCCGCCGATCACCATGTTCGGCCCGGACTTCCCCTTCGCCTACGACGACTTCCTCGCCCACCCGGCGGGCCTGGGCCAGATACCCGCCACCGAGCACGGCACCGAGGTCGCCGTCATCGGCGGCGGTCTCTCCGGCATCATCGCGGCCTACGAGCTGATGAAGATGGGCCTCAAGCCCGTCGTCTACGAGGCCGACCAGATCGGTGGCCGGCTGCGCACCGTGGGCTTCGAGGGCTGCGACGAGAACCTGACCGCGGAGATGGGCGCGATGCGCTTCCCGCCGTCCTCCACCGCCTTCCAGCACTACATCGATCTGGTGGGCCTGGAGACCAAGCCGTTCCCCAACCCGCTGGCGCCCTGCACCCCCTCGACCGTCGTCGACCTCAAGGGCGAGTCCCACTACGCCGAGACGGTCGACGACCTGCCGCAGGTCTACCGCGACGTGGCCCAGGCGTGGAACGCCTGCCTGGAGGAGGGCGCGGACTTCTCCGACATGAACCGCGCCATGCGCGAGCGCGACGTGCCGCGCATCCGCGAGATCTGGGCGAAGCTGGTCGAGAAGCTCGACAACCAGACCTTCTACGGCTTCCTCTGCGAGTCCGAGGCCTTCAAGTCCTTCCGCCACCGCGAGATCTTCGGCCAGGTCGGCTTCGGCACCGGCGGCTGGGACACCGACTTCCCGAACTCCATCCTGGAGATCCTGCGCGTCGTCTACACCGAGGCCGACGACCACCACCGCGGCATCGTGGGCGGCAGCCAGCAGGTGCCGCTGCGCCTGTGGGAGCGCGAGCCGGAGAAGATCGTCCACTGGGCGCCGGGCACCTCGCTGTCCTCGCTGCACGGCGGTACCCCCCGCCCGGCCGTGACCCGCCTGCACCGCACCGCCGGCAACCGCATCACCGTGACCGACGCGAGCGGCGACATCCGTACGTACAAGGCGGCCATCTTCACCGCGCAGTCCTGGATGCTGCTGTCCAAGATCGCGTGCGACGACTCGCTCTTCCCCATCGACCACTGGACGGCGATGGAGCGCACCCACTACATGGAGTCGTCCAAGCTGTTCGTGCCCGTCGACCGGCCGTTCTGGCTGGACAAGGACGAGGAGACGGGCCGGGACGTCATGTCGATGACGCTCACCGACCGCATGACGCGCGGCACCTACCTGCTGGACGACGGCCCGGACAAGCCCGCCGTCATCTGCCTCTCCTACACCTGGTGCGACGACAGCCTCAAGTGGCTGCCGCTGTCGGCGAACGAGCGCCTGGAGGTCATGCTCAAGTCGCTCGGCGAGATCTACCCGAAGGTCGACATCCGCAAGCACATCATCGGCAACCCGGTGACCGTCTCGTGGGAGAACGAGCCCTACTTCATGGGCGCGTTCAAGGCGAACCTCCCGGGCCACTACCGCTACCAGCGGCGTCTGTACACCCACTTCATGCAGGACCGTCTGCCCGAGGACAAGCGCGGCATCTTCCTCGCCGGCGACGACATCTCGTGGACGGCCGGCTGGGCCGAGGGTGCCGTCCAGACCGCGCTGAACGCCGTGTGGGGTGTCATGCACCAGTTCGGCGGCGGCACGGACGGGACCAACCCGGGCCCGGGCGACCTCTTCGACGAGATCGCGCCCGTGGAGCTCCCGGAGGACTGAGGTCCGGGGCCGGTGCGCGTGGGTCCGCGCGCGCACCGGCCCACCGGCCCGGGGCCGGGCGCTCAGCCCAGCGGGGTGAGCAGACACCGTCCCACCATCCCCACGCTCGCGTCGACGCGGTCGGTGAACTCCTCGCTCAGCTCCGGCAGGGACCGCAGCGCCCACAGCGTGCGGAAGGACGCCCAGGCGGCGCTCCGCGCGGCCTCCAGGGTCCACGAACCGACCAGGTGCGTCAGCGGATCGGCCACGTCCAGCACGTCCGGGCCGGGCATCAGCTCCTCCCGGACGCGCTCCTCCATCGCGACGAGCGCCTCGCCGATCCGGTCGAAGTCCCCCTCCAGGGCGGCCGGATCGCGGCCGAGCGCCCGGCAGGTGTCGCTCAGGGCCAGGGCCAGATCGTGCCCGATGTGGGCGTTGATCCCCGCCAGCGCGAACTGCAGGGGCCTGACGCCGGGATGGCCCCGCAGCTGGAACAGCGGTCGCCAGCAGGCCGGCACCCGCCGCCCCGACGCGGCCCGGTCGACGGCGCGCAGATACCGCTCGGCGAAGCGCACGTCCAGCTCGGCCGCCGCCCGGCGGTCGTGGAAGGCGCCCGCCGACGCCCGGCGGGCGATCTCCTCGGTGACCGCCAGATAGACGCGGTTGAAGACCGCCACGCCGTCGCCCGGCGGCAGCGCGGCCTCCAGCCGCCGCATCCCCGCCAGCACCCGCTCGATGCCGTCGGCGGCCGTCCCCGGCCGTTCCCCCACCCTTGTCATACACACAGAGTGACAGTGGACACGAAGCGTAGCCAGGGTCCGGGGTCCATTTAGCCCGAACGGGTGAACGGTTCGGTCAGGCCCCGCGGGGCGTTCCGCCCTCGCCGCCCGCCGTGTCGCCCGCCCCGCCGCCGGCCGCGTCGTCGTAGCCGCTCGTGCCCGAGTCGAGCAGCGGCTCCTGGGTCCTGAGGTGGGCGGGCGCCAGGGCGCGCAGCGCGTGGTAGCCGGTGATCACGACGATCGTGCCGAGGGCGATGCCGCTCAGCTCGAAGTTGTCGCTGATCTTCAGCCCGACGCCGCCCACGCCGATGATCACGCCCGCGGCGACCGGCACCAGGTTCAGCGGATTGCGCAGGTCGACCTTGTTGTGCACCCAGATCTGCGCGCCCAGCAGGCCGATCATGCCGTAGAGGATCACGGTGATCCCGCCCAGCACGCCACCGGGAACGGCGGCGACGACCGCGCCGAACTTCGGGCACACGCCGAACAGCAGGGCGAAGCAGGCCGCCGCCCAGTAGGCGGCGGTCGAGTAGACCCGGGTGGCGGCCATGACCCCGATGTTCTCGGAGTACGTGGTGTTGGCGGGGCCGCCGACCGCGGTGGACAGCACCGTGGCCGCGCCGTCCGCGGCGATCGCGGTGCCCAGCTGGTCGTCCAGCGGATCGCCGGTCATCTCGCCGACGGCCTTGACGTGCCCGGCGTTCTCCGCGATCAGAGCGATGACGACCGGCAGCGCCACCAGCGCCGCCGACCAGCCGAAGCTCGGCCCGTGCAGCGAGGGCAGGCCGATCCAGTCCGCCTTGCCCACCCCGGAGAGGTCCAGCCGCCAGTGGTCGACGGCCTCGGTGCCGCCGTGCACCGAGTGGATCTTCCCGAGGACGCGGTCGAGCACCCAGGACAGGGCGTAGCCGAAGAGGAGGCCGAGGAAGATCGCGATGCGGGACCAGAACCCGCGCAGGCACACCACGGCGAGCCCGGTGAACAGCATCGTCAGCAGCGCGGTCCACTGGTCCTGCGGCCAGTAGGTGGTGGCCGTCACCGGCGCCAGGTTGAAGCCGATGAGCATGACGACCGCGCCGGTGACCACCGGCGGCATCGCCGCGTGGATGATCCGGGCGCCGAACCTGCGCACCGCCAGACCGCTCAGGAACAGCACCACGCCCACCACGAGGATCGCGCCCGTGACGGCCGCGCTGTCCCCGCCCTGCGCCCTGATGATCGCGGCGACGCCCACGAAGGAGAGGCTGCACCCCAGGTAGCTGGGCACACGGCCGCGGGTCGCCAGCAGGAAGATCATGGTGGCGACGCCCGACATCATGATCGCGAGGTTCGGGTCGAGCCCCATCAGGACGGGCGCGACGAACGAGGCGCCGAACATCGCGACCACGTGCTGGGCACCGAGCCCCGCCGTCCTCGGCCACGAGAGCCGCTCATCCGGTCTGACGACGGCTCCCGGGGCGGGGGTCCGCCCGTCGCCGTGCAGGGTCCAGCGGACGCCGAGGCCCATGACTGCTCCATATGTCGCGTTGTGGTGATCCGGACCATGCTAAGCCGGGCGCCGCGGTGCGCCCGCCCGCCGGCGGCCGCGCAGGGGGTTGCTGCGATCGGCGCAATATGCACCCCGTAGGGCTGTATGACCAGAAGCACCGGCTGTTTATCAGTTCATGCGAGGTATGCGTTCATTGTCCGACTTTCCTGCAATTCAGGAGACACACATGCGTAACCTCGTCGGCCGCACCGCGGCCGCCGCGTTCATCGCCGGCGCAACCATCATTCCGCTCGCCGGAGTGGCCCAGGCCGCGCCGCAGATCGCGTCGGGCGCCCAGTCCTCGAGCTGGGACGACGACCACGACCGAGGCCGTGACCGCGGCCGCGACCGGGACTGCGACCGCGACAAGGGCCGCGACCGTGACAAGGGTCGCGACAAGGACAAGGGCCGTGACAAGGGCCGTGACCGGGACAAGGGCCGTGACCGCGACCGCGACCGGGACTGCGACCGCGGGCGTCACCACGACCGTGACCGGGACGACTGCGACCACGGCCGTGACCGCGGCCGCGACCGGGACGACTGCGACCGCGGGCGTCACCACGACCGGGACGACTGCGACCACTGGCGTCACAGCTGGAGCCACGACAGCTGGGGCCACAACAACTGGGGCCACAACAACTGGGGTGGCGGCTGGGGTGGCATCTTCATCGGTAAGTGGAAGCACCACGGCGGCTGGGACTGGGGCCACAACAACTGGGGCCACAACAACTGGTGGGGTGGCGGCCACGACAACTGGGGTGGCGGCCACGACCACTGGGGCGGCAGCCACGAGCACTGGGGCGGCCACCACAAGGGCGATGACTGCGGCGACAAGTGGGGCGGCGGTCACCACCGCGGCCACGACGACTGCAACGACCACGGGCACGGCGGCGGCCACTGGGGCGGCGGGCACGGCTGGGGCATCCTGATCTGACCCTTCCGCGCCTGACGGTCCCCCTCCACCGCGGGCCGTGGCCGACCCCACCGGGACGGCTCACGGCCCGCGGCGGCGTGTCCGGGCGAGCGCGGGCGCGCTCTCACGCCCCGCGGCCGGCACGCGCAGCACCCCCGCCCCCGCGACCAGCCCCGCCGCCAGCACGGTCACCAGCGCGAACGACACCACGAGCGAGGTGGCGCCGGCGATCTGGCCGATGACGGCCGGCGCGACCAGCGCCGAGGAGTAGACGACGGTCGCGACGCCCGCGATGGCCTGGTCCGGGTGCGGCCCGCCGCGGCCCGCCGCCGCGAAGGCCAGCGGGACGACCACGGCGATCCCCACGCCCAGCAGACCGAAGCCCGCGATCACGACCGGGACCCCGGCCGAGGAGACCACCAGCGCCCCGCCGAGGACCGCCAGGACCCCGCTCGCCCGGACCGTCCCCACGGGCCCGAAGCGCCGCACCACGGCGTCGCCGGCGAAGCGGGCCAGTGCCATCGCGCAGGCGAACGCCGTGGTGCAGGCGGCGGCCGTGCCCGCCGCGGAGCCGGTCACGTCGCGCAGGTAGACCGCCGACCAGTCCAGCCCCGCGCCCTCGGCGAAGACCGCGCAGAACCCGACCGCCCCGATGGCCAGGGCCGACCGGGGCGGCGGGGCGAAGCGGGGCGGCGGGCGGTCGCCGGCCGCAGGGCGCAGGTCGAGCACCCCGCGGCAGGCGACGACCCCTACCGGGACGAGCACGGCCGCGGCCAGCGCGAAGTGGACGCGGGCGTCGGTCCCCACGTGGGCGGCGACCGTGCCGGCCGCGGAGCCGGCGAGCCCGCCCGCGCTCCACATCCCGTGCAGTCCCGACATCACCGGGCGGCCGAGCCGCTCCTCGGTACGGACGCCGAGCGCGTTCATCGCGACGTCCGCCATCCCCGAGGTCGCCCCGTACACCAGCAGCGCGCCGCAGAGCGCGGTCAGGCCGGGGGCGAGGGCGACGGGCACCAGCGACAGGCACCACAGGACGAGCAGCAGGCGCAGCGCGGCCCGGGTGCCGTAGCGATGGGTGACACGCCCCGCGAGCGGCATGGCGACCGACGCGCCGATCGCGGGGGAGACGAGCGCGAGGCCGAGCGCACCGGCACCGGCGCCCACGTGGTCCTGGATCCAGGGGACGCGGGTGGCGAAGCTGCCGGTGACCGCGCCGTGGACGGCGAAGACCGCGGCGATCGCGATCCGCGCCCGGCGGACGCGGGCGCCGTCAGGGTCCGAAGGTGTGGTGTCCATGCCGTTCCCCGTCCGCCGGCCCGACCGTGCGCCACCAGTCCATCAGCAGGTGCCCTGGTCCTGCCAGACCCCCCAGGGGCCGGTGGTGCCGGGCTCCTCGCCGCGCGTCCACCACTTGGCCTTCCAGGTGTGCGACTGCCAGGAGACGGTGGCGCCGCCGTTGTAGGCGGTCTCCCGGTCCCAGGCCGGCGCGGCGCAGGTGCCGCCGGTGGGGCTCGCGGTCGGCGTGCCGGTGGGCGTGCCGGTCGGGGTCCCGGTGGGTGTGGCCGTGGGCGTGCCGGTCGGAGTGGGCGTGGGGCCGCCCGGGTCGACCACGGTGGTGCCGCGGGCCAGGTCGCCGGCCAGGGCGTAGGTGCGGCCGCCGAAGGTCACGGTCCAGTTGGAGGGCGTGGACACCGGCAGGTAGTAGACGAAGTCGAGGCTCGTCGACGCGCCCGGGGCGAGCGGCTGGGAGGCGGGCAGTCGTACGGAGACCCGGTGGTAGTCGCCCTTGAGGCCGCCGACGTTGCCCGTCGCGGTGTGATCGCTGCGGACGACCTTCAGGCCCCAGCCCGACTGGTCCTTGGCGTTGCCGGGCGCGGAGTTGGCGTAGTCGAACTGGAACTCCGTGCCGCCGGGAAGGGCGGTCCGGGTGTTGTTGGTGATGCGGATCTTGGGGTTGATGGGGTAGTTGGAGTCGCCCAGCGGGAAGTCCGTGAACTCCACGCCGACGTCGACCGCCTGGTCCGGCAGGTCCGTCGTGGCCCGCCGGGCGCCGTACCCGGGGGCGGCGCGGAAGGCGTCGTGGAGGGCGGTCGTCAGGGTGGAGCCGGGCTCGTACTGGCCCTTGCCCGCGTTCCAGCCGTAGTCGCCGGCGAGCTCCCAGATCATGGTGCCGCCGAGGCCCTTGTCCACCACGTACTGCGCCTTGGCCTTCACCGACTGCTCGTCCTCGGTGGACAGGAAGACCTTCTTCTCGGCGTTCCACAGCCAGGGGGCGGTCAGCGTGGCGTCGTAGTGACGGGCGTACGTCCCGCTCGGCTTCGTGCCGGCCGGGAAGCCGTACTTCCGCAGGTAGTCGCCGGCGACGCCCTTCTCCAGGTTCTTGGCGTGCCACATCGGGTTGGACCCGGCGGGCGACTCCTTGCCGGCGTCGTCCTTGTCGTGCCAGAGGTTGTCGATGCCGACGGCGCCGTCGCCGCACGTCGTCAGGCCCGAGCCGGCCGGGCAGGTGGTGGTCTTCGCGGTGCCCCACAGGCCGTCGGTGCCGCCGGTGACGTTCTTCCAGCCGCGGGTGTAGTACGGCAGGCCGAGGTTGACGCGGCCGGGCGGCAGGGAGCCGCGGAAGTAGTGGTAGGCCCAGTCGCCGTTGAGGTAGCCGATGCCGCCGTACTGCGCGGTGGTGTAGACGCCCCACTTGGCGAGTTCGGCGTCCTTCCCGTCGTCGTACAGCGCGGCGTTGGGCCCGACGAATTCGTTCCAGGCGCCGTGCAGGTCGTACGACATCACGTTGACGTAGTCCAGGTACCGGGTGCTCCGGTACGTCTCCATGCCGCGCAGCAGATAACCGGACGAGGGCGCGGCGACCGAGAGCAGATAGTGCCGGCCGTCGGCGGCGCCGGCCCGGTCGAGCTTCTCGCGCAGCGTCTTCAGCAGGGCCGCGTACCCCTGGGTGAGGCCGCCGCGCCGGGCGTTGGCGAGGGCCCAGTCCTTGGGGTTCCCGGCGTCCTTCATCGAGGTCGGGTATTCGTAGTCGATGTCGACGCCGTTGAATCCGTACGTCCGGAGGAACGCGACGGTCGAATCCGCGAATTTCTCGATGCCGGCCTGGTTGACGGAGCCGTCGGCGTTCGTGGCCGTTTTGTAGAAGCCGCCGGAGTCGACGCGTTTCCCGTTCTCGTCGATGTATCCGCCGGTCTCGGCCCAGCCGCCCACGGAAATGAGCGTCTTCACCTGCGGGTGCTTCTTCTTGTACGTGGTCAGCAGGTTGAAGTGGCCCTTGTAGGGCAGGGCCGGGTCCATCTCGGCGCCGGCGACGCCGGGCCAGGTCATCCCCGTCGCGGGGTTGTCCGGGCCGTCCGCGCCGACGGAGATCCTGTCGTCGGGGCCGACGTGGGCGAAGGCGTAGTTGAGGTGGGTGACCTTGTCCCAGGGGATGTCCGGGACGAGGTAGGCGGGGGTGCCGTCCTTGCCGGTGCGCCAGCCGGTGAAGTAGCCGATGACGCGGCGCTGGTGGTCGGGGCCCATCGTCTCGCGGCCGGAGGCGTCGTAGACCGAACAGTAGGGGACGTCGACACCGGGGGTGGTGTAGAGACCGTCGGGGCGGCAGGCCGACTGGTCGGCGGCGTGCGAGACGGTCGCGGAGAGCGTGCCGGCCAGCAGTGAGGCCAGGGCGGCGCCCGCCGACGCGAGGGCGGCGATCCGGCGCCGGCGCGATCCGGAAGGTCTTCTTCCGGTCGATCCGGCGGGGGAGCCGGGGGTGCTCGTAGGGGACAACACGGTCGGTTCCTCCAGTGGGGGGCTCGTTGCCGAGCGGTGCGGGGGGTGTGCGACGTGCTGTGGCCCGTGGTGCGCGCGCACCGGCGGGCCGTACTCCATGGAGGTGTGGCAGAGGTTAAGAGGACTAGACCAGTGCGTCAATAGGTCTGGACCAAGTGCGCGGCGGGGTTCCGGTCGCCCCGCCGGGATGTGAGCCCGCGCACTCTGTCAAGTCCCCGTGGACACCGTGGCGCCGTCCGGCGTACGCTCGGACTCGCCGGATCTGCGGTTTTCAAGGAACCCACAGGTCAGGCGCTTTGTACTGGAAAATTGATCACATTCACGCAGCGCACTCCGGGGTCGGTGAAAGTCCGAACCGGCGGTTATAGTCCGCGACCCGACCGCACACCAGCGGCCGGTTGACCAGGTGGAATTCCTGGACCGACGGTTAAAGTCCGGATGGGAGGCAGTGCGCGGCGGGCACGCATCGGCACATCGTCATCGGTGGGCGCGGAGCGGGCGCCCTCGTGGCGTACCCGTATACCCGTTCCCCACCCGGCGTGATCCACCGCTGCGGCGTACCCGCTTGCTCGTCGTCCCGTACGACGCCCCGGAGTCCGTGCCCTGAAGAGGCAGGAGGACCCCGGTGGCCACCGCTACCGAAGCAGACGCGATGCGACGCGCCATCGCGCTCGCGGCCCGCGCCCTCGGCTCCACCAGCCCCAACCCCGTCGTCGGCTGTGTCCTCCTCGACGACCGCGGCCGGACCCTCGGCGAGGGCCTCCACCACCGGGCCGGCGGCCCGCACGCGGAGATCAACGCCCTGGAGGCCGCCCGCGCCGCCGGGCACGACGTCCGCGGCGCCACCGCCGTCGTCACCCTGGAGCCCTGCGACCACACCGGCCGCACCGGCCCCTGCTCCCGGGCGCTGATCGACGCCGGAGTCGCCCGCGTCGTCTACGCCGTCCCCGACCCCACCCCGGGCGCCTCCGGCGGCGCGGCCACCCTGGCCGCCGCCGGTGTCGACGTCGAGGGCGGGCTGCTCGCCGACCGGGCCGCCGACGGCAACGCCGCCTGGCTCACCTCCGTGCTGCGCGGCCGCCCCTTCGTGGTGTGGAAGTACGCCGCCACCCTCGACGGGCGCAGCGCCGCCGCCGACGGCACCAGCCGCTGGATCTCCTCCGCCGAGTCCCGCGCCGACGTCCACCGGCTGCGCGCCGAGGCCGACGCGGTCGTCGTCGGCTCCGGCACGCTGCGCGCCGACGACCCGCACCTGGCCGTCCGCGCCGACCCGCCGGGCCGGCCGGGCCCGGTCACCCAGCCGCTGCGCGTCGTCGTGGACACCCACGCCACGATCAAGCCCGGCGCCCGCGTCCTGGACGGCGCCGCGCCCACCCTCGTCGCCGTCGCCGAGGACGCCGACATCCGGCACCTCGCGGGCGTCGAGACCCTGCGGCTCCCGCGTGCCGCCGCCGGAGCCGGCCTCGACGTGCCCGCCCTGCTGGCCGCCCTCCACGAGCGCGACGTGCGCTCGGTCCTGCTGGAGGGCGGCCCCACTCTCGCCGGGGCCTTCCTGGCCGCCGGCGTCGTCGACCGGGTCGTCGGCTACGTCGCCCCCGCCCTGCTGGGCGCCGGACCGGCCGCCCTGGGCGACGCCGGCGTCGGCACCATCGCCCGGGCGCTGCGCCTGGACGTCACCGACGTCGCCCTGATCGGCCCCGACCTGCGGATCACCGCCACCCCTCAAGCCACCGCCCCCGCCACCGCCATCGAGGAGAACTGACGTGTTCACCGGAATCGTCGAAGAACTGGGAGAGGTCGTCGCCGTCGAGGAGCTCGACGACGCCTCCCGCTTCCGGCTGCGCGGCCCCCTCGTCACCGAGGGTGCCAAGCACGGCGACTCGATCGCCGTCAACGGCGTCTGCCTGACCGTCGTCGACACCGAGGACGGCGAGTTCACGGCCGATGTGATGGCCGAGTCCCTGAACCGCTCCAGCCTCGGCGCCCTCGTCCCCGGCTCCCGCGTCAACCTGGAGCGCCCCATGGCGCTCGGCGGGCGTCTCGGCGGCCACCTCGTCCAGGGCCATGTGGACGGCACCGGCACCATCCTGGAGCGGGTGCCCGCCGAGCACTGGGAGATCGTCAGGATCGGCCTCCCGGCCGGCCTCGGCCGCTATGTCGTCGAGAAGGGCTCGATCACCGTCGACGGCATCAGCCTGACCGTCGTCACCACCGGGGACGACTGGTTCACCGTCAGCCTCATCCCCACCACCCTCGCGCTGACCACCCTCGGCATCAAGCAGCCGGGCGAGCAGGTCAACCTGGAGGTGGACGTGCTGGCCAAGTACGTCGAGTCGCTGCTCGGCCACCGCGCCGGCGGCGGGGAGGGTCCGGCATGAGCGCCCTCTCCTGGCTGAACGGGGAGGCCTTCGCGGTCCTCGGCCAGCACGTCATCTGGTCCGACATGATCGGCAACAGCATCGGCCTCGTCGCCCTGGCCCTCGGCTGGCGGCGTTCGGTGTGGACCTGGCCGGCCCAGTTCCTCTCCGGCGTCGTCCTCGTCGCCGCCTACGCCTCCGCCCACCTCAGCGGCGGCATCGGCAAGCAGCTGCTCGTCATCGTCGTCGCCCTGTGGGGCTGGCGGCAGTGGACGCGCGGCCGGCAAGGGGCCCAGGACGGCTCCATCGCCGTGCGCTTCGCCAGTGGCCGCGAGCGGCTCCTGCTGCTCGCCGGCACCGCCGCCGGCACGCTCGCCGTCGGGTCCCTGTTCACCGCCGTGCCCGAGCTGTCCTGGAACCCCTGGCCGGACGCCTACATCTTCGTCGGCACCCTCGCCGCGATGGTCGCCCAGGCCCGCGGACTGGTGGAGTTCTGGTTCGCCTGGCTGCTCGTCGACGTGGTCGGCGTCCCGCTCGCCTTCGACAGCGGACTGGCCTTCTCCGGCCTCGTCTACGTCGTCTATCTCGTCCTCGTCCTCTGGGGCCTGCGCGACTGGTGGCTGCGTTCGCGCACGAGTCCCGCCCCCGCGACCGCTGCGGAAGGAGCAACGGCATGACCATCGTGCAGAGCTGGTACGAGACCGAGGGCGAGGAGGCCGGTGTGCTGACGCTCGACCCCGTCGAGCGCGCCATCGCCGACATCGCCGCCGGCCGGCCGGTCGTCGTCGTGGACGACGCCGACCGCGAGAACGAGGGCGACCTCGTCATCGCCGCCGAGAAGGTCACCACCGAGATCGTGGCCTTCATGATGAGCGAGTGCCGCGGCCTGATCTGCGTGCCCATGGAGGAGCCGGACATCGACCGGCTCGACCTGCCCCAGATGGTCGAGCGGAACACCGAGTCGATGCGCACCGCCTTCACCGTCTCCGTCGACGCCGGCCGCGCCCACGGCACCGACACCGGCATCTCCGCCGCCGACCGGGCCGTCACCATCCGCCTGCTGGCCGACCCCGCCGCCGTCCCCGGCGACTTCGTCCGCCCCGGCCACGTCTTCCCGCTGCGCGCCAAGCCCGGCGGCGTCCTGGCCCGCAACGGCCACACCGAGGCCGGCGTCGACCTCGCCCGCCTCGCCGGGCTCCGGCCCGCCGCCGCGATCGTGGAGATCGCCGGCGAGGACGGCGCCATGCTGCGCCTGCCCGAGCTGGTCCCCTTCGCCCGCAAGCACGGCCTGTCGATCATCTCGATCGAGGACCTGATCGCCTACCGCCGCTCCGCCGAGCCCACCGTGCGCCGCGAGGCCGAGACCCGGCTGCCCACCGCCCACGGCGACTTCCGCGCCTACGGCTACCGCTCCACCGTCGACGGCGTCGAGCACATCGCGCTCGTCTCCGGCGACCTCGGCGACGGCGAGGACGTCCTCGTCCGCGTCCACTCCGAATGCCTGACCGGCGACGTCTTCGGCTCCCTGCGCTGCGACTGCGGCCCCCAGCTGCACGCCTCCCTGGACCGGATCACCGCCGAGGGCCGGGGCGTCGTCCTCTACCTGCGCGGCCACGAGGGACGCGGCATCGGCCTGCTGCCCAAGCTGCGCGCCTACGAGCTCCAGGAGGAGGGGCGCGACACCCTCGACGCCAACCTCGAACTGGGCCTGCCCGCCGACGCGCGCGACTACGCCGCCGGCGCCCGCATCCTCACCGACCTCGGCGTGCGCTCGCTGCGCCTGCTGACGAACAACCCCGACAAGACCGCCGCCCTCGTCCGGCACGGACTCAAGGTCAACGGCCGCGAGCCCATGCCCGTCCAGGCCGGCGAGCACAACCTGACGTACCTGCGGACCAAGCGCGACCGCATGGGCCACGACCTGCCCTGGCTGGACACCGACCGGGTGTCCGCCTGCGGCAACCAGTGATCAGACCACCCCGACCGAAAAGAACCACCCGACCGAAAAGAGACGACACGTGAGCGGCAAGGGCGCCCCCGAGCTGAGTGTGAAGAACTGCCAGGACCTGCGTGTGGCCGTGATCGCCGCGCAGTGGCACGAGAAGGTGATGGACGGACTCGTCGACGGCGCCCTGCGCGCCCTCCACGACCTCGGCATCGACGAGCCGACGCTGCTGCGCGTCCCGGGCAGCTGGGAGCTGCCGGTCGTGGCCAAGGCCCTCGCCGGCCGCGGCTACGACGCCATCGTCGCCCTGGGCGTCGTCATCCGCGGTGGCACCCCGCACTTCGAGTATGTGTGCCACGGCGTCACCGACGGCCTGACCCGGGTGTCCGTCGACACCGGCGTCCCGGTCGGCTTCGGCGTGCTCACCTGCGACACCGAGGAGCAGGCCCTGGACCGCGCCGGGCTGGAGGGCTCCAACGAGGACAAGGGCCACGAGGCCGTCACCGCGGCCGTCGCCACGGCGGTGATCCTCCGCTCGGTGTCCGAGCCCTGGCACTGACCCGGGGGCCGGGCGGCGTAGGGTAGGACCACCATGTCCAAGAAGACGTTCGAGGAGCTCTTCGCCGAGCTCCAGCAGAAGGCCTCCGCCGACCCCGCCACCTCCCGTACGGCCGAGCTGGTGGGCAAGGGCGTCCATGCCATCGGCAAGAAGGTCGTCGAGGAGGCCGCCGAGGTGTGGATGGCCGCCGAGTACGAGGGTGCCGAGGCCACCGCCGAGGAGATCTCCCAGCTCCTGTACCACCTTCAGGTGATGATGGTGGCCCGGGGGATCTCCCTGGACGACGTATACGCTCATCTCTGATCCACCGGATCCACCTCTCCCGTACACCCCGCTTCCCGCACGAAGGAAAACAGACCTCATGCTGCGCATCGCCGTTCCCAACAAGGGTTCTCTCTCCGAGCCTGCGTCGGCGATGCTCCATGAGGCCGGCTACCGCCAGCGCAAGGACCGAAGGGAGCTCGTCCTCGTCGACGCCGAGAACGAGGTCGAGTTCTTCTTCCTGCGCCCGCGCGACATCGCCGTCTACGTCGGCTCCGGCAAGCTCGACATCGGCATCACCGGCCGGGACCTGCTGCTCGACTCCGGCTCCCAGGCCGAGGAGATCATGCAGCTCGGCTTCGCCGGCTCCACCTTCCGCTACGCCACCCGGCCGGGCACCGCGAGCGACGTCAGCGAGTTCGGCGGCATGACGATCGCCACCTCCTTCGCCGGCCTGGTCACCAAGCACCTCGCCGACCACGGCGTCGACGCCGCCGTCGTCCACCTCGACGGCGCGGTCGAGACCGCCATCCAGCTGGGCGTCGCCGAGATCATCGCGGACGTCGTCGAGACCGGCACCACCCTGCGCAACGCCGGCCTGGAGGTCATCGGCGAGCCGATCCTCACCTCCGAGGCCGTGGTCATCCGCCGGCACGGCGCGCCCGTGGACGACCCCAAGGTCCAGCAGTTCCTCCGCCGGATGCAGGGCGTCCTGGTCGCCCGCCGCTACGTGATGATGGACTACGACATCCGTGTCGAGCACGTCGACCGGGCCGTCGCCCTCACCCCGGGCCTGGAGTCCCCGACCGTCTCCCCGCTCCACCACGAGGGCTGGGTCGCGGTCCGCTCGATGGTCCCGGCCAAGGACGCCCAGCGGATCATGGACGAGCTCTACGAGCTCGGCGCCCGGGCCATCCTCACCACGGGCATCCACGCCTGCCGCCTCTGACGGACCACCGCCGCAGCCCCGAAAGAGACCATTCCGACGTGACCACCCCCGCCCCGGCGGCAGCCGGCCTGCCCGCGCTGCCCGTCACCTTCCGTCCCACCCGCACCCGCGTCGTCCTGCTCGGCATCGGCTCCGCGCTGTTCGTGGTGCTCACGGTGATGTCGTTCCTGCTGACGACGTTCACCACGGGGGACCGGATCACGTTCATCTCCACCGGTCTGCTCGGCCTCGCGGTCCTCGGCCTGCTCAGCCGCCCCAAGGTCGTCGCCACCGAGGACGGTGTCACCGTCACCAACCTCACGACGACCCGGCGGCTGGCCTGGGCCCAGATCGTGCGGGTGAACCTCCGTTCGGGCGACGCCTGGGTCCACCTCGACCTCTCCGACGGCACCAGCCTGCCCGCCATGGGCATCCAGCCCGGCATCGCCCGCGACCGGGCCATCGCCGACGCCCGCGCCCTGCGCGCCCTCGTCGAGGCGCACGGCACAGGGCGCTCCACGACCTGAATCGCCGTCCCTCCCGGTTCCTTGATTACTCTGGTGCCACGGGCACACACGTGCCCCGCCCCGTCACCGGGGCACCTGCGAAACGAGGAGTGACGAACTCCGGCGATGGACGGATCGTCCTGTAGTACCTGCGCCGCCCCCTACGGCGAGGCGGCGTCATGAGCATCACCGTGTCCCTGCTGCTGCTCGCGGCAGCCCTCCTGCTCATCCTGGCGAACGGCTTCTTCGTCGCCGCCGAGTTCGGCCTGGTGACCGTCGAGAAGCCGGAGGCCGAACGGGCCGCGGCCGACGGCGACCGCCGGGCCCGTACCGTGGTCGCCGCCCTGCGGGAGCTGTCCTTCCAGCTCTCCGGCACCCAACTGGGCATCACCATCACCTCCTTGGTGGTCGGCATGCTCGCCGAGCCCGCGCTCGGCCGGCTGCTCACCGCCCCGCTGGCCGCCGCCGGGCTGCCGGACGGCGCCGCGCCCGGCGCCGCCGTCGTGTCCGGCATGCTGCTGGCCTCCGCCGTGCAGATGGTCGTCGGCGAGCTGGTCCCCAAGAACTGGGCCGTCTCCCGGCCGCTCCAGGTCGCCCGGTTCGTGGCCGGCCCGCAGAGCGTCTTCGCCCACTTCTTCCGGCCCGTCATCACCGTGCTCAACACCGTCGCCAACCGGCTCGTCCGGGCCATGGGCGTCGAGCCCGCCGACGAGCTGGCCTCGGCCCGCACCCCCGGCGAACTCGTCTCGCTCGCCCGGCACTCCGCCCGGGCCGGCGCGCTGGAGCAGGACACCGCCGACCTCTTCGTCCGCACCCTCTCGCTGGGCGGCCTGACCGCCCAGCACGTCATGACCCCCCGGGTGAAGGTCAGCGCCCTGCAGTCCACCGCCACCGCGGAGGACGTCCTCAACCTCACCCGCGCCACCGGCCTCTCCCGTTTCCCGGTCTACCGGGAGCGCCTCGACGAGGTCGTCGGCATGGTCCACCTCAAGGACGCCCTCGCCGTGCCCGGCCACGAGCGGCTGCGCACCCCCGTCGGGCGGATCGCCGTGGCCCCCATGCTCGTCCCCGGCACCCTTCCGGTCCAGCCGCTCCTGGAGCAGCTGCGCAGCCGGCAGCCGATAGCCGTGGTCGTCGACGAGTACGGCGGCACGGCCGGCGTGGTCACGCTGGAGGACATCGTCGAGGAGCTGGTCGGCGAGGTGCGCGACGAGCACGACGCCCTCGACGCCGACCGGCCGGAACTCGCCTCCGTGCCCTGCGAGGACGGCCGCCAGGCCTGGGAGGCCGACGGCAGCTGTCGCGTCGACATCCTGCGCCGCATCGGCCTGGAGGCGCCCGACGGGCCCTACGAGACCGTCGCCGGCCTCGTCGCCGGCCTCCTGGGGCGCATCCCGGCCCCCGGGGACGCCGCCGAGCTGCCCGGCTGGCGGCTGTCGGTGCGCCGGGTCGGTCACCACCGGGCCGAGCGGGTCCGCTTCGTCCGTACGGACGTCCCGGCGGGAGTGCGCCGATGAGCGTCCTGCAACTCCTCCTCGCCCTCGTGCTGGTGCTCGCCAACGGATTCTTCGTGGGCGCCGAGTTCGCCCTCGTGTCCGTGCGCCGCAGCCAGATCGAGCCGCGCGCCGCGGAGGGCTCGGGCCGGGCCCGCACGGTCCTGACCGGCCTGGAGAACCTGCCGCAGATGATGGCGGCGGCCCAGTTCGGCATCACCGTCTGCTCGCTGACACTGGGCGCGGTGGCCGAGCCGACCGTGGCCGAGCTGCTGGAGCCCGTCTTCCACGCGATCGGGCTGCCGCAGGGGCTCATCCACCCCCTCGGCTATGTGATCGCGCTGGCCCTGGTGGTCTTCCTCCACCTGGTCATCGGCGAGATGGTGCCGAAGAACCTGGCCATGTCCGCGCCCGACCGGGCGGCGCTGTGGCTGGGCCCCGGCCTGGTGACCTTCGCCCGGCTGTGCCGGCCGGTCACCCGGTTGCTCGGTGCCTGCGCGCACGGGGTGCTGCGGCTCTTCCGCGTCGAGCCCAAGGACGAGGTCGAGGCCGTCTTCACCAGCGAGCAGCTCAACCGTCTGGTCGACGACTCCCGCCAGGCCGGGCTGCTGGAGCCCGAGCAGCAGGAGCGGCTGGAGGACGCCCTCGGACTGGGCAGCCGCCCGGTGACGGAGGTACTGCTCGACCCGGCCACGCTGGTGACCGTCGACCCGTCGGTCACCCCCCGGCAGATCGAGGAACTGACGGTCCGCACCGGCTACTCCCGTTTCCCGATATGCGCCGCGCCGGGCGGGGCCTTCATGGGCTACCTCCACGTCAAGGACGTACTGGACCTGGAGGAGCGGGAACGGGCCGTGCCGCAGCACGTGTGGCGGCGCGTGCAGACCGTGCGGGCCGAGCTGCCGCTCGACGACGCGCTGACGGTCATGCGCAGGGCCGCCGCCCATATGGCCGCCGTCACCGACGCCTCCGGACGGGTGATCGGGCTCGTCGCCCTGGAGGACGTGCTGGAGATGCTCGTCGGAGAGGTACGCGACCCGGCGCACCGGGAGCTCCCGGAGGCCCGGACCGCCCAGGAGCCGGCGGTCGAGCGGCCGGCGGCCGGGGAGCGCTCCCTGGAGGCCGAGGAGGTCCTGGCGGGCTGAGCCCCCGACGGGGACCGGGGTGGGGCGGGCGCCGTTCCACCCCGGTCCCCTCACGGCGCCGGGTCCTGCGGGTCGCGCGCGTCGCCCTGGCGGCGGCGCGGCGCGCCCCAGCCCGGCCCGGACAGGATCTCGCCGTAGGCCTGCATCAGATCCGGCAGCCGCAGCGTCGCCAGGTCGTCGCGTGTCGGCGTGCCCGGATAGGCCGACAACCGCAGGTCGCGGTAGGCGCAGCTCTTCTCGTAGAGGGTGCGCAGGAACCGGCCGTTGCCCAGCTCGTCGATCCAGCCCTGCTCGACGACGTGACCGCTGATGCTGCGCAGCTCCTCCAGCGCCTCCTCGTCCCACGCGTCGCCGTTCTCCGCGGCCAGCACCTCGCCGATGGCGGTGAGTTCGGCCGGCCGGTAGCTGGGGAAGTCGACCCGGGTGGTGAAGCGCGAGTGGAGGCCCGGGTTGGCGGCGAGCAGCCGGTCCATGCCCTCGGGGTAGCCGGCCAGGATCACCACGAGGCGGTCGCGGTTGTCCTCGGCGCGCTTGAGCAGCACCTGGAGGGCCTCGTCGCCGTACGCGTCGCCCTTGCTGTAGCCGGAGTTGGACAGGCTGTACGCCTCGTCGACGAAGAGCACCCCGCCGAGCGCGGAGTCGATCAGCTCGTTGGCCTTCACGGCCGTCTGGCCCAGGAACTCGCCCACCAGGTCCGCCCGCTGGGCCTCGACCAGGTGGTCGCCGCCGAGCAGCCCGAGGGCGTAGAAGACCCGGCCGAGGATACGGGCGACCGTGGTCTTGCCGGTGCCCGAGGGGCCGGAGAAGACGAAGTGACGCTTGGGCGGCTGGACGGGCAGGCCCTGCCCGGCCCGCAGCCGGGCCATGTGCAGCTGCGCGGACAGCGCCCGCACCTGCCGTTTGACGGGCTCCAGGCCCACCATGCGCTCCAGCTCGGCCAGCGCCCTGGCGAGCAGCACCGGGTCGGACCGGCCGGGCGGCCGGGCGGGCCCGCCCTGGGCGGGGACGCGGAACTTCTCGCGCACGCCGTCGGCCTCGACCGGGGCGCCGGCCGCGGGCTCGTCCTCCGGGCCGGTGCCGGTGAGGACGTCGAAGGCGTCGGGCAGACCCTGCGGCTCGCTCTCCACGGCCGCGTCGGCCGGCTCGGCGGGCGGGCCGCCACCGCCCAGCGGCACGCCGGCGAGGTCCAGGTGCTCGTCGTCGAGGCCGTCGGCGTCGGCGATCGCGGTCAGCCGGGCCGCGGTGTCCATGAAGGAGGGGTCGACGCGGTGGACGGCGCGGTAGAGGGGGAGGGCCGCGGCGCTGCGACCGGTGCCCTCGTGGGCGCGGGCGAGCCAGTAGCGCAGCTCCTTGCGCTGCGGCTGCTCGCTGCGGCAGCGCATCAGCGCGGTGGCCAGCAGCGGCTCGGCCTGTCCGTACATCTCCAGCCGGACCCGGGCCATGCCGCCGAAGAGCCCGGCCTCGATCCCCAGCAGCGGGTCGTGGAGGAGCGGTTCGGTGTGCCGGACCAGGAGGTCCCAGTCCTTGACCAGGTACGCCCGGCAGGCGTGGAGGAAGCGGACCTGGGGGTCGGCCTCGACGGGCGGGCAGCCGGCGAGCGCCCGGTCCAGCTCGGGGACGTGCCGGGCGTCCAGCCAGTGGGAGGCGTGGGCCAGCAGCAGGTCGCGGCCGTTCTCCAGCACCGGCTGGACCCACCAGCCCAGCCAGTACCAGGAGTTGAGGGGGCGCCGGTGCCGGGCGCGCTGCTCGCCGAACCGGTCGCGGTGGCGGTACATGCGCAGCAGCGCGGTCGTGGTCTCGGCGCGCAGCGCGTGGAGGCCGAGCCAGGCATCGGCCATACCGGGGTCCGCGCGCACGGCGGCCCTGAACTCCTGCTCGGCCTCCGTGTACGCGCCCATGGTGTAGGCGTCGACGGCGCGCAGCCAGGCGAGATCGGCCGGGGCGGGCGGGCCCTGCATGCCGAGATCCATCACGTCCCCCACAAACCTGCCCCCGTAGCGTGCCGAGCCGCCGGGCGAGTGCCTTGGCCGTGCCTTCGTCGAACCGCTGTGCCGTGGACGGGAGTTGACCACCCTGATGTTCCCGCGGCGCCTCCGGGCCGGCGGTGGCCGCCGACGGGTGCGCCGCCTCGCATCGTACCTGCGCGATCGGCGTCGGCCGAAGGGTGCGGGGGCGCGCCCCGCGGCGGGAACGCGAGCCGGGGGCGGTCGGGGAAGCGCCCCGGAGAGCGGTCACGGTGGGTGACGCGACGGGGAGAGGGGTGCGGGGGCGAAGGGCGCGAAACGTGACGCGGAGGACAGAACGAAGCCCCCGATCACGGGGGAACAACCGGGGGCTTCGCGTCTGCAAGCGGCCTTGGTGGACCGCACATTGAGAACGTAAGACCTGTACGGCCCCTGGGTCAAGCCGAGTTGAGGCAGTCGGCGGGGATCGTACGCCGCGCGGGAGCGGTCCGGCCGCGGGCGTTCACGGAGGGTGAGAGGGGTGGTCGATCAGTCGGTTTTCCGCGGCCCCGGACGCAACATGTACCCCTCCTTGCACTGGAGCACCAGGAGTTCGGCGTACGGCCGGGAGGGGTCGGTAGTGAAATGGGCGCGCTCCGCTCGCTTCCAGCCGTCCCAGAATTCGGTCAGTTCGGGTCCGTCGCGGAGTTGACCCCTTTCCCACGAGTGCTCGTGGGGCAACTCCATCCACAACAAACACGCCAGATAGGGGCGGAGGGCCCGACGGCCCGCACCGACGCCCTCCACCAGCACCACCGGAGCCGCCGGGAGCTCGTGCTCCGCGCCGAAGCGCCGCGCCACCCAGTCGTACGCCCGGTACCGCGCGGTCCCGCCGCGCGAGAGGGGCGCGAGGACCCACTCGGCGAGCCGCCCGGTCCAGTCGAACAACTCCTCGTGCGTCGCCAGGTCGTCCAGGTGCAGCACGGGTGCGCCGCCCAGGGCCGCGGCCAGCCGCTCGGCGAAGGTGGACTTCCCCGAACCGGCGTGCCCGTCGACCGCGACGAGGCGCACCGGGCCGACGGACGGGGGCAGCGCCAGCAGCCGGCGGGCGAGGCCGGCGAGCGCGCCGGGACCGGACGCGGGCTCGGGGTCCGGAGGCCGGAATCGATCGTTCACCGGACCACCCTAGGCCGCGCCCCGAGGGCCGTGACCGACCCGCGGGGCACGTTCCCCGACCGGACCCGCCCCGCCGGGCATCGAGGACGCGCCGCGCGGGCATCACTGGCCGTGGGCCGTCGCAGCCGCGATAGTGGTCCGGCCGGTGCGGGCCGGATCGCGCCGCGACCCCGTTGCACGGCCGCGACCCCGTTCCACGGCCGCGACCCCGCTCGACGGCCGCGGGCCCGTCCGGCATCCCACCCGACTTCCCGTCCCACACCCCATCCATCCACCGCCCCATCCATGAGACGACTGGGGGACCACGTCGATGTCCAGCAGATCCACGCCCCGCCGAACCGTGCTCACCGCCGCCCTCGCCCTCGCGGCGGCCTCGCCCCTCGTCTCGGCCCCGGCCGCCTTCGCCGGCGCCTCCGGCGGCAGCGGTCCCACCGAGGGGGCCGTCGACCTCCGCTCCTGGGCCACCTTCCCGCAGTGGTCCGGCGGCCGGGGCGCGGGCACCCGCGTGGTCGGCGGCGACCGGCCCGGCCTGGTCATCGGCACGCCCATCGGCACCCAGGAGTACCGCGACCCGCACACCGGCCGTACGTCGTCCTGGGAGTACGCCACCTGGCTCTCCCCGGTGCGCACCCCGCCCGTGCCCGCCACCGAGATCGTCGTCTCCTGGAACGCCCGCACCCCCGCCGGCACCTGGATCCAGGCCGAGGCGCGGCCCGCGTACACCGACCGCACCCACGGCCCCTGGTATGTGATGGGCCGCTGGACCTCCGGCGACGCGGACGGCGACATCCGCCGGACCTCCGTCGACGACCAGCGGGACGGCAAGAGCTCCGTATCCACCGACACCCTCGCCGTCTCCGACCCCGCCACCGGTCTCCGCGTGGCCTCCTACGAACTCCGGCTCACCCTCTACCGGCGGCCCGGCACCCGGCTGACGCCGACCGTCTGGCGGCTCGGCGCCATGGCCTCCGACATCCCCGACCGCTTCACCGTCCCCGCCTCCGCGCCCGGCGAGGGGGCCGGCCACCGGCTGGGGGTGCCGCGCTACTCGCAGGAGATCCACAAGGGGCAGTACCCGGAGTACGACAACGGCGGCGAGGCCTGGTGCAGCCCCACCTCCTCGCAGATGGTCGTCGAGCACTGGGGCCGCAGGCCCAGCCGGGAGGACCTCGCCTGGGTCGACCCCTCCTACGCCGACCCCCAGGTCTGCCACGCCGCCCGCCACACCTACGACCACCAGTACCGGGGCTGCGGCAACTGGCCGTTCAACGCCGCGTACGCCGCCACCTACCCCGACCTCCAGGCGGTGGTCACCCGCCTGCGCACCCTGAACGACGCCGAACGGCTCGTGCGCGCGGGCATCCCCGTCATCACCTCCCAGTCCTTCCTCGCCACCGAGCTCGACGGCGCCGGGTACGGGACGGCGGGCCACCTGATGTGCGTGGCCGGCTTCACGGAGGACGGCGACGTGGTGGTCAACGACCCGGCGAGCCCCTCGAACGCGGCCGTCGAGCGGGTCTACAAGCGCCGGCAGTTCGAGAACATCTGGCTGCGCACCAAGCGCCGCAACGCCCAGGGAGAGGTCCGGAGCGGCTCGGGCGGCATCTGCTACCTCTACTTCCCGCTGCGCCCGACGACACGTCAGGCACGGGCGCTGGCCTCGGTCGGGGTGCGCTGAGCCGGGTCCCGGCCCGGGCGGGACAGGGGGACCGTCCGGGCCCGGGCCACCCGGACCTTGTGCGAGCCGGGGCCCCGCGCGTACGTCACATACCTCCGCCATGTGATCATTTGCTCCAGCGACCGAAGAAATGATCATTGGTGTGATCTTTGCCGCTTTCCGGCGCCGGACCTGCGGAGATCCGCTGTCGCGGCGAGGGAGATGCATGTCACGCGTCCGGGTGGTTTCGAACCGCCGCGAACAACACATCCGCAGGAGGCGAAGGTGAAGGGTGGCCGAATGCGGATCGCCCATTTCCGCTTGCTACTTCCATTCGAACGAACGATCAGTAGCCTCTGCTCAACACCCCTGAGACGAGCTGGAGACACAGTCTGATGGAGCGTTCCACCCGGGCCCCCCAGGGCAGCGAGCCGTCCGTACCGAGCGAGCCCGGCCGGCGGGCCCGGGGACGGGGTGAAGGGCGGCGGGGGACCGGCCGAGCGGTCGGTTCTGCAGTGGTGACAGGCCCTCAAAAAGACGGCCGGAGCCGTCGCTCCGAGCGGCGTCCCGCGGCCGTCGCGTCAGCCCCCGCCGCGCATGCCGGACCGGCAGGGGTGGGGCGGCAGCCGTGACCGGAGTGACCAGTGGCAGAATGCTGCCCGTGAATCAAACCGCCGCCCCGGTTTCGTACGCCGCCATGGGGTCCACAGGGACCACCGTGCGGGCCGTCGCTTCCGATGCCCGGGACGACCGGCTGCAGCGCTTCGCCGCCATCTGGAGCCGCGCGGTCCACCCCGCCCTGACGGCACCCGCCATGGCCCGCGCGGAGTTCGAGCGCTACCTCGTACCGCTCGCCCGCACGCTCAGCGACGCCCTGAGTGCCCGGCCCTTCGACCCGCGCCCCGCCGCCGGGGTCGGCGAGGCGCTCGTACGGGCGCACTGCACCGACCCCGAGGCACTGCCCCTGATACTCGGCGTCATCGACGCCTACCTCGTCCTCTACTGCCCGCCCGACCGGCCCATGCCCGCCGAGGAGAGCCGCGCCCGCTGCTCGCGCCTCCAGCACTCCGTGGCCGCCGGCTTCGCCCGCGCCCTGCGCGAACGCACCGTCTGCGAGCAGGAGGCCATCTCCACCGCCGCCCTCGCCGCCCAGACCGAGGCGGAGCACGCCCTCCACCGTAGCGAGGCCCGCTTCCGCGCGGTCTTCGAGGGGGCCGCCGTCGGCGTCGGCATCGCGGACGTCGACGGCCGCATCATGGACGTCAACCAGGCGGTCCTGCGGATGTTCGGCGACCTGCGGAGCACCCCGGCCGGCCGCAACGTCGGCGAGCTCGTCCACCCCGAGGACGCCCCCGAGTTCTGGAGCCTCTACCACCAGCTGGTCCGGGGCGAGCGCGACCACTACCGCGTCGAGAAGCCGTACTACCGCAGCGACGGCACCGTCCTGTGGACCGATCTGACGGTCGCCCTGCTCCGCGACGCCTCCGGCGCGCCGCAGTACCAGCTCGCGCTCATGGAGGACATCACCGAGCGCCGGCGGCTGCACGACCGGCTGCGTTACGAGGCCACCCACGACTCCCTCACCGGCCTGCCCAACCGCACCTTCTTCTTCGAGCGCCTCGACCGCGCGCTGGCGGCCGGGGAGGACGGCGCCCAGGCGGCCGGTGCTCGTACGGACAGCGTGTGCGCGGACGCCGCCGGGCCGGGGCTCGCGCCGCGCGTCAGCCTCTGCTACCTCGACATCGACGGCTTCAAGGCCGTCAACGACAGCCTCGGCCACACCGTCGGCGACCAGCTGCTCGTCGCCGTCGCCGAACGGCTGCGGGAGTGCGTGACCGGCCCCGGCGAAATGGTGGCCCGGCTGGGCGGCGACGAGTTCGTGGCCCTCGTCACCGGCCCCGCGGCCCCCGGCGACGCCACCGCCCTCGCCCGGCGGATGCTGGCCGCCCTCGCCGAGCCCATCGCCCTCGACGGCCGCCACCTCTCCGTCCGCGCCAGCATCGGCGTCGTCGACGACGCGACGGGCAAACGCGGCACGGCCGGCGGGCGCGGCGCGGCGGAGGTGCTGCGCAGCGCCGACATCACCATGTACCGCGCCAAGGCCGCCGGCGGGAACCGCTACGAGCTCGCCGACGCGGACTCCGACGCCCGCGCCATCGCCCGGCACAGCCTCACCAACTGCCTGCCCGCCGCCCTCCACAACGGCGAGTTCTTCATCGAGTACCAGCCGCTCGTCCGGCTGTCCGACGGTGCGGTGCGCGGCGCGGAGGCCCTGGTCCGCTGGCTGCACCCGGTCCACGGGGTGCTCGGGCCCGACCAGTTCATCCCGCTCGCCGAGAACACCGGCCTGATCGTGCCGCTCGGACGCTGGGTGCTGGAGGAGGCCGCCCGGCAGGCCCGCTCCTGGCGCTCGGCCGGCGCGTACGAGGGCCCGCTGCGGGTCAACGTCAACCTCTCGCCGTCCCAGCTGCGCTACCCCGGCCTCGTCGCCGACACCGTCGCCGTCCTCGACAACGCCGGCCTCGACCCCTCCGCCCTGTGCCTGGAGGTCACCGAGAACGCCCTCATCGGCGCCGACGAGGACGAGCTCCGCCCGCTGCGCGAGCTCGCCGACCTCGGCGTCGACATAGCCCTCGACGACTTCGGGACCGGCTACTCCAACCTCTCCTACCTGCGCCGGCTGCCCGTCAGCACCCTGAAGCTGGACCGCTCCTTCACCCGGGGCATGCAGCGCGAGCCCGCCGACCCCGTCGATGTGAAGATCGTCGAAGGCATCGTCTCCCTCGCCCACACCCTCGACCTGTCGGTGACGGTCGAGGGCGTGGAGACAGGGACACAGGCCGACCACCTCCGTTTACTGGGCTGCGACACGGCCCAGGGCTGGTACTACGCCCGGCCCGGGCCGCCGGAGCGCCTCCACACGCTCTCGCTGGTGGACGCGTCCTCGTCCTGAGCGGTGCCGGCCGCCGGGCGGCGGACCCGGGGGGCCCGGCGCCGATCGCCGTCGAGGACGCGCGCCTCGTGGTCCGTCAGCAGCCGCGACCGGATGAGGAACCGCACCCCCTCGGGCGCCTCCAGCGAGAACCCGCTGCCGCGGCCCGGCACCACGTCCACCGTCAGGTGGGTGTGGCGCCACCGCTCGAACTGGTCGGCGGACATCCAGAACCCGACCGGTTCGTCCACGCCCCCGACCACCAGCTCGGCCAGGAGGACGTCGGAGGCCCCCGTACGGAACTCGCCGCGGGGGTAGCACATGGGCGAACTGCCGTCGCAGCAGCCGCCCGACTGGTGGAACATCAACGGGCCGTGCAGGTCGGTGAGGTCACGGATGAGCCGGGCGGCGGCGGGTGTCACCGCGATCCGCGACACGTCGGGCGGTACGTCGGGCGGTACGTCGGGTAAGGGTGCGCGCATGGACCGTTCTCCTCGTTCTCGTTCTCGGTCTCGTCGTCGGTCTCGTCGTCCTCGTCGTCTTCGTCGTCGGGGGGAAGGTCAGCCTGCCCCGTGCCGGGCCTGATCGCCAGAGGCGAGGCCGGGGGAGGGAGGCCGGGACGCGCGCGGGGAATTCAGTGGCACGCGCCCGGGCTCCGCGACCATGCTGGGCGGGTGAACGAAGGACAGCACCACACGCCCCACGACGACGAACGCGCCACCGCCCGCCCCGGGCACCGTATCCGCGCCACGTACACGGACTCCACCATCACCGTCTACCAGGCGTACACCCCGTCCATAGGACTGCCCGCGGCCCGGGACGGACGCTTCCCCGGCAGCTGGAAGCGCGACCGCATGACCTGGATCAAGCCGTCGTTCCTGTGGATGATGTACCGCTGCGGCTGGGGCACGAAGGAGGGCCAGGAGACCGTCCTGGCCGTCGAGATCACCCGCGAGGGCTTCGAATGGGCCCTGCGCCACGCCTGCCTGTCCCACTACGCGCGCGGTGTGCACACCGACCGGGACGACTGGCGGCAGCGGCTGCGGCAGGCCCCCACCCGCGTCCAGTGGGACCCCGAGCGCGACCTCCACCTGCGGCCCCTGCCGTACCGCTCCCTGCAACTCGGCCTCTCGGGCGAGGCGTCGCGCCGCTACGCCGACGAGTGGACGGTCTCGATCACCGATGTGACCGCGCTGGCCGCGGGGATACGCCGGCACGTGCGCGAGGGCGACATGGGCGCGGCGGCGGCGCTCCTGCCCCGCGAGCGGGAGTACCCCGCGGACGAGGCGCTCCTGGCCCACCTGCGGGCGTGACGGTCCGGGCGACAGTGCCGCGGGGCGGGGCGGGGCAGGTCTGGTCAGGTCAGGTCAGGTCTGGGAGGAGTCGCCGCCGTCCTCCGAGGAGCCGTTCTGCGCCGTGCCGTTGCCGTCGGAGCCGCCCGAGCCGCCCGAGCCCGAGTTGGGGGCGGCCTGGCGGCTGCCGGTCAGATACGCCGAGACCACCACGTTCGCCTTGTACTCGTGGTGATCGTGGTCGTAGTCCCCGCCGCAGGTGATCAGCCGCAGCTCGGAGCGCTTGGTGTCGGCCGATCCGTAGACCTTGTCGACGTCGAATTTGTCGTTGGAGACGGTGCTGACGTTGTCGACGGTGAAGTCGGCGGTGGTGCCGTCCGTGCGGACGACGGTGATCCCCGTCCCGCGCTTGATGTTGCTCAGCTCGTAGAAGACCGCCGCCGACTTCTTGGTGTCCACATGACCGACGAGGACGGCCGCGCCCGGGCTTCCGGGCTGAGGACCGTCCTGGTACCAGGCCACCGCGTTGGGCCGTTCGTACGGGGGTGGTTCGACCCCGCCGAGCGGATCCAGCCCGTGGGGTTCGATCGGGGCCCGTAGACCCATGGCCTTGATGACCAATGTCTGGGGGCCGGCCCCCGGCAGCGGTGCGTGTGCCGGGGGCCGGTCGAGCGCGGGAGGGCGGCCTTCGGCGGCGGCGACGTCACCGGTCTTCGGAGCCCGGGTTATCGGCTCCTCGGTGGCGTCGTTGCCCACCATCCACAGGGCGAGCATCAATGTCGCCCAGGCCACCCCTGTCAGCAGGCGGCTCACACCACCTGTGCGCTTGTCTGACATCACTCCGGATCGCTTCCGTTACTGCTTGGCCGCGTTCACGCGACGGCGGTACCAGATGAGGCCACCGGTGGCGACACCCATGGTCGCGCCCGCGAGGAGCATGACGGAGGTGTCGGGCGACGAGGAGTCCGCCGCCAGGGACGCGGTCGCGCCGCCACCCGCGTGGGCGTGGTGGTGCGGCCGGCCGTGGTCGTGGTCCCGGCCGTGGTCGTGGTCGCGTCCGTGGTCGTGGTCCCGGCCGTGGTCGTGATCGCGTCCGTGGTCGTGGTCGCGTCCGTGGTCGTGGTCCCGGCCGTGGTCGTGGTCGCGACCGTGGTCGTTGTCCCGTCCGTGGTCGTGGTCCCGGCCATGGTCGTTGTCACGCCCGTGGTCGTGGTCGCGACCGTGATCGCGGCCGTGGTCGTCGTCGCAGTCGTCGTCCTTGCCGTGGTCCCGTCCGTGATCGCGGCCGTGGTCGTCGTCGCAGTCGTCGTCCTTGCCGTGGTCGCGACCGTGGCCTCGGCCGTGGTCGTCGTCGCAGTCGTCGTCCTTGCCGTGGTCGCGACCGTGGCCCCGACCGTGGTCGTCGTCGCAGTCGTCATCGTCGTGGTGCCCGGTCTGGGGCACGGCCTTGACGGGGGACGACAGGTCGACGTGCGAGGCCTTGGCCGCCGGGTCGTTGAGGGCATAGGCGGCGGGTGCCGCGCAGACGGCGAATGCCGTCAGGGTGCCGCAGAGAGCGGTACGAATTGTTTTCACGGGTTGTACCTCCTTGTCTCCGAGGTTCACCCGGCACTGTCAAGGGGGCATCCGCTGAGTATCCGTATTGCTCCATTCGGTAAGCAATTCGCCGTGTCGCCGACGTATGCGCAGCTCAGGGCAGGTATGGGACGTACACCCACCCGGCTGACGCCGCTTTGGGCGCGACGGCGGGGTGGGAAGTGCTGGTATCTCCTCAACTCGTGTGCGAGGAAAGGTGGTTATGGCTTCCGGGCCCGGCCGGGGGTCGTCGCCGGATTTCCGGGGGAGGGGTACCGGGGGGTGGCGGTGTCGTTGTGCGGTGGGGGCCCGTTGGCGCGGGCGCGTGTTCTGTGCGGCGGCGGATGCCGTGAGGTGGCGAGCTGGAAATCACCCGGTCGGCGGAATGCGAGCCGGGGCGGGAAGGGGGCCCGGATGCCTGATGGCTGGTCAAAGTCGGGGGAAATACGGATCGGATGAGGCCGATGAACGACAAAGGGCCTCCGTCCTGCCGTGGAGCAGGTCGGAGGCCGTTGGCCGGGCCGCTGGTCGCGCCTTTAGTCGCGCCTTTGGACGCGCCTTTGAAGAGGGGCCTAGGCGGGCTTGAAGGAGGGGAAGAGGTGGGGGTGCTTCGCGATGTAGGGGAAGAGTTCGCCGATGACCGCCGCTCCCTGCCCGACCGCGGACCCCACGCGCGGCGGGACCCCGTACTGCGCGTCGCCGATGGCGTAGACGCCGGGCACGCTGGTCTCCGCGGAGGCGGCGCGCGCGGCCTGTACGGCCTTTTCGACGAACTTCTCCAGCTCCTTGCCCTTCAGTCCTTGTGCCTCGCCCTTCTTCCGGGCCTCTTCCGCGATCCGCACCAGTTCCTTGGCGTGGCCGGGCAGGTGCATCCCGGTGAGGACGGCGCCGGAGAGCGCCGACACGGCGATCTTCGCGGTGGCGGTCTTCCCGATCCACTGGACATTGGGCCTGCCGCCGAGGAGGAGGTAGAGCCAGCGGGCTTCCAGGCGCTTGCCGCCGTCCGGGCCCTTGACCGTGATGGCCTTGAGCTCCTTGTTCGCGTCCTGCTCGACGGCGGTGACGTTGGACTTCGTCCAGACGTTGATGTTCTTGGTCTGCTTGATGCGTTTGACGAGGTAGTCCGACATCTTGTCCTCGATCCGCGCACCACGGATGACGAGGGTGACGTCGGTGGCGTACTGCGCGAAGTGGAGCGCCGCCTGCCCGGAGGAGTTGCCGCCACCGACGATGGCGACGTGATCGCCCGCCGTCTTCGGCGCGTCGACGGACAGGGCGCTGTAGTAGACGCCGCGCCCGACCAGGTCCTTGAGCCCGTCCACGCCGGTGAGCTCGTTCGCCGTGAGCCCGCTGGCCATGACCACGGCGCCGGCCCGGTAGGTCTTCGTGGCGGAACCGCTGACGTCCACCTCGTGCGGCTTCTTGGGGTCGCCGACGCGCAGCTCGGTGGCCTGGTGGGCGGGCTGCCAGCACACCTTGTACTTCTTCGCCTGGGCGAGCGCCCTGCGCGCGATCTCGAAGCCGGAGACGCCGTCGGGGAAACCGAGGTAGTTGGCGACGTCCGTGGTGGTGCCCACCTGGCCGCCGGGCACGTCGTCCTCGATGACGAGCGTCTTGAGCCCCTCCGTGCCCGCGTACACCGCCGCCGACAGGCCCGCCGGGCCGCCGCCCACGACGACCACGTCGAACCACTCCCGGTCGGGCTTGTCGACCAGCTTGAGGGCCACGGCCAGCGCGGCGAGCGAGGGGTTGGGCGGGAGCGGCGGCTCGCCCGGCACCGTCACGTGGACGTTCTGGTCCGTGGGCGGATCCGGGTCCTTCCACGAGAAGACGACGTCGCTGCCGGCGAGGAACGCCCGGATCTCGAACGCCTTGCGCGAGCGGTACGGGGCCTGGACGGTGACGGGGACGAGGTTGCCGCGCTGCTCGGGCGTGGCCTGCTCCCACCAGGCGTGGGGGGGGGGGGGGGGGAGGGGGGGGGGCAGCCCCACCCAGGCCCCCGCGGGGGAAGGGAAAAACGCCGCCGCCCCACCGGGGGAGGGGGGGGCCGGGAACCCCCCCCCTGGTTGTGGACTA
>NZ_JBWKFM010000039.1:0-63928 GCF_056434285.1 Streptomyces sp. NPDC044063
GGTGACCACCCATCCCACCATCCGGAATATCTTGTCTCATTATTCGGCGCCCTGGTGACAGCGCCCGCCGCCCTCCCTACGATCGCCCCTATGAAGCGACAGGCGGACCTCACGAAGCGGCGGGCAGTCGACCTGTGCCGCGTCTCCGCCATGCTCTGTCGCCGTGTCTGACCGAAGCCGTTCTTCCGGTTTCCTTCCGGCCGTTCCGGCCGCCTCCCCGCACCAACGCCGCACCCGTCGCGCGGCGCCGCGCACCCGACCGCCGCGCACCCGCACTCGCATTCGCTGACGCACGTCCGCAACTGCCCCGGAGGAGAACAGCATGAGCCGCAGTGACGTCCTGGTGGACGCCGACTGGGTCCAGGACCGCATCGACGCGGGCGACCCCAAGACCGTCATCGTCGAGGTCGACGAGGACACCTCCGCGTACGACAAGAACCACATCCGGACCGCGATCCGCATCGACTGGAGGTCCGACCTCCAGGACCCCGTCCGCCGCGACTTCGTCGACCAGGCCGGATTCGAGAAGCTGCTGTCCGACAAGGGCATCGCCAACGACGACACCGTCGTCCTCTACGGCGGCAACAACAACTGGTTCGCCGCCTACGCCTACTGGTACTTCAAGCTCTACGGCCACCAGGACGTGAAGCTCCTCGACGGCGGCCGCAAGAAGTGGGAGCTGGACTCCCGCGACCTCGTCGCCGAGGTGCCGGCCCGCCCCCGCACCGAGTACCGGGCCCAGCCGCAGGACGCCTCCATCCGCGCCTTCCGCGACGACGTCCTGGCCGCCATCGGCGAGCTCAACCTCGTCGACGTCCGCTCCCCCGACGAGTTCAGCGGCAAGCTGCTCGCCCCGGCGCACCTCCCGCAGGAGCAGTCGCAGCGCCCCGGCCACGTGCCGACCGCCCGCAACATCCCGTGGTCGAAGTCCGCCAACGACGACGGCACCTTCAAGTCCGACGACGAGCTCACGGAGCTCTACGAGGGCGCGGGCGTGGACCTCGCCAAGGACACCATCGCCTACTGCCGCATCGGCGAGCGCTCGGCACACACCTGGTTCGTGCTCCACGAGCTGCTGGGCCGGCCGAACGTGCGCAACTACGACGGTTCCTGGACCGAGTACGGCTCGCTCGTCGGCGTGCCGATCGAGCTCGGCGCCAACTGACCCACCGCCCGCGACAGTTAAGGATCACTCTCATGTGTGGAGCAAAGGCCGGCGGCCCGGACGCCTCGAACGCCAAGCCCGGCGAGACCACCATCCAGGGCTCGGTGACCCGCGACGGCCATCCCGTCACCGGTTATGTGCGGCTGCTGGACGCGGACGGCGAGTTCACCGCCGAGGTCCCCACGTCCGCGACCGGGCAGTTCCGTTTCTACGCCGCCGAGGGCACGTGGACGGTCCGGGCGCTGATCCCCGGCGCCACGGCCGACCGGACGGTCGTGCTCACCGAGAAGGGCGCGCTGGCCGAGGTCGCCATCGCCGTCTGAGCGCGGAAGCGCGTCGAGGCCCGCGGAGGGCCGCACCCCGGGGTTGGACGCCGTGAGGGGGTGCGGCCCTTCGCGTCACCCGCCCGCCGGTCGTACCGTGAAGGTGTGCCCGCCCGTCGCCCGACCACCACCCCTCATCGAGGCGCTCCGCGCCGCTCCTCCTTCATGCGGCGTAGGCACCTCTACTTCGCCATGATGGGGACCTGCATCTTCCTCTTCGTCATGGCATGGGCCGTCGTACGCCTGTGGTCGGTGCCGGCCGCCGTGGGGCTGTGCCTGTTCGCCATGGTCATCCCGCCGGTCGCGGCCATCGTCGCGAACCGCCGGGGGCCGGACGACCGCTGGTGGGACGATCCGTCCGGCGACCCGAAGTCCGACGAGTGGTGGGACGAGCTCGACGGCAAGCGCCACCCGGGGCCGCGCGACCCCTGGGGCCGCGATCAGTAGACGAGCGCCTGGACGCCCTCCGCCATGATCTCGCTGACGAAGACCTGCGCGCCCGCGATGCGCGCGCCCTCGATCAGGTCCTTCTCCTCGATGTCCCGGCGCGCCGCGCACTGGGTGCACACGGTGATCATCCCGCCGCCGGCCCGGATGCCGTCGATGAGGTCCGGCAGCGGCGCCGCGTGCGGCAGCTCGAACTCCGCGGCGCGCCCCGGCAGCCCGAACCACGTCGACTCGCCGGTCAGCCACAGCGACACCTCGACGCCACTGGCCGCCGCGACGGCCGCCACCGTGAACGCCTGCGAGCACCGCTCGGGAGCGTCGGCCCCCGCCGTCACCTTGATCACGAGCTTCTTCGTCATGCGGCTCACTCTAGGGCGGACGGTCCAGGGCGAACGGTCCAGGGCGAACGGTCAACCTCACAGCGCCGCCCGCGGGGCGGCCGACTAGACTCGTGCCGGTCCGTACCACCCATCCTCATCCGACCGAGGAGCGCGCTCGTGCTTGAGGCATTCTTCACCACCCTGCTCGTCCTGGTCGCCGTCGGCGTCATGGCCTTCGCCGGCCTGACCTGGAAGAAGCTGTACCAGGGCCAGCGCTGACCCGCCCCGTTCCGCACCTCACCTCTAGAGATCGCCTGAGCTCATGATCGAGATTCCGTCCGACCTCCACCCCGACCTCGTGCCCCTGGTCTTCCTCCTCGGCAAGTGGGAGGGCGCCGGCGTCGCGGACTTCCCCGGCGAGGAGAAGTGCAACTTCGGGCAGGAGGTCACCTTCTCCCACGACGGCCGTGACTTCATCGAGTACACCTCCCACACCTGGGTGCTCGACGGCGAGGGCAGGATGGTCCGTCCGCTGGAGACCGAGTCCGGCTTCTGGCGCGTCGACAAGGACCGCAAGGTCGAGGTCGTCATGGTCCGCCACTCCGGTGTCGCCGAGGTCTGGTACGGCGAGCTGGCCGACCAGAAGCCGCAGATCGACCTGGCCACGGACGCCGTCGCCCGCACCGAGGCCTCCGGCCCGTACTCCGGCGGCAAGCGCCTCTACGGCTACGTCAACGGCGACCTGATGTGGGTCGGCGAGAAGGCCACCCCCGACGTGCCGCTGCGCCCCTACATGTCGGCGCACCTGAAGAAGGTCGCCACGCAGCAGAGCCTGGAGGAGTGGGCCAAGAACCTGCCCGACGACCTCCCGGACGGCGTCTCCTTCTTCCGCGAGGACGGCACGCCCTACAACCCCTGAGAGGCCCCGAGCCCCTCGACTCGCCCCGCGGGGGAAGCCGGTCGAATTCCGGCGCTGACCCGCAACGGTAGGTGCACCGCCCCCTCGGGGGCCGTGCACGAGCCCGATCGCCCGCGGCGCGAGCAGTTTTCCGCACACCTCGCCGTGGACTGCGAGAGGACCCGCCCGTGCCGACACCCACCCCGGCCCCGGCCACGCGGACGCCGGAACCGGCGCCCGGCGTCGCCGCGCCGCCCCGGCGGCTGCCCTTACCCCCGCTGCTGGCCGGGCTCACCGCCGCCCTGCTCGTCTCGCTGCTGTGCTGCGTGGCCCTCGGCGCCTCCGACATCGGCTGGGGCGAGACGCTGCGCCATCTGCGCGCGGGCCTGACCGGCGGCACCATCGCCCCGGACGAGGTCTCCGCGTACACCATCGTCTGGGAGCTGCGCCTGCCGCGCGCCCTGCTGGCCGCGGTCGTCGGCGCGGGGTTGTCCGCGATCGGCGTGGGCGTCCAGGCCATGGTCCGCAACGCCCTGGCCGACCCCTTCACCCTCGGCATCTCCTCGGGCGCCGCCGTCGGCGCCAACGCCGTGCTGCTCTTCGGGGCCTTCGCCTCGCTCGGCGTCTGGGCCCTGTCGGCCGCCGCCTTCGTCTCCGCGCTCGCCGCCATGGCCCTCGTCTACGCGGCGGCCCGTACCGCCCACGGGCTGACCCCGCTGCGGCTGGTGCTGACCGGCAGCGCGATGTACTACGGCTTCTCCGCGATCACCACGCTCATGGTCTTCAGCGCCGACCGGGGCGAGGCGGCCCGCTCGGCCATGATGTGGCTGCTCGGCAGCCTGGGCGGCGCCACCTGGTCGTCCGTGCCCATCGCCGCCGCGGTCGTGCTGGCCGGGCTCGGCTATCTGCTGTGGGCCGCGCGGGGGCTCAACGCCCTGGCCATGGGCGACGAGACGGCCGCCGCGCTGGGCGTGGACGCGGACCGGCTGCGCCGCGTGCTGTTCGTGGTGACCGCCGCCGTCACCGGGGCCGTGGTGGCCGTCAGCGGCGCGATCGGCTTCGTGGGGCTCATGGTCCCGCACGTCACCCGCATGCTCGTCGGCGCCGACCACCGCCGGGTGCTGGCCGTGGCGCCCCTGCTGGGCGCCGTGCTGCTGCTGTGGGTCGACGTGGTCTCCCGGCTGCTGCTGGCCCCCGTCGAACTGCCCGTCGGGGTGATCACCGCACTCATCGGGGTGCCCTGTTTCGTCGTGCTGATGCGCCGGCGCGGCTACACCTTCGGAGGCTCGTGATGCGCCTCGACGCCGAGGACCTGTCGGTGGAGATCGCCGGCGCGCGGCTGGTGGAGGACGTCACGCTCCGCGCCCCCGCCGGGCACGTCGTGGGCCTGGTCGGGCCCAACGGCAGCGGCAAGTCCACGCTGCTGCGCTGCGTCTACCGGGCGCTGCGCCCGGCGGCCGGACGGGTGCTGCTGGACGGCGACGACCTCCACGCCCTCACCGCCCGGGAGGGGGCCCGCCGGCTGGCGGCGCTGCCGCAGGAGACGGCCGGCGAGTTCGGCTTCAC
Source organism: Streptomyces sp. NPDC044063 (assembly GCF_056434285.1). Taxonomy (NCBI): domain Bacteria; kingdom Bacillati; phylum Actinomycetota; class Actinomycetes; order Kitasatosporales; family Streptomycetaceae; genus Streptomyces; species Streptomyces sp. NPDC044063. The sequence continues at coordinate 4,720 of NZ_JBWKFM010000039.1, forward strand.
CGTGGACGAGGTCGTGGCCATGGGGCGGCTGCCGCACCAGAGCGCGGCCGGGCGGGTGACCTCCGCCGACCGCGAGGCGTGCGCGGCGGCGCTGTGCAGGGTGGGCGCGGACCACCTCACGGGCCGGTCCTTCCTCACCCTCTCCGGCGGCGAGAAGCAGCGCGTCCTGATCGCCCGCGCCCTGGCCCAGGAGCCGAAGGTGCTGGTGCTGGACGAGCCGACGAACCACCTGGACATCGCCCAGCAGCTGGAGGTGCTCTCGCTGGTGCGCGGCTCGGGCCTGACCGTCCTGGCCGCGCTGCACGACCTGAACCTCGCCGCCACCCACTGCGACGCCCTGTACGTGATCGCGGGCGGCCGGATCGTCGCCTCCGGCCCGCCCCACTCCGTACTGACGCCCGAGCTGCTCGCCGACGTCTTCTCCGTACGGGCGCACCGCGTGCCGCACCCGGCCTCCGGCGCCCCGCAGCTGCTCTTCGACCGACTGCCGTAAGGACACCATGCGTACCGCTCGCGTCGCACTGACCCTGCTCACCGCCATCGCCCTCACGAGTTGCGGCGCCAAGGTCTCGGACGCTCCCGACGACGGACGGCCGAAGGCCGCGCCCGGCGGCCACTACCCGGTGACGATCTCCAACTGCGGGGTGCGGACGACGTACGACAAGGCGCCGCGGCGCGTGGTGACGAACGACGTGGGCATCGCCGAGATCATGTTCGCGCTCGGTCTGGAGGACCGGATGGCCGGCTATGTGGCGCCGGACTACCGCACGGGCCGGGACGGCAGAGGCGACGAAAAAACAGTGCCCTGGAAGAGCGGCTACGACAAGGTGAAGTGGCTGTCGAAGAAGGAGATCAACAAGGAGCTGGTCCTGGACGCGCGGGCGGATCTCGTCTTCGCGGGCTGGAACTACGGCTTCGGCGAGGGCAACGGCTTCACCCCGGAGGCCCTGAAGAAGGTCGGCGTCGGCTCGTACGTGCTCACCGAGTCCTGCCACAACGGCGGCAGCGGCACCTCGCGCGGGGTGATGCCGCCGCTGGAGGCGCTCTACACGGACCTCAGGACGCTGGGGAATATCTTCGACGTCGAGGACCGGGCGGAGAAGCTCGTCGCCCGCTTCCAGAGGCGCGTCGCGGAGGCGGAGGCGACGGTGCCGAAGGACGGCGCGCGGCCCCGGGTGTTCCTCTACGACGACGGGCGTGACAAGCCCTTCACGTCGGGCGCGTACGGCGGGCCGCAGGACATCATCACCCGGGCCGGCGGCGACCACGTCATGAAGGACCTCAAGGACACCTGGGTCCAGGTCGGCTGGGAGACGGTCGTCGACCGCGACCCCGAGGTCATCGTGATCAACAACTACGGGGACGTCAGCGCGGAGGAGAAGAAGAAGTTCCTGCTCTCCTACCCGCCGCTGGCCGGGGTCTCGGCCATCAGGAACAAGCGCGTCTTCGTCCTCGACTACGTCGACCTCGTCGAGAGCCCCCGCAACCCGGAGGCCGTCGCCGCGCTCGCCGGCTACCTGAACGGGGTACGGGAGGGCTGAGGCTGCCTAGACTGGGAGCGTGGTGGACACCGACTGGCAGAGCGATCTCCGTAAGCGCGGCTACCGGCTGACCCCGCAGCGCCAGCTCGTCCTGGAAGCCGTCGACCGTCTCGAACACGCGACGCCGGACGACATCCTCACCGAGGTCCGCAGGACCGCGGGCGGGGTGAACATCTCGACGGTCTACCGGACGCTGGAGCTGCTGGAGGAGCTGGGGCTGGTCAGCCATGCCCATCTCGGGCACGGCGCCCCCACGTACCACCTCGCGGACCGGCACCACCACATACACCTGGTGTGCCGGGACTGCACGGACGTGATCGAGGCCGACCTGGAGGTGGCCGAGGGCTTCGCCGCGAAGCTGCGCGAGGAGTTCGGGTTCGACACCGACATGAAGCACTTCGCGATCTTCGGCCGGTGCTCCGGCTGCGCCTCGAAGGAGCCCGGCGCGGCGCCGTAGGCTGGCGTCATGCCGCTTCACACGAAGAGCCCTCTGCTGTCGCTGCCCGGCGCCGTCCCCGCCGAGGGCCCGGACCAAGGCGTCGCCGCGCACTACGGCGACCCGTTCCGCGAGCAGCGCGCGCTCGCGAACGGCTCCGGGTTCGTCGACCTCTCCCACCGCGGTGTCGTCACCGTCACCGGCGCCGACCGGCTGACCTGGCTCCACCTGCTGCTCACCCAGCACGTGAGCCAGCTTCCGCCCCACCAGGCCACGCAGGCGCTGATCCTCTCCCCCCACGGCCACGTCGAGCACCAGCTGTACCTGGTCGACGACGGGGAGACGACCTGGGCCCACGGGGAGCCCGGCGCCCAGGACGACCTGATCGCGTACCTGGAGAGCATGAAGTTCTTCTACCGGGTCGAGGTCGCCGACCGCACGGACGACTTCGCGGTGGTCCACCTGCCCGCCGGGTCCGTCGTCGAGACGCCCGAGGGCGTCGTGGCGCGCGAGACGCCGTACGGCCGGGACCTCTTCCTGCCCCGGGAGCGGCTCGAGGAGTTCGCCGCGGCGCACGGCCCCGCGGCGGGCGCCCTGGCGTACGAGGCGCTGCGCGTCGAGGGCCACCGCCCGCGGCTGGGCCTGGAGACCGACCACCGCACGATCCCCCACGAGCTGGGGCTCATCGGCGAGGCCGTCCACCTCCAGAAGGGCTGCTACCGCGGCCAGGAGACGGTCGCCCGCGTCCACAACCTGGGGAAGCCGCCGCGTCGCCTGGTCTTCCTCCACCTCGACGGCAGCGTCGTGACCCTGCCCGCCCACGGCGCCCCGGTCCGCCTGGCCTCGGAGGGCCCGGAGGGCCGCCAGCTGGGCTTCGTGACGACGGCGGCCCGCCACCACGAGCTGGGCCCGATCGCCCTCGCACTGGTCAAGCGGAACGTCCCGGTGGACGCGACCCTGCTGGTGGGCGAGGGGACGGCGGCGGCGCAGGAGGTCGTGGTCGAACCGTAGGGGCTCAGACCTCCAGCAGAACGGTGAACGGGCCGTCGTTCGTCAGCGAGACCTTCATGTCCGCCCCGAAGCGGCCCGTCTCCACCTGTGCGCCCAGCTCCCGCAGCCGGGCCACCACCTCGTCGACCAGCGGCTCGGCCACCGGCCCGGGGGCCGCCGCGTTCCACGTGGGGCGCCGGCCCTTGCGCGCGTCACCGTAGAGGGTGAACTGCGAGATCACCAGCAGCGGCGCCCCCACGTCGGAGCACGACTTCTCGTCCTTGAGGATGCGCAGCGACCACAGCTTCCGGGCCAGCCGCGCACAGTGCTCCGGGGTGTCGTCGTGCGTCACCCCGACCAGCACGCACAGGCCCTCGCCGATGATCTCGCCGACCACCCGGCCGTCCACGGCGACGCTCGCCCCGTCCACCCTCTGCACCACAGCACGCATACGGACCATGATGCCCTGCGCCCGTACGGGTCTGTTCGGCCGGAGAGACCCTGCGGCCGGGGCGTCCCCAATGGCACGATGCGTGCAGGCGGTGCCCCATGCGGGCAACGGCGGGACGATCCGGCCGCACACCGCCCGAGGGGACGGAGCCGCATGACCACACCGACCGAAGACGGCCGAACGCTCACGGCGGCGGACCGTACGGCCATGGAGCGCCGCGCCGGCGGAGGTGAACCGTTGCACGCCAGACCACCGACCCAGCGCTCCGGCCGGCTGGCGGACGTCCCCGGCCGCCGGACCCACGAGCTGAGCCTCGCCGAGCTGCGGGCGGCCCGGCGCGAGGCCCAGCGGGAGGAGGCGGACCTCAGCTACGTCCGCCGGCTCCTCCAGGGCCGCGTCGACATCCTGCGGGCCGAGCTGGCCCGCCGGGCGGCCCCGGCCGCCCCGGCCGTGGAGCGGCTGCTGGTCGACCGGCTGACGGAGATCCTCTCCGACGGCCCCTCCACGCAGCGCTCCTCCGCCCGTCACGTGACGTTGCGGACCCCGCACAGCGAGGAGCACCGGCGGGTGGTGGAGGACATGCTGGCCGAGGTCGAGCTGTCGGACCTGGGCGCGCGCACGGACCGCGAGCTGGGCGAGGCCATGGCCCGCCTGGCGGGGTACGAGCGCCGGGTGTCCCTGCGCCGTCAGGGGGTGCAGCGCACCGCCGACGATTGCAGTGCCGAGATCGCACGCAGGTACCGTGAAGGAGAAGCACAAGTAGACGACCTGCTCTCGTGATCATCCGATGCATCCGATCGGCACCGGGACCGGGTCGCGCACCACCCCGGAAGGCCGACGATGACCTCCACGCTCCCCGAGTCGCCCACGCCCGCCGCCGTACCGGCGCAGGGCCCCGGCTTCGGCTCCGGCATATCCGGCGGTGCCCCCGGCACCGGCACGTCCCCGGTCCTGGCCGAGGTGGTCCGCTCGGGCTTCGTCGAGGGCCTCCACCGCGGCTCGCTGGTCGTCCTGGCGGCCGACGGCAGTGTCGACTTCGCGCTCGGCGACGTCTCCTCCCCGGTCTACCCGCGCTCGGCCAACAAGCCGATGCAGGCGGCGGCCGTGCTCCGCGCGGGGCTGGAGCTCTCCGGGGAGCGGCTGGCGCTGGCGGCGGCGAGCCACTCCGGCGAAACGTTCCACCTCGATCTCGTGCGCACGATGCTCGACGAGTTCGGCCTCCCCGAGGGTGAGCTCCAGACCCCGCCGGACCTCCCGTACGACGCCGTCGAGGCGGAGCTCTACCTCGCCTCCGGCAAGGTGCGCGACCGGGTCACCATGAACTGCTCCGGCAAGCACGCCGCCATGATCGCCGCGTGCGCCCTCAACGGCTGGGACACCGCCGGCTACCTCGACCCCGCCCACCCGCTCCAGCGCCTGGTGCTGGACGTCGTCCAGGAGACGAGCGGCGAGACCGTCGCCCACGTGGGCACCGACGGCTGCGGCGCGCCCCTGATGGCGCTCTCGCTGACCGGTCTGGCCCGCGCCTTCCGCAGCTTCGTGACGGCCGCGCCCGGCACCCCGGAACGCGCCGTCGCCGACGCGATGCGCGCCCACCCCGAGTACGTGGCCGGCACCCGCCGCCCCGACACCTGGCTGATGAGCGAGGTGCCGGGCGTGCTGTCGAAGATGGGCGCCGAGGCCGTCCAGGCCGTGGCGCTGCCGGACGGCCGCGCCCTGGCCTTCAAGATCGACGATGGTGCGCTGCGTGCTTCGGGCCCGGTCCTGGCCCGCGCGCTGGAGCTGATGGGCGTCTCCTCGCCCGTCCTCGCCCGGATCGCCGCGCAGCCGCTGCTGGGCGGCGCCCTCCCGGTCGGCGAGATCCGCGCGGCGTTCTGATCCGCCACCCTTCTGCCCCATTGTGGGGACGCGCGCGCCCCACAGGCGGGCGCGCGCGGCGTGGGCGCCGCCACGCGCGCGTGCCGTCCTCCTGACGACCGCCACAAATCACGTGCGTCCGGCTTTGGGCGGCACCTAACGTGCTGTCATGAGCCTGGACGTGCGGACCATCGACGACACCGATCTGATCGACTGGATGCGCGCGGTGCGCACCGGCTTCCTCAGGCCCCCCTCGGTGTCCAAGGAGGAGGCCGCGATACGCCGGCCGGGGATGGACCTGGAGCGCTCGCAGGGGGCCTTCGACACCACCACCGGACGCTGCGTCGGCACGCTGCGCAGCTTCACCCAGCGCCTGTCCGTGCCCGGCGGCGCGTCGGTGACCACGAGCGCGGTCACCAGCGTCACCGTCTCGCCCACCCACCGCCGCCGCGGCCTGCTCAGCCGCATGATGGACCGCGACCTGCGGGCCGCCAAGGAGCGTGGCGACGCCGCCGCCACCCTCATCTCCGCCGAGTACCCCATCTACGGGCGGTACGGCTTCGGCCCGGCCACCTGGACCACCGAGTGGGAGGTGGAGGTCGCCCGCGCCGGCCTCGACGCGCGCTACGCGGGCCCGCCCTGCGGCGGCCGCGTCGACCTCGTGGACCTGCCGACCGTCCGGGAGACAGGACCCGCCCTCCACGAGCGGATGCGCGCGGTGCGGCACGGCGTCGTCGACCGCAACACGCGCTGGTGGGGCTTCGCCACGGGCGAGATCCCCAACCCCTCGCAGCCCGACTGGACCGAGCCGTTCCACGCCCTCCACCGGTCCGCCGACGGCACCCCGGAGGGGCTGCTCACCTACACGACCACCGAGGACTGGGAGGCCAAGCGCCCGCGGAACTCCGCCGACGTACGCAGCCTGATCGCGGTCTCCGCCGAGGCCGAACGCGCCCTGTGGCACTACCTGTTGTCGGTCGACTGGATCACCCACGTCCGGACGGGCCTGCGCGCCCCGGACGACCTGCTGCCGCTGCTGCTGCCCGACCCGCGCGCCGCGAAGGTCGTCACCCACGCCGACTACCTCTGGCTGCGCCCCCTCGACGTCCCCGCCCTCCTGGGGGCCCGCTCCTACTCCGCGTCCGGCTCGCTCGTGCTGGACGTCACGGACCCCGCCGGCCTGGCCGGAGGCCGCTATCTGCTGGAGACGGGCCCCGACGGCGCGCGCTGCGTGCCCACGTCCCGCCCGGCCGAACTCGCCCTGGGCGTGGGCGAGCTGGGCGCCCTGTACCTCGGCGACGAGTCGGCCGTACGGCTCGCCGCGCTCGGCCGCGTCACCGAGGAGCGGCCGGGAGCGGCCGGGCGGGCCGAGTTGATGCTGCGGACGGCCCGACGGCCGTGGTGCCCCGACCAGTTCTGATCGATCTTTTTCGCTTTCTTCGATCAGGGCTTGACCTCAAGTGCACTTGAGGTACGAGAGTGTTCCCCATGAAGACCTCGTACCGCCTCGCCGTCATCGTCGCTTCCACCCGTGAGGGCCGCTTCGGCCCCACCGTGGCCGCCTGGCTCGCCGAACAGACCGCCCAGCACCCGGAGATCGACGTCGACGTCATCGACCTCGCCGACCACCCGCTGCCCGTCAGCCTGTCCGGCAAGCCCGGCCCGGAGGACGCCGCGCTCCTCGCCGCGGTGTCCCCCCGGCTGGCGGAGGCGGACGCCTTCATCGTCATCACCCCCGAGTACAACCACAGCTACCCGGCCGGCCTGAAGCACCTCATCGACTGGAACTACACCCCCTGGCAGGCCAAGCCCGTCGCCTTCGTCTCGTACGGCGGCCTGTCCGGCGGCCTCCGCGCGGTCGAGCACCTGCGCCCGGTCTTCGCCGAGCTCCACGCCGTCACCATCCGCGAGACCATCAGCTTCCACAGCCCGTGGGGCAAGTTCGACGAGTCGGGCCGTCACCTCGACGAGGAGGCCGGCGCGGCCGCCGCGGGTGCCGCGAAGGCCATGCTCGACCAGCTCACCTGGTGGGCCGTCTCGCTGCGCGAGGCCCGCGAGAAGCGCCCGTACGGCGCGTGAGGCCCCGGGCCGGCCGGGGGGGGGGGGGGGGCGGCACCCCCCCCCCCCCCCCCCCGCCCCCGGGCCCACCCCCGCACACACCTCTCCGGCGACCTCCCGCATACGATTACCGGACATTCTTCCGAACAGAGGTCGCCTTCCATGACGTTGTCCCGGATCACGGCGATGGCCGTCACCGCCGTCATCGCCCCGGCCGCTTTCCTGGCCGTCCCCGCCGCCGCCGCGGACGCCGACGCCGACGCCGCGCGGAACCCGGCCGTCACGGCACCGGACGCCCCCGCCGCGGGCGGCACCGGCACGGACGGGAAGCCCGCCGACGACCCCCAGAAGCAGGACAGGGCCCCGGTCAAGGCCACCATCAAGCTGCTGAACTACCCCCGCTCCTTCACCGCGGGCGGCGACTGGACCGAGTTCGGCTTCGCCGTCGACAACACCGCGGGCGACAAGGACATCGAGCCGCTGCGCCTGACGTTCATGCTCAACGGCAACGGCGACAAGCGCGTCAAGAGCACCCAGCACATCGAGTACCGCTCCACGGACGGCTCCTGGATCCGCATCGACGACAAGACCCCCGGCGAGACGTTCGTCGGCAACACCACCGCCGGCAAGGTCGCGAAGGGCGCGACGGCCACCGTCGAGCTGCGCGTGAAGCTCGCCGCCGACTACCCGACCGGCCCGGCCACCGCCCTGGTCGACATCTCGGGCACCACGGTGCACAAGCTCGACCCCATCGACGTCGTGGCCAAGGCCAGGCCGAAGCCCTCGCCGTCCGTCCTGCAGCCGACGGACTCCGCCACTCCGAGCGCCAAGCCGTCGCCCTCCGACAAGGCGAGCACGAAGCCGTCGGCCACGCCTTCCGCCTCGGCCTCGGTGCCCCCCTCGGCCGCTCCCTCGGTCGCGCCCTCGGCGTCCCCGGCGGCCGCCACCGACGTCTCCGCCCAGGGCGGCGGCGACTCCCTCGCCACCACCGGCGCCGGCAAGGCGACCCCCTGGGTCGTCGGGGCCGCCGTCGTCGCCGTCGCGGCGGGCGCGGGCCTGGTCGTCCTGACCCGCCGCCGGCTGTCCGGCCGCTGAGCCGGGACTCTTTGTCCGCCGATTGTCCGCCGACCTGACTCCGGCTGAACCGGGGTCAGGTCCGGTACAGTGACCGCCGTCAGCAGTGAACGACCCAGGAGGTGAGACCCATTACCGCTGCAGTAGTCCGGGTGCTCTCACCGCACGGGCGCACGGCCCCCCAGGCGTAGGCGGGCCGCGAGAGCACCCTCCGGTATCCGGAAGGTTCCCTCCCATGTCGGCATCACCCTCCCTGGCCCCTTCTCCGGCCTCCTTTCTCCCCCTCGTCGTCAGCAGGCTCCGAGCCGCCGGCTGCGTCTTCGCCGAGGACGAGGCGGAGATCCTGCTCGCCACGGCCCGCACCCCCGACGAGCTCGCCACCCTGACCGAACGGCGCGCCTCGGGCCTGCCCCTCGAACACGTGGTGGGCTGGGCCGAGTTCTGCGGCCTGCGCATAGCCGTCGACCCCGGCGTCTTCGTCCCCCGGCTCCGCACCGCCTTCCTCGTCCGCCAGGCCCTCGCCCTGGCCGGACCGCGCCCGGTCGTCCTCGACCTGTGCTGCGGCACCGGCGCGGTGGGCGCGGCACTGGCCGCCGGCCTCGACGGCGCCGAGCTCCACGCCGCCGACGTCGACCCGGCGGCCGTCGCCTGCGCCCGCCGTAATCTGGCCGGCACCGGCGCCCTGGTCGTCGAGGGCGACCTCTACGACCCGCTGCCCGCGACCCTGCGCGGACGGGTGGGCATCCTGGTCGCCAACGCCCCGTACGTCCCCACCGACGCCATCGGCCTGCTGCCCGCCGAGGCCCGCGACCACGAGGCGCGGGTGGCCCTCGACGGCGGCACCGACGGCCTCGACGTGCAGCGCCGCGTCATCGCGGCGGCCCCCCGGTGGCTGGCCCCGGGCGGGCACCTCCTGATCGAGACCAGCGAACGCCAGGCCCCCCTGACGGCCGCGGCCTTCGCCCGCCACGGCCTGACCACCCGCGTCACGACCTGCGAGGACCTGGACGCGACGGTGGTCATCGGCACCCGGCCGTAGGGGCTTGTCCGGGGATCGGGGCTCAGTCGCGCTCGGGCTCCACCGGGAGCCACAGCTCGGCGTCGGCCTCGGTCCCGTCCGCCGACAGGCGGGTGCGCAGGATCTCGGGGCCGGGGCGGCCGCGGTACGGGTTCGACGGGAACCACTCGGTGAACACGTCCCGCCACAGCTCCTGGACGGCCCCCGGCATCGGCCCGGAGACGGTGAACACCGCCCAGGCGCCGGCCGGGACGGCGAGGGCGGTCATGCCTTCGGGGGCCTCGGGAGCCTCGGCGGAGGTGACCACCGCGTGGTAGTAGTCGAGTTCGGTGCCCTCGGCGCGGCTGGGGTCCAGGTCGTCGCAGACGGCGACGACGCCCCGCGGCTCCTGGTCCGACAGCTTCACCAGGGCTTCCTGATCCCGCGGGTCGATCGCGCGGACGAACGCCATGATCGCCTGGTTGGGTCCCGCGTGCACCAACGGCACCCGGGCCTTGAACCCGACGACGGTGAAATCCGGCTTGTCCACGACGCGGTATCGCATACCGCTGCTCCCTTCGACGGTGAGACGGAAGGAGATCCGGGACTGGGAGCTCAGCACGGCACCGGTACGCCGGGCCTCGCCCGGCCCGACGCCGTGCATGGCACGGAACGCCCGCGCGAACGCCTCGCCGGAGCCGTAGCCGTAGCGCACGGCGATCTCCAGCAGCGTCCCGCGCCCCGCGAGCACATCGGCACCCGCGAGGGTGAGCCGGCGCCGCCGCACGTACTCCGACAACGGCATGCCCGCCAGCGCGGAGAACATCCGGCGCAGGTGGTACTCCGAGGTGGCCGCGATGCGCGCCAACTCCCCCACGTCGACACCCGTCTCGAGACGGCGCTCGATGTGCTCCATGGCCAGATTGAGCCGCTCCAGCACTCCCGTCCCCTTCCTTCCGGCACCCACCACGCTAGGCAGCGCCCACCCCACCGCACCCGACATCCTGTGCCCGATGAAGTCGGGTGCGCGCGGCGCCGGCCGGCGCCCTGACCGCGGGCCCGGCCGACCACGACACATGGCTACTTTTGCAAGCAGGCTGCTTGCAAAAGTTAGCAAGCTCCGGCAGGATCGCCGTATGGCATCACTCAACGTCGGCAACCTCGGCGAGTACCTCCGCGAGCAGCGGCGCACCGCGCAGCTGACGCTGCGGCAGCTCGCCGACGCCGCGGGAGTGTCCAACCCGTACCTCAGCCAGATCGAGCGCGGTCTGCGCAAGCCGAGCGCCGAGATCCTCCAGCAGCTGGCCAAGGCCCTGCGGATCTCGGCCGAGACGCTCTACGTGCAGGCCGGCATCCTCGACGAGCGCGACCGGGAGGAGGCGGAGGTCCGCAGCGTGATCCTCGCCGATCCCTCGATCAACGAGCGGCAGAAACAGGTGCTGCTCCAGATCTACGACTCCTTCCGCAAGGAGAACGGGCTCGCGACGGGCGGGACGGACAGGACGAACGATGCCGGCAACCCTCCGAGCTGATCCGGGAGACCACCGCCATGGCCATCACTCAGGACATCCGCAAGGCCGCCACCGACACCGCCTACGCCGCGGCCGGCGCCGCCGACCTCACGGCGGAGAAGATCGGGCAGCTCGTCGTCGACGCCCCCGAGCGCTTCGAGAAGCTGCGCAACACCGACCCGAAGGCCGTGGGCGAGCGCCTCACCCAGCAGGCCAAGCAGGTCCAGACGCAGGTGAGCACCAAGTTCAGCGAGATCGTGGGCACTCTCGACACCGACGCCCGGAAGCTGGGCCAGGCGGCCCAGGACCTGACCCTGCAGGGCGTCGGCCAGGCCCTGGCGTTCGCGGCGCAGGCGAGCGAGAAGTTCGAGGCCATGGCCGAGCGCGGCCGCGGGGCCGTGAAGACGTGGCGCGGTGAGGCCGCCGAGGAGATCAGCGAGATCGCCGTGGCCGTGGAGCCCGACAGTGACGAGCCGGCCGCGAAGGACACGGCGTCGAAGGACACCGCGGCGAAGGACTCCGCCGCCAAGGACGAGGCCGCCGGCTCCGCCGACGGGGGTGACGCCGACGCCAAGCCCGCCGCCCGCCGCACCGCGACCCGCAAGCCCGCCGCCACCACCGCGAAGAAGGCGGACGCGAAGACCGGCGAGTAACGGCGGTCAGCACCGGAAGGGAAGGTTCCGGGCACATCCGACGTGCCCGGGACGTTCTCCCGGTACGGTGGGCGGGAGGCGACCCGACAGAAGGTGAGCGGCATGCTGATCCAAGGCTTCCACGAGACCCTCTCCTGGGTGTCGCTCGGCCTGCTCGTCCTCACGCTCTTCGCGCTGCTGGACGCCGCCGTCCGCCGGGAGGACGCCTTCCGCGCCGCCGACAAGCAGACCAAGCCCTTCTGGCTGATCATCCTCGCCATCGCGGCCGCGGTGAACGTCTTCTTCGGCATCCTCAGTTTCCTGCCGATCCTGGGACTGATCGCCACGATCGTCTACATGGTCGACGTTCGCCCGGCGCTGCGCCACGTCTCCGGCCGCGGCGGCCCCCGCCGGCGCGGCGGTTCCAGCTCCGACGGCCCGTACGGACCGTTCAACGGCGGACGCTGAACCCACTCCCCGCCCGGTCGGTCAGGCCCGTTCCAGCAGCAGGACCGCCAGGTCGTCGGTCAGTTCCTCGCCGTTGAGCGCCCGGACCTCCGCGACCGCCGCCTCCAGCAGGTCTTCCCCCCGCAATCCCTCCTTCACCAGGCGCGTGATCAGTTCGATCATGCCCTCCTGGCCGAGGCGCCGGGTGCCCGCGCCGATCCTGCCCTCGATCAGGCCGTCGGTGTACATGAGCAGGCCCCAGGCGTCGTCGAGCGCGACCTCCCGGCGCGTCCAGCGGGCGTCCGCGAGCAGGCCGAGCGCCGGGCCCCCGTCGTCCTGCGGCAGCAGCGTCGGCGGCAGGCCGGGGCGGACCAGCAGCGGGGCCGGGTGGCCGGCCAGGCACAGCGACGCCGAGCGGCCGTCCGGCGATATGTCGACCGTGCACAGCGTCGCGAAGATCTCCTCGTCCGCGCGCTCGTGCTCCAGCACCTGCTGGAGGGTGCGCAGCAGCTCGTCGCCGCACAGCCCGGCGAGCGTCAGGGCGCGCCACGCTATCCGCAGCGAGACCCCGAGGGCCGCCTCGTCGGGGCCGTGCCCGCAGACGTCGCCGATCATGGCGTGGACCGTGCCGTCGGGCGTGCGGACCGTGTCGTAGAAGTCGCCGCCGAGCAGGGCACGGCTGCGGCCGGGCCGGTAGCGGGCGGCGAAGCGCAGGTCGGAGCCGTCCAGCAGCGGGTGCGGCAGCAGGCCGCGCTCCAGCCGGGCGTTCTCCTGGGCGCGCAGCCGGCTCTCGGCGAGCTGCCGCTGCGCGAGGTCGGCGCGCTTGCGCTCGACGGCGTAGCGGATGGCCCGGTTCAGCACCCGTCCGTCGAGCTCGTCGCGGAAGAGGTAGTCCTGCGCCCCGACGCGTACGGCCGCGACGGCCCGCTCGGCGTCCGCCTCGGCGGTCAGCGCGAGCACGGCCTGGTGGGGGGCGAGCCGCAGCACCCGGCGCAGGGTGTCCAGCTCGTCGCGGGGCTCGTCGGACCGGCCGCCGGGCGGTGTGCCGGGGGTCTCCTCGCAGGACACGGCGGGCGGCAGGGCCAGGTCGAGGAGGATGCACTGGACGTCGTCGGTGAGCAGCCGGGCGGCCTCGGTGAGGTTGCGGGCGGCGCGGATGCGCACCGGTGTGCCCGCCGTGCCCGTCATCGCCGCCATGTCGGGGCCGGACAGCACACCGCCGGGGTCGTCCTCGATGACGAGCAGCGTCAGCCCGCCGTCGGGCAGCGCGGCGGTCGGCTCCGCGGTCCTCGGCGCGGGTACGGGCATCACTTCTTTCCTTCCCTCCCCCCGAGGGCACGGCGCCTCATCGGCGGGCGAGTACCGAGGGTGACCCTAGCGCCAGAGCCCGACCCAACGGAATGGTACGGAGCCACCCGCCCCTGTCATATGCCCCAGCCACAAGGGAAGTTGACGAGGAAAGGCGACCCGGAAGAGTGAGTCCCCGATGACGAACATCACGTCATGGGGAACATCACGTCATATGCGTCACACCGGCCGACGCCCGACCGACGCCCGGCCGGTTCCCCCCGCCCTCACCCCGGCCGGACGACCCCCAGGATCGGCATGGAACCGGCCCCCGCGAGCGTCACCTGCCGCCCCGGCCGCGGCGCGTGGACGATCATGCCGTCACCCGCGTACACCCCGACGTGACTGGCGTCGCCGTAGTAGATGATCAGGTCGCCCGGGCGCATGTCCTTCACGTCGACCTTCGGCAGCTGCCGCCACTGCTCCTGCGAGGTGCGCGGGATCGCGCGCCCGGCCGCCGCCCACGCCTTGAGGGTGAGGCCGGAGCAGTCGTACGTGTCGGGGCCCTCGGCGCCCCAGACGTAGTTCTTGCCGATCTGCGCGGAGGCGAACTCGACCACGTCCTTGCCCGCGCCGGTGGCCGGGCCGCCCTTCAGCCCCATGAGGCGCTTGCCGTCGGCGCCGGCCAGCCACTTCTCCTGGGCCTGGCGGGCGCGGTCCTCCTCCAGCCGCCGCAGCCGCTCGCGCTCCTTCTCGGCCAGCGTGGACTCCAGCTTCCGTGCCGCCTCCAGCCGGCTCTCGATCTCCTTCTTCGCCGCCTCCTTCTTCTTGCGGTCCCCTTCGAGCGCCTTGCGGCGCTCCTCGGCGGCCTTGGCGTAGCGGCCGAGGTCCGCGCGGGTGGCCGCGAGGCGGTTCAGCAGGTCGCGGGTGGCCTGCTCGCCCTTGCGGGCGAGGCTGACGCCGTTGAGGAAGGTCTCGGGCGAGTCGCTGAGGAAGAGCTGGGCCGGCGGGGTCAGCGCGCCGCTGCGGTACTGGGCCCGGGCGAGGGCGCCGGTGCGGGAGCGGAGCAGGTCCAGGCGCTGCTGGGCGTCCTTGACCTGGCGGTTGAGATCGGACACCGCCTTCTCCTGGAGGCGCTCCTGCTCGCCGGCCGCGTTGTAGTCGTCGGTGGCGGCCTCGGCCTTGCGGTAGAGGGACTCCACCTGTTTGTGGACCTCCTCCAGCGAGCCGGGCGCGGGCGGGGAGCTCGAGGGCGGGGCGGCCGGGGGCCCGGGGTCGGCGTGGGCGACGGCCGGGACCGTGAGCACGCCGGCGCCGAGGGCGCAGACGAGCGCGGCCGCGAGGGCGAGCCGCCGGGCACCGGATCTTCCGAATCCGACCCCATCCGACACACCGGCGACACCAGCCACACCGGCATCCTTCACATCAGCAGCCACACCGGTTACAGCGCCATCAGAGTCCGTGACCCCGTCGTACGCGCCACCGTTCCGCCCCACGAAACCCCCTCCACGACCCCGCCCACTCGCCTGACGTGGTGTCACGCGAGTGGGGATGCTGCCATGGCTACCCGTAAATCAACAGAGACCTGCGTCACACTGCGGGGTGGAATCAAGCCGTCCGCGCAGCTACCACCCCGACGGGTGAGGTTCACCCTCCGTTCACTCCGCCCCATCGACCCCTTCATCTCATCTGCCTAATTTCGGCCGTGGAAGGTGGGGGCCACACCACTCAGGTGAACCACCCGCCGCCGGACGCCGCACTCCGCGGAACAGCTCCACCAACCTCTCGCACGCCGCCCCCGCGGCGGCTCCCGGAAGGAACACCCCCAAGTGAAGCTTCAGCGCAAGAACCGGCTTCGCACCGTCGCCCTCGGCGCCATCGCCGTCTCCGGCGCCCTGGTCCTCACGGCGTGCGGCTCCGACGACAACGGCGGCGGCGCGAGCGGCGGCAGCTCGACCAAGGCCGCGGGCAACATCAAGTGCGAGGGCAAGGGTCAGCTGCTGGCCTCCGGCTCGTCCGCGCAGAAGAACGCCATGGACCTGTGGGTGAAGAACTTCTCCCAGGCCTGCAAGGACATCCAGATCAACTACAAGGCCACCGGCTCCGGCGCGGGCATCCAGGAGTTCCTCCAGGGCAAGACCGCCTTCGCGGGCTCCGACTCGGCGCTCAAGCCGGAGGAGGTCGCCAAGTCCAAGGACGTCGTCAAGGGCGGCCAGGGCATCAACCTCCCGATGGTCGGCGGCCCGATCGCGATCGGCTACAACGTCCCGGGCGTGGACAACCTCGTCCTCGACGCCGACACCATCGCCAAGATCTTCGACGGCAAGATCGAGAAGTGGAACGACGAGGCGATCGCGAAGCTCAACAAGGACGCCAAGCTTCCCGACCTCAAGATCCAGGCCTTCCACCGCTCCGACGAGTCGGGCACCACGGACAACTTCACCAAGTACCTCAAGGCAGCGGCCGACAAGTCCTGGCCGTACGAGCCCGCGAAGGCCTGGAAGGCCAAGGGCGGCCAGTCCGCGGACGGCTCCGCCGGTGTCTCCTCGCAGGTCAAGCAGACCCAGGGCGCCATCTCCTACTTCGAGCTGTCCTACGCCACGGCCAACTCGATCAAGACGGTGAAGCTCAACACCGGCGCCTCCGCCCCGGTCGAGGCCTCTTCGGACAACGCCTCCAAGGCCATCGCCGAGGCCAAGGTCGTCGGTGAGGGCAAGGACCTCGCCCTCAAGCTGAACTACACCACCAAGGCCGAGGGCGCCTACCCGATCACCCTGGTCACGTACGAGATCGTGGGCGACAAGGGCAACAAGGCCGAGACCCTGCCGGCCACCAAGTCCTTCCTCACCTACATCGCGAGCGAGGACGGACAGTCGGTCCTGAAGGAGCTCGGCTACGCGCCGCTGCCCGCCGAGATCGCCAAGAAGGTCCGCGAGACCGTCGCGACCCTCTCCTGACACGGAGGTGGCCGGGCCGCCGGGTGAACCGGCGGCCCGCCACCCCGTCCGGTGCACCGCCGCGCCAGGGGTCCCACGGGTGTCGCACCACCCGCCCGGGGCTCCGCAGACCGGAGAAAACCCATGGACATAACCTCCTCAGCCACCGCAGCCGGCCCGCCCCAGGGCCCCGCCGGCGCCCCGGCCCCCGCCGCGCGGAAGTCCGCCGCACGCGCCGGCGACCGGGTCTTCCTCGCGCTCTCGCGCGGATCGGGCATCCTGCTCCTGGTGATCATGGCCGCCATCGCGGTCTTCCTCACCGTGCGGGCCACCAACGCCCTCTCCCACAACGAGGGCGACTTCTTCACCACCTTCGAGTGGAGCGCCAACTCCACCCCGCCGGTCTTCGGCATCGCCGTCCTGGCCTTCGGCACCGTCGTCAGCTCGCTGATCGCGATGCTGATCGCCGTGCCGGTCGCCATCGGCATCGCGCTCTTCATCTCCCACTACGCGCCGCGCAGGCTGGCCACCCCGCTGTCGTACGTCATCGACCTGCTCGCCGCCGTGCCGTCCATCGTCTACGGCCTGTGGGGCGCCCTCTTCCTGGTGCCGCACCTGGGCGGGCTCTACGGCTGGCTGAACGACTACTTCGGCTGGACCGGGATCTTCGAGTACCACGACGGTGCCGCCCGCTCGCTCTTCACCATCGGCATCCTGCTGGCGATCATGATCCTGCCGATCGTCACCAGCGTCAGCCGCGAGGTCTTCCGGCAGGCCCCGAAGATGCACGAGGAGGCCGCCCTCGCGCTCGGCGCGACCCGCTGGGAGGTCATCCGCATGGCGGTGCTGCCCTTCGGCCGCTCGGGCGTCATCAGCGCCTCGATGCTGGGCCTGGGCCGCGCCCTCGGCGAGACGATGGCCGTGGCCACCGTGCTCTCCCCCAGCTTCGAGATCGGCACGAGCCTGCTGGACCCGGGCGGCGGAACGTTCGCGCAGAACATCGCGAGCAGCTTCAAGGAGTCCGGTGAGATAGGCAAGGACGCGCTGATCGCCTCCGGCCTGGTGCTGTTCGTCCTGACCCTGCTGGTCAACGGCGCCGCCCGGATGATCATCGCGCGCCGCAAGGAGTACACGGCATGAGCGGAGTGACCATGAACGAGACCCTGGTCGCCGACAGCACCCCGCGCCACCCGGCGGTCCTGCGTCAGCCCCGGCTGCCCCGCTGGACCCCGGCCGCCCTGGCCGCCGCCGCGATCGCCGCCGGCGTCGGCATCGGTCTCGCCGCCGGGCTCTCCAGCCGCTTCCAGTGGGGCCTGCTGGCCGCCGTCCTCTACGTCGCCGGCATGTTCGCCCTCGCCACCCGCGTCGAGGGCCGCCGCCAGGCCAAGGACCGGCTGGCCACCAGCATGATCTGGGTCAGCTTCCTGATCGCCGTCGTCCCGCTGGTCTCCCTCATCTGGGAGACGATCTCCCGCGGCGTGAAGGTGCTGGACGGCGACTTCCTCAGCCACTCCATGGCCGGCGTCCTGACCATCCAGCCCGGCGGCGGCGTCTACCACGCCATCATCGGCACCCTGGAGCAGGTCGGCATCGCCACCGCCATCGCGGCCCCCATCGGCCTGCTGACGGCGATCTACCTGGTGGAGTACGGCCGCGGCCGGCTCGCCAAGGCGGTGACCTTCTTCGTCGACGTCATGACGGGCATCCCGTCGATCGTCGCGGGTCTGTTCATCCTCAGCTTCTGGATCCTGATGCTGGACAACGGCTACTCCGGGTTCGCCGGCTCCATGGCCCTGGCGATCCTGATGATGCCGGTCGTCGTCCGCTCGACCGAGGAGATGCTCAAGCTCGTCCCCAACGAGCTGCGCGAGGCCTCCCTGGCCCTGGGCGTGCCCAAGTGGCGCACGATCCTCAAGGTCGTCCTGCCCACCGCCATCGGTGGCATCGCCACCGGCGTGATGCTGGCGGTCGCCCGCATCGCCGGTGAGTCGGCCCCGATCGTCCTCCTGGTCTTCGGCTCCCAGCTGATCAACAACAACCCCTTCGAGGGCGCCCAGTCCTCGCTGCCGTACTACATCTACGAGCAGTGGGCGGCCGGCAACGAGGCCAGCTACGACCGCGCCTGGGCAGCGGCCCTGGTCCTCATCGCCTTCGTCATGATCCTCAACCTGGTGGCCCGCGGCATCGCCCGCTGGAAGGCCCCGAAGAGCCGCTGACGCGGTCGTTCTACGAAAGAAGCAGTGATCCCCATGGCCAAGCGAATCGACGTCAGCGGCCTGAACGCCTACTACGGCTCCCACAAGGCCATCGACGACATCTCGATGACCGTCGAGCCCCGCTCCGTGACCGCCTTCATCGGCCCGTCCGGCTGCGGCAAGTCCACCTTCCTGCGGACCCTGAACCGCATGCACGAGGTCACCCCCGGCGGCCGCGTCGAGGGCAAGGTGATGCTGGACGACGAGAACCTCTACGGCCCGGGCGTCGACCCGGTCGCCGTGCGCCGCATGGTCGGCATGGTCTTCCAGCGGCCGAACCCCTTCCCCACCATGTCCATCTACGAGAACGTCGTCGCCGGCGTCCGCCTCAACGGCGACCGCGTCCGCAAGGCGGAGATGGACGACATCGTGGAGAAGTCCCTCAAGGGCGCCAACCTCTGGAACGAGGTCAAGGACCGGCTGAACAAGCCGGGCGCCGGCCTCTCCGGCGGCCAGCAGCAGCGTCTGTGCATCGCCCGCGCCATCGCGGTCGAGCCGCAGGTCCTGCTGATGGACGAGCCCTGCTCGGCACTGGACCCGATCTCCACCCTCGCCATCGAGGACCTGATCGGCCAGCTCAAGGAGCGGTTCACGATCGTCATCGTGACCCACAACATGCAGCAGGCGGCCCGCGTCTCCGACCGCACCGCCTTCTTCAACCTGGCCGGCGTCGGCCAGCCGGGCAAGCTCGTCGAGATCGACGACACGGAGCGGATCTTCTCCAACCCGTCGGTCCAGGCCACCGAGGACTACATCTCCGGTCGCTTCGGCTGAGCCCTCCCCCAGCCGCCTTGCGGTGCTGCATGGCGGTGCCGCCGCAAGGCAAAGGGCCCGCCCCCTGTTCGTACCAGGGGGCGGGCCCGATCCGTTCAACGGACGAGATCCGGGTGGGTCACCCGAACGCCAGGTTCACCAGCCAGAAGCTGAAGGCGGCGACGAGCGCCGCGGCCGGCATGGTGATGAACCAGCCCATCACGATGTTCTTCGCGACGCCCCAGCGGACCGCGCGGGTGCCCTTGGTGGAGCCCACACCCATGATCGCGGAGGTGATCACATGGGTGGTGGAGATCGGCGCGTGGAACATGAACGACGCCGTGTACATGACGGAGGCGGCCGTCGTCTCGGCGGCGAAGCCCTGCGGCGGGTCCAGCTCGATGATGCGGCGGCCGAGCGTGCGCATGATCCGCCAGCCACCCGCGTAGGTGCCGAGCGACAGGGTGATGGCGCAGGCGAGCTTGACCCACAGCGGGATCGCCTCGTCCATGCCCTGCACATCACCGATGACCAGGGCCATCACCACGATGCCCATGGTCTTCTGCGCGTCCTGCAGACCGTGACCGAGCGCCATACCGGCGGCCGAGACGGTCTGCGCGATACGGAAGCCCCGCTTGGCCTTGTGCGGGTTGGCCCGCCGGAACATCCACATGATCGCGACCATCACCAGATAGCCGAGGATCAGGCCGACGAACGGCGAGAGGAACATCGGGATGACGACCTTCTCGACGACGCCCGACCAGATGACCGTCGTACCGCCCGCCAGCGCCGCGCCCACCATGCCGCCGAACAGGGCGTGCGAGGAGGACGAGGGCAGGCCGAAGTACCAGGTGACCATGTTCCAGACGACGGCGCCGACCAGGGCGGCGAAGAGGATGCCCATCCCCTTGTCGCCCACCGGGGTCTCGATCAGCCCCTTGCTGACCGTCTTGGCCACACCGCTGCCCAGGAAGGCACCGGCGAGGTTCATCACCGCCGCCATCGCCAGGGCCGCGCGCGGGGTCAGTGCCCGCGTGGAGACCGAGGTCGCGATGGCGTTCGCGGAGTCGTGGAAGCCGTTCGTATAGGTGAATCCGAGCGCGACCGCGATGGTCACGACAAGCGCGAAGGTGTCCACCGGAGGTCAGGACTCCTTGACCGCGATGGTCTCGACGGTGTTCGCGACGTGCTCGAACGCGTCGGCGGCCTCTTCCAGCACGTCGACGATCTGCTTGAGCTTGAGCACCTCGATGGCGTCGTACTTGCCGTTGAAGAGGTGCGCCAGGAGCTTGCGGTGAATCTGGTCGGCCTGGTTCTCGAGGCGGTTGACCTCGATCCAGTACTCGGTCAGATTGGTCATCGTCCGCAGGTTCGGCATCGCCTCGGCGGTGAGCTCGGCGGCCCGCGCGAGCACCTCGATCTGCTGCTCGACGCCCTTCGGCAATTCCTCGATCTGGTAGAGGACGACCAGGTCGACGGCCTCTTCCATGAAATCCATGATGTCGTCGAGCGAACCGGCGAGGGAGTAGATGTCCTCGCGGTCGAACGGCGTGATGAAAGAGGAGTTCAGCTGGTGGAAGATCGCGTGGGTCGCGTCGTCCCCGGCGTGCTCCGCTGCCCGCATCCGCTCGGCGATCTCGGCCCGGGCGGAGGTCTCCGCTCCGAGCAGTTCCATCAGGAGCTTGGAGCCCGTGACGATGTTGTCCGCGGAGGCGGCGAACATGTCGTAGAAGCTCGTCTCCCTGGGGGTCAGACGAAAGCGCACGTGGGATCCTCGGGGTGCAGCGGATTCGGTCTCGTTGATGCTAGGCGCATCATCCAGCCACAGCTAACTGGCATTCCCTCAGTGTCGCCCATCGGGCAGAGTGCTCATGAAGCCGGTACGGGCCCGTGGCGCCGATTTTGGGTACGATATACCCACCCGGGGTATGTGAACCGGGCATCGGGGACTCCGGGCGGCGAGCCGCCCTCACCCCCCGTCATCCCCCTGTTCACCGGCCCCGACGGCCGGACACGGACCCGCAGGACAACGGAGGACGCCATGACGGCCACGGAAGCCACAGTGACCAGCACCACTGAGCCGGCGGCGGCCTCCTGCCACGGCGAGTCGGCCGCGCCGGGTGACCACCCGGGGCCGCACGGTTACAGCAAGCAGAAGGACCAGCACCTCAAGCGACTGCGCCGCATCGAGGGGCAGATCCGCGGCCTCCAGCGCATGGTGGAGGAGGACGTCTACTGCATCGACATACTCACCCAGGTCTCGGCGAGCACCAAGGCCCTCCAGTCCTTCGCCCTCCAGCTCCTCCAGGAGCACCTGCGCCACTGCGTGGCCGACGCGGCCCTGAAGGGCGGCGCGGAGATCGACGCGAAGGTCGAGGAGGCCAGCGCCGCGATCGCCCGCCTGCTGCGCACCTGACGCGGACGTACAGCGGACGTACCTGCGGACCCGCATACGGACGTACATACGGACGTGGGGGCGGCGGGCATACGGACGTGAGGGCGGCGGGCCGGCGCCGTCAGCCGGCGACCGTCAGCCGGCGACCGTCAGCCGTCCGCGTCGGCCTCGGGCCCGGACGTACGCCGCCGGACCACCCGCAACACCTCATCGATCCGGTCGAAGCTCAGCCGTTCCTCGACCGCGCTCGACGCGGCGATCATCAAATCGCCGTAGAGATCGATCTCGATGAGGGCCACGGGGTCCGGCCCGCCGGTCGAACCGCGTCGCGAAACCACGTGATTCACCTCCTCGGGGCTTCTCGGGACCGCTTTCCAGCGTAGTGATCGGTACACACGCCGCGCATGGCACAGAAGGACCATTTCCATGGCCAACTACGCCCTCCCGCGCTATTTCTGCGGCGAAGCCACCGTGCCCGCATAGATTTCGGCGGGTGCGGGCAGCTCGATCTCCGGACGGGATCCGAAGCCGAAGAGCTCGACCGTGGAGACCACCGTCATCGGTGACGGCGGGGCCGACACCGTGGCCGTCGCCGCCGCCGGAGCCGGGGCCACCGGCCCCGCGCCGGCCGGGGCTGAGGCGGCCGTCGCCGTCACCGGACCGCGCGCGGCCCCGGCGTCGGCCCGCAGCGGCCCCTTCCGGCCCGCGACCCCGAAGCGGTAGCGCAGCAGCCGCGGCCGGCCGTCCCGGTCGAGATAGGCGTCGAACGCGACGGTCCCACTGGAGAACCCTTTCGCCGCGGCGGTCAGCGGCGCCCGGTCCCGGGCCGGCGCGGCCCGCGCGGCCCGGTGGAGGTCGACCGTGCCCCAGTAGTGGTCCACCCGGTCGCCGCCGAGCCGCTCCTCCCCCGCGTACGCCGCCTCGCGGGCGCCGCCCAGCAGCTGGGCCGCCGCGAGCGGGTCCGTGGCACCGCTGGTGAGGAGGTCCCCGTCCGCGAGCCGGCCCGTGTCGAGGCGCACCCACTTCCCGGCGGGCACACCCGCGCCGCGGTTCTTCATATAGAGCTCGCCCGGCGCGAAGACCTCCGTGATGGGCCGGTGCCCGGCACTGCCCGCGCCGCCCTCCGGCAGCAGCACCGTCAGCCGCCCGACGGGCCGCTCGAAGTCGTAGACCCCCCGGCCGTGGATGGTCAGCCGGGTGCCGCCGCTGACGGTCTCCATGGACGTCCGCACCCGCGCGCCGCCCGCCCGGGCCAGCGCGGCCGAGGCGTGCCGTACGGCGGACAGCGCCCGCGCCGGGTCCGCCGCGGCGGGCACCGCGGCCTCGCGGGCCTGCCGGACCAGACTGCTGCCCGCGGAACCGGCCTCCACGTCCGCCTCCGGCTCCCGCCCGGCGCACCCGGACACCGCGAGCAGGCCGACGGCGAGACCGCCCGCCAGCGCACCGGCGACGACCGCACTCCCGCGTCTGCGCCTCGGCACAGCCATGACCGTAAGCCCCCTGCCCGCACGCTGGTGGAACCCGTTCTCTTCAACGACCGCCCGGGGCCGCCCGTCACGGCCCGGTAGCGTGGACCCGTGTCCGATCCCTCCACCGCGCGGCACGGCGCGGACCACAGCATCAGCACCAGCGAGCGCGGCTCCTTCTGCACCGCCCGCTGCTCCTGCGGCTGGTACGGCCCCGCCCGCCGGGCACGCTCCCTGGCCCGCGCGGACGCGGACGCCCACCTCCACGACGCGCCGGACGCGCCCTAGAGCCGCCTGGAGCCGCCCTGGGCCGGTCCGGAACCGGCCGCCCCGCCGTGCCATCTGTCTGATCAACGGGGACGCAGACAGACGCGACAGCGCACCACGCGCGACGCACGACGCACCAGGGGCGGGACGGCACATGGCCATCAGCAGGCGCGGACTACTGGCGACGGGCACCGGACTGGCGGCGGCCGCCTGGGGCGCCACCACGACGGGCACCGCGGGCGCCACCACGACGAACCCGGCGGCCGACTCCGCCCGGGCGGCCGCCAGGGCGGCGAAGGCACCCCGGGCGGGCGCGAGCGACTGGACCGCCCTCGGCAAGGGCCTCGCCGGCGGCCTCGTCCGCCCCGGCGACGCGGACTACACCGCCGCCCGCCAGCTCTACAACACCCGCTTCGACGGGCTGCGCCCGGCCGCGATCGCCTACGTCGCCGGCACCGGGGACATCACCACGGCCCTCGCCTTCGCCCGCCGCTTCTCGATACCCGTCTCCATACGCAACGGCGGCCACAGCTACGCCGGCTGGTCCAGCGGCGACGACCGGCTCGTCCTCGACGTCTCCCGGCTCGCCACCGTCCGGACGCCGTCCGCGTCCACGGCCGTCATCGGCGCCGGCGCCAAGCTCATCGACGTCTACACCGGCCTGGCGGCGCACGGCGTGACCATACCGGCGGGCTCCTGCCCGACCGTCGGCGTCTCCGGGCTCACCCTGGGCGGCGGCCACGGCGTCCTGACCCGCGCCTACGGCCTCACCTGCGACAGCCTCACCGGCGCCACCGTGGTCACCGCCGACGGCCGGACCGTCGACTGCGACGCCACGAACGACCCCGACCTCTTCTGGGCCCTGCGCGGCGCCGGGAACGGCAACTTCGGCGTCGTCACCGAACTCCGCTTCCGCACCCGACCGGTCGGCGAGGCGGTCACCGGCTACCTCTCCTTCCCCTGGTCCAAGGCCGCGGCCGTCCTCGCCGCCTGGCAGGAGTGGGGCCCCACCCGGCCCGACGAGATCTGGTCCGCCTGCGACCTGTCGGCCGCCGCCGGAGGCTCGCCGCGCATCTCGGTCGCCGCGTTCTCGATCGGCTCCCCCACGGACCTGGAGAACGCGTACGACGAACTGATCGGCAAGGTCGCCAAGGCGAGCGGCGGCGGCGCCGGCATCAACACCCCGAGCCTGCGCCGCCGCCCCTACCTCGACACCGTGCGCGGCTACGCCGGCTGCGGCGACAAGTCCACCGAGCAGTGCCACCTCCCGGGCGGTACACCCGGCCGCCAGTCCGCCGGGAAGCTGGAGCGCGAGACCTACGCGGCCCGCTCCGACTTCTTCGACCGCGCGCTCGACACGACGGGCGTCCACACCCTGCTCGACCGGATCGAGGGCTTCGCGCGCGGGGTGAAGGGCGGCGGCCTCTCGATCCAGCTGACGGCGCTGGGCGGCGCCGTGAACCGCGTACGCCCCCTGGACACCGCCTTCGTGCACCGGAACCAGCGGATGCTGGCGCAGTACCTCACGTCGTGGGCGGCGGGCGGCACGGGCGCGGCGCAGACCGACTGGCTGGACGGCACCCACGCGGCCATGCGCCGGCACGCCTCGGGCGCCGCGTACCAGAACTACACGGACGCGCGTCTGAAGGACTGGCGGACGGCGTACTACGGCGCCGCGGCGGACCGTCTGACGGAGCTCAAGCGGCGGTACGACCCGCAGCGCGTCTTCGACTTCCCGCAGGCGCTGTAGGGCTTGCTCAAGGCCCACGGCGTCCGTCCGCGGGGCCTGTCCGGCGGAGCTTCGCGGGCTCAGGCGGCCAGGTCGCGGTCGTCGCGCCGGCCGGGGCCGGTGACGCGGCCGGGGAGGGCGGTGCCGTCCTCGGCGGCACCGGTCCCCGGCCCGGCGGGGACCACGGCCACGGGGGCGGCGGAGGAGCGTACGAGCCGGCCCATCCGCGTCCCGGCGATCCTCCGGGTCAGCGGCGTGAGGAGCATCATCGCGAGCGGGGCGAGCAGCAGCGTGACGGCGGTGCCCAGGGCGAAGCCGCCGATGACGTCCGTCGGATAGTGCACGCCCATGTAGACGCGGCAGAAGCCCTCCAGCAGCGCCAGCCCGATCCCGATGAAGCCGTACTTCCGGTTGGCCACGAAGAGGCCCACGCCCAGCGCCATGGTCAGCGTCGCGTGGTCGCTGACGAAGGAGAAGTCGGTCTTCCCCTTGACCAGGACGTCCAGGCCCTGGTGCTCCAGGAACGGCCGCGGGCGGCGGACGAAGCCCCGGATGGGGATGTTGACCAGCAGGGCCGTCCCCGCCGCGATCGGCGCCCACAGCAGGGCGGCCGTACCGGCGGGCGCGTCGTCGCCGCGGCGCGCGCTCCACCAGGCGAACAGCATCAGAACGGCGAGGCCGGCGACGATGCCGTACTCACCGATGAACTCCATCGCGCGGTCCGCCCAGTTCGGCGCGGACTTCGCGAGGCCGTTGATCCCGTAGAGCAGACTCTCGTCGGGGTTGCCACCGCCCCCGGCCATCGGCATGGAGTCTCCCGTCACGAGTCCAGCCATCGCCCCGGCCCCTATCTGTCTGTCGCCACGTCCAGCTGCTGCCCCCCGTGGTCCTCGCGCCGCGGCTCGCGGCGCTGCTCACCCACTCCAATGGAACGCCCGGCTCCAGCCCGGCGTTCCACTCTCCACCCAATGATCACCGTGACGTTACCGAAGGGTGACCCATGGGCGCGGGTCCCGTCCCCTGTCACCGGCACCGTCCCTGGCACCGTCCCCGGCCCCGGCCCTGTCCCACCGTCAGACCGACTTGGGCTTGGGGAGCGCTTTCGCGCCATCCTGGGTCACCCGCGTCGCCCCGATGTAGTCAGGTGAATCAATCTTGTCGAACCTGATGACAGCTCCGGTGTACGGAGCATTGATCATGTATCCTCCGCCGACGTACAGGCCCACGTGGTGGATGCTGCGCGGGTCGTTGAGGTCGTGCGCGAAGAAGACCAGGTCCCCGGGGAGCAGTTCGTCCCGCTTGGGGTGCGGCCCGGCGTTCCACTGGTCGTTGGCCACGCGCGGCAGTTCGACGCCCACCGTCGCGTACGCCGCCTTCGTCAGCCCCGAGCAGTCGAAGCGGCCGTTGTCCTCCTTCGTCCCGTCGCCGCCCCAGAGGTAGGGCGTGCCCAGCTTCTCCTGGGCGAAGTAGATCGCCCCGGCGGCGGCCTGCGAGGGCGCCACCCGGCCGACCGGCCGGGCGAAGCTCTTCTCCAGGCTCCGGATCGACTTCACATAGCCCTGGGTCTCGTTGTACGGCGGGATGCCGCCCGCCTTGATGACGGCGTACGAACCGGCGTTGTAGGACGCGAGCATGTTGTCCGTGAGGTCGCCGGGGACGCCCTTGACGTACTTCGCGAGGTCGCAGTCGTAGGTCGCGGCGGACGGGATGGCGTCCGCCGGGTCCCAGATGTCGCGCTTCCCGTCGCCGTTGCCGTCGACGGCGTGCCCGGCCCAGGTCTCCGGGATGAACTGCGCTATCCCGCGGGCGTCCGCGGGGCTGACGGCCCGGGGGTTCCAGTTGCTCTCGGTGTAGAGCTGGGCGGCGAGGATCGCGGGGTTGAGGGCGGGACAGAGGTCGCCCCACTGGGCGACGAGCGCCTGGTACTGCTCGGGCACGGCGCCCTTGGCCAGCCCGACCGTCCCCCTGCCCCCGCCGCCGACGACGTTGCCCGCGGCCACGTACACCCCGACCACCAACAGCCCGATGAAACTCAGGCCCAAGCCGATGCCGGCTCCCACGCCCACCCAGAGCTTCCGCACCCCGCCATCCTCCCCCAAGGGCCCACCGTGTATCCGGACTTCCGTACGGTCCGTCAGTCTCCGTCGCGCTCCGACGGTTCAGGGTGCATCACCGGAGGAGCGGGATCCAGACGGCCTCGTGGCGAACGCGACACGGCGTCAGTCGCCGGCGGGCTTGCCGTCGGGTTCCAGCGGGGCGCCGTCGCGCGGCTTCTTGTGCTTCGTCGCCGACGACGAGGGCCGGGGCGAGGCGGACGAGGGCGTGGAGGGACGCGGCGAGGCGTCGCCCTGCCCGGCGGTCTTCGACGGCTTGGGCTTCTTGCCGTGCCGGGGCGTGTTCGCCGGATCGGCGGGCTCCGTGGGCCCGGTGTTGACGTCCGTGCCCGGCGACCGCGCGTCGCCGTTCGACTGTCCACCGTCCGCGCTCGGGGCCGACGACGGGGCGGAGCCGCCCTGGCCGTTCCCGCCGTCGCCACCCGACTCGAACACGGCAACACCGATCAGGGCGGCCACGACGAAGGCGGCGGCACCGGCGACGACACCGAACAGCGTCTTCCGTTTCCGCGCGGGCGGGTGCGGGACGTGCGAGGCGTGCGGGGGCTGTGCGGCGGGGGGCGGCACGGGGGCGTACGCGCTGGTGGCGCCGTGCCCCGGCCGACCGGCCCCCGGCGGCGGGGCGAAGGGGGCGGTGCGCCCGCCGAACGACGGCGGACCGGCGGGCCCGGGCGGCGGGAACGCCCCCGACGGCGGGCCGGCCGGGCCCGGCGGCACGGCGGCGGAGACGGCGGTGGGGGCCATGCCGCCGGGGCCCGCGGGGTGGGCGGCATGGGGCGGCACGGCGTTCGGCAGCGGCTGCGGGCGGTCCTGCCAGGCGTCGGAGGCGAAGAAGTCCGCGACCTCCTGAGCGGAGGGTCGCTCCTCCGGCTGCTTGGCCAGCAGGCGCAGCAGGAAGGCCTCGAAGGCGTACGGGATCTCGCCGCGTTGCAGCCGCGGCGACTCGGGGGCGTTGTCGACGTGCATGTAGAGCAGCGTCGTCGGGTTCTCCGACCAGAACGGGGGCCGCCCGACGAGCAGCTGGTAGAGCACGCAGCCGAGGGCGTACACGTCCGACTCGGGGCCGGCCGTCCGCCCCAGCGCCCGCTCGGGGGCGAGGTAGGTGCTCGTCCCGACGATCTGCCCGGCCCGGGTGAGCTGGGCCGAGGTCTCGTCGACGAACCGCGCGATGCCGAAGTCGCCGATCTTCAGCGCGCCGCTGGCGGCGTCGATCATGAGGTTGCCGGGCTTGACGTCGCGGTGGACCACGCCCTGCGCGTGCGCGGCCGCGAGACCGGAGGCCGTCTGGCAGGCGATGTCGGCGACCCGCCGCACGGCGAGCGTGCCCTGGGCGGAGAGCTCACCATGGAGGCTCGGCCCCTGGACCAGCTCCATGACCAGGTAGAAGCGGCCCTCCCACTCGCCGAAGTCGTACACGGCGACGACCTGAGGGTGGTTCAGGCGCGCGGCGGTCTGGGCCTCCATCCGGAACCGCATCGCGGCGGCCTCGTCGGCATCGTCCCCCAGGAGCAGCTTGACCGCGACCTGACGGCCCAGCACCTCGTCCTGGCCCCGCCAGACTTCGCCCATCCCACCCCGGCCGAGCGGCTCCCCCAACCGGTAACGACCGGCAACCAGCACTCGTACCACCCTCGATCCGAACCGCACGCGGTTCCCCGTACAGATCACGAAGGGTACCCACCGAACAGACTGTCGTTTGAACGGCTCCGCCGAACGTCTCCCGGGCCCCGCCCCCGACCTTTTCATTGCTCGGCGTCCACACGCGTGATACACAGAGTCACCTCAGGACCCCCGTGGGCAACGGGTTTCGCCGCAGGTCGGGACGGTGCGGCCGATCACTCGTACGGGTTCCGGCAAAAAATGCCGCCAAATCGACATGCACGGCGGCTTTGTCGGCCAAGATAGGTCCTGACCTTTGCCGTGCGGCAGGGGGGATACAACTACCCATAAGGGGCGGTGAGTTAGAAATGTTTTTGGCTGCCGGCAACAAGGGCGACATCAACACCATCATTGGCGGAATCGCCCCGAAATGGGGGCCGTTCGGTCAGCTCGGCCAGGAAGCGCGCGTGATGATCGAGGTCATCATGGCGGCCGCCATCCTGCTGTGCCTGGCCATCGCCGTCTGGGGCGCGGCGAAGCAACGCATCGGCGCCACGGCGCTCCGCGACACCTTCAGTGCCGAACAGGGCAAGGGGTTGATCGTCGCGGGCCTGACGGGCGTCTTCATCATCGGCTCGCTGGGCACGCTGTTCACGATCGTCTACGGCATGGCGGTCTGAGCACCCCTCGTACGCGCCCCTTGCCCGCCGTCCCCCACCCTTCCGCTTCCAGCCGCCCCCACCGCCTCTCCGGCCGTCTCCCGACCGCCTCCCGAACCGCCTCCCGACCGCCTCCACTCCGCCCCACCGCGCATCGTTCCCGCGCAGACCCTCTCGTCCCCGAGTCCCCCCGCACCGAGGCTGCCACCTGATGCCCCCTCACACCCCGTCGTCCACCCCCGGGATTTCCTCCACACCGCTACCGTCATATACGGGCGGCAAGCCAGCCACGACGTATGAGGGAGCAGGCGGAGCATGAGTCTCGGCGACGACGGCTACGGCAGCGGCCAGAGCGACTACGGCGACGACCGCCACCACCACGGGACGCGGACGCGGCTCCCGGAGGGCGAGGTCGACCCCTACGCCCCGCCCCGCCGCGGAAGCGGCCGCTCCAACCGCAGCCTGATCACTGTGGTGGGCGTCGTGGTGCTGCTCATCGCGGCCATCGCCTTCGCCAACCGCGGAGGCTCCGGTTCCTCCAACGACGACGCCGACGGCAACCGCACCCCGGCCGGCGCCCACGCCACGGCCCCCACCGGCACGAAACCGGCCGAAGGCCGGACGGGCGGCATCGCCTCGGGCTTCGCCCATTCGGAGCAGGGGGCACAGTCGGCGGCGGCGAACTTCGCGGTGGCGTTGGGGGGGGACGGGATGTTCAGAGCGGAGAGTCGTCGCGAGATCGTCGGCACCGTGTACGCACCCGACGTCGCCGCCGCCCGGCAGGGCGACCTCGACAAGGTCTACTCCGACCCGGGATTCCTCAAGAAGATCGGTCTCGACGCCAAGGGCAGCGCGCCCAAGGGCATGACGTTCGTCTCGCGGACGAATCCCGTCGGCACCAAGATCGTCAAGTACGAGGGGGAGACGGCCAGCGTCGCGGTCTGGTTCTCCTCGCTGTTCGGTCTCGCGGGCGAGAGCTCGACCAACCCCGTCGCCGAGAGCTGGTACACCAACACCTTCGAGTTGAAGTGGACCGGGGACGACTGGAAGGTCACCGACTTCACGCAGAAGGACGGACCGGCTCCGGTCGGCCGGGATCAGACGGCCTCCACGGCCAAGGAGATGTCCGACGCCGTTGAAGGGTTCGGAGGGTTCACGTATGCGCGGTAGCAGCCGTTGCGCTCTCAAGTTCGCCTCGGTTCTGGCGACCGCGCAAGCGACGATCGTCGTGCTGTCGGCCAGGGCCTTCGCCGCTCCCTCGCCGCCGGGGACTCCCGCTCCCTCGGGCTCGGGGAGCCCCACGCCGTCGGGTTCGCCGGGTGCCAGCACCGCCCCCACGCCCGCTCCGAGCGCCAGTGCGGGCAGCGACCCCTGCGACCTCATCCGCGGCCCCGCCAAGGAGTACTGCAAAGGCGGAGCCGGCGCCGGCACCGGCAAAGGCACCACCCCCGCCGACCCCCCCAACGCCCTCGACCCCCTGGCCTCCCTGGCCAAGGGATGCGCCGATGCCGGTTCGTGGATCATCGGCAAGCTGTCCGACGCCGTCCACAACACCGGCAACGTCGACTTCACCAACGCGCCCTTCCTCCGTCAGTACGCCGTCGTCTTCGCCGCCTCCACCATCCTCACGCTGATCCTGTGGCTGCTGGCGGTCGCCAAGCGGGCCGTGCGCGGGGTGCCGTTCTCGGAGGCGGTCACGGAGGCCGTGGGGTTCCTGTGGCTGACGGTGCTGGCGTCCGCGTTCACGCCGCTGATCCTCTACACCGTCGTCTCGGCCACCGACGCCGTCACCGACGTCATCGCCAAGGGCTCGGGCGCCAACAACGACGCGTTCTTCGGCGGGTTCGCCGACGCCCTCAAGAAGGGCACCGGCATCGGCGGCGGGCCGATCATGCTCATCGTCGTGTCGCTCGTGTCCGTGCTGGCCGCCGGCGTGCTGTGGCTGGAGCTGGTGATCCGGGCCGCGCTGCTCTACGTCGGCGCCATCCTCGGTACGGCCGTCTACGCGGGCCTGGTCGACAAGAACATGTGGGGCCACGTCCGGCGCTGGGCCGGCATCATGATCGCCGTCATCCTGGTCAAGCCGATCATCGTGATCGTGCTCGGTCTGGCCGGCGCGCTGGCCGGCGGGGACGGACCGACCGCCATGTCCGCGGTCGTCTCCGGCCTCGCCATCATCATCCTCGCCATCTTCGCCAGCGCGATGATCTACCGCTTCGTGCCCGGCTTCGGCGACGAGATCGTCAGCAGCCGCAACGCCAGCAACGACGCGGCCTCCCGGCGTGCCGCCGCCGTGATCTCCTCGCCCGCCGCCCTCGTCAAGCAGGGCATCACCACCCACAGCGCCCGCGGCAACGGCGGGGGCGGCTCGGTTCAGCAGGCGGCGCGCCCCGCCACCGCCATGTCCGGCGGTGTGGCCGCGCACAGCGCCCGTCCCGCCGCCCCCGCCGGCGGCAACGGAAGCGCTCCCTCCGCAGCACCGGCCGCCGCGCCCCGTGCGCAGAACAACAGCAAGAGCAATACATCCGGAGGTGAGCGGAGTTGACGATCCCGGCCCAGTCCCAGCCGATCGCGGCCCGCCGTACGTATTTGATCGGCCGTGCGCGTCCCAACGCGGTCGTGGGCAAGAACCGGGAGTCCGGCGAGATCGCGTTGATCATCGCCGGTGGTTTCCTCGGGATGATGTGCGGTCTCCTGGTGCCCTTCCTCCCCTTGCGGATCGTCACCCTCACCGGTTTCCCCGCCCTCTCCCTGGCCGCCGTCTACGTGCCGTACAAGAACCGCACGTTCTACAAGTGGTTCGAGATCAAGCGCTCGTACAAGCGCATCCTCCGCCGGGGCGCCGGCTACCGTTCCTTCGCGATGGAGGCCGGCACGCGGCTGGACGGGCGGGAGGTCGAGGTGGGCCCGCCGCCCGGCATCGGCCGCATCAACTGGCTGTCGGCGCCCTTCGGGCCCGACGAGATCGCCGTGCTGCTGCACGCCGACCGCCGCACCGTGACCGCCGCCATCGAGATCGAGGGGCCCGGCGTCGGCCTGCGCGACTCGGAGGACCAGGAGGCGCTCGTCGAGCGCTTCGGCACGCTCCTGAAGCACGTCGCCAACGGCGACGGCTACGTCACCCGCCTCCAGATGCTGGCCCGTACGCTGCCCGCCGACCCCGACGCGCACGCCAAGGACGTCGAGCGGCGCGGCGACGACAACGCCCCCGCCTGGCTGAAGGAGTCGTACGACCAGCTCCAGTCCATGGTCTCCACCTCCTCCGAGCAGCACCGCGCGTACCTCGTGGCCTGCATGCACTACAGCCGCGAGCTGGCCGCCGAGGCGCAGGCCATCGCCCGCGCCTCGCGGCACGAGGGCGGCGGGAAGCACCGTCTGGACCGCGACGCGGGCCTCGCCGTGGTGATGGCCCGCGAGCTGACCGACATCTGCGCCCGGCTCGCCGAGGCGGACATCAGGGTGCGGCAGCCCCTGGGGCAGGGACGGCTGGCCTCCCTCGTCCACTCCATGTACGACCCGGACCACCCGATCGACCACATCCAGGCCATGACCAAGCGCAACGCCTGGCCGGCCGAGCTGGACGCCATGGAGCCCACCTACCTCCAGGCGAAGACCCGGGAGTCGGTCACGCGCGCGCCCTGGTGCCACGCGACGGCGTGGGTGAAGGAGTGGCCGATGACGCCCGTGGGCGTCAACTTCCTCGCGCCGCTCCTCGTGCACACCCCGGACGTGATCCGTACGGTCGCGGTCTGCATGGACCTGGAGCCGACCGACGTGGCCATCGAGCGGATGCTCACCGAGAAGACGAACGACGACGCGGACGCCTCGCGCGCCGCCAAGATGAACCGGGTCGTCGACCCGCGCGACGTCGCCCACCACTCCCGCGTCGACCAGCGCGGCGAGGACCTCGCCAGCGGCGCGGCGGGCGTCAACCTGGTCGGCTACATCACCGTCTCCTCGCGTTCCCCGGAGGCGCTGGCGCGCGACAAGCGGACCATAAGAGCATCGGCGGGCAAGAGCTACCTCAAGCTCGAGTGGTGCGACCGCGAGCACCACAGGGCGTTCGTCAACACGCTGCCGTTCGCGACCGGCATCCGACGATAGGGGCAATGCCGTGCTCGATCCCCTGGCCGCCATCACCGACGCCTTCACCAGCTTTCTCTTCGGGAAGGTCGAGACCACCCGGCTGCCCGTCCGCACCTCCACCGGACAGGCGCAGGCCGTCTACCTCCCCACCGCGGCCCCCGGCCTGGGCGACTCGGGCGTGGTCATCGGGCGCGAGGTCTACTCCGGCAAGGGCTACATCTACGACCCCTTCCAGCTCTACGGCCAGCAGCTGCCCGCCCCGCACTGGCTCGTCCTGGGCGAGTCCGGCAACGGCAAGTCCGCGCTGGAGAAGACGTACGTCCTGCGCCAGCTGCGCTTCCGCGACCGGCAGGTGGTCGTCCTGGACGCCCAGGGCGAGGACGGCGTCGGCGAGTGGAACCTCATCGCGCAGCAGCTGGGCATAACCCCCATCCGGCTCGACCCCGCGGCCGCCCTCAGCGGCGGGATCCGGCTCAATCCGCTCGACCCGGCGATCACCACCACCGGCCAGCTCGCCCTCCTCCGTACGATCATCGAGGTCGCGACGGGACGAGGACTGGACGAGCGGGCCGGTTTCGCGCTCAAGGTCGCCCACTCCTACGTCAACGAGACCATCATCGGCCGGCAGCCGGTGCTGACGGACATCGTCGAGCAGCTGCGCCACCCGGAGGCCGAGTCGGCGGAGTCGATGAACGTCGACATAGACGATGTACGGGCCTGGGGCCTGGACGTCGCGCTGGTGCTGGACCGGCTGGTGGACGGTGACCTGCGGGGCATGTTCGACGGTCCGACGACGGCCGGCATCGACCTCGACGCACCGCTGATCGTCTTCGACCTCTCCCACATCGACCGCAACTCCATCGCCATGCCCATCCTCATGGCGATCGTGGGCGTCTGGCTGGAGCACACCTGGATCAGGCCGGACCGGAAGAAGCGCATCTTCCTGGTCGAGGAGGCCTGGCACATCATCAACTCGCCGTTCGTGGCCCAGCTCTTCCAGCGGCTGCTGAAGTTCGGGCGACGGCTCGGCCTGTCCTTCGTCGCGGTGGTCCACCACCTGTCCGACGTGGTCGACGGGGCGGCGGCCAAGGAGGCCGCGGCGATCCTCAAGATGGCCTCGACCCGGACCGTCTACGCCCAGAAGGCCGACGAGGCACGGGCCACGGGCCAGGTGCTGGGGCTGCCGCGCTGGGCCGTGGAGATCATTCCGACGCTCACCCCCGGCATCGCGGTCTGGGACGTCAACGGCAATGTCCAGGTGGTCAAACACCTCATCACCGACGCCGAACGGCCGCTGGTCTACACCGACCGGGCCATGACCGAGGACGGCGCCGACCTCGCGCGCGAGCTCGCGGCGGAGGCCGCGGCGGCGGAACGGGCCGCAGCGGCGCTGGAGGCGTACGGGCCGGCCGGCGCGGCCGAGCCCTCCGAGTCGACGGTGGCCTGATGGCCCCGGCGCGGAACGGGGGCGGCGGCCGGGACAGCCGGGACCCCGGCATAGAACGCGGGATTCCGGACGGCCTGCTGATCAGCGTGCTGGCCTTCCTGCTGGGCATCACCCTGCTGGTCTGGACGGCAACGGGCTGCTCGGCGTTCTTCGCGCACGGCGGATGGCCGGACGGCGTGACGTTCGTCCGCACCCCGCAGGCCCTGCGCCACCTGATGACGCAGCCGCGCGACCTGCCGGCCGCCTGGCCGGAGGCGGACGCGACGGAGCTGCCGGGGTACGGGCTGTTCTGGGGGGTGCTCATCAGCGAGGTGCTGGTGGCCCTGGTGCTGACGACGTTCGCGATAGGGACGGTGGCCCGGTGGCGGGGGGTACGGGCGAGGGCGACGGAGGCGGAGGCGGAGGCGGGAGCGGGAGCGGGGGCGGGAGCTGGAGCGGGGGCGCAGGAGGAAGCGGCGGGGCCCGCGCCCGTACCGGAGCCGCGTACGCCGGAACCGGTGCCGGAGCCGGTGCAGGAGCCGGCACTCACTCCCGTGCCCGCACCGGCGTCGGCACCGGCCCCGGCCCCTGTCCCTGTCCCCGACATCCCCGCCCCCCGACGCCTCGTCTACACCACGGACCGCAGGGACCTCGCGACGCGGGCGGTGCTGGAGGCGGCCGGTCCCGCGCTCGTCGTGACCAGCGACCCGGGGGTGTGGGTGGCCACGAGGACGGCCCGCGCGAAGCTCGGGCCCGTGCTCGCGTTCGATCCGTGCCATCTGCTGGACACCCCGGACCGCCTCCGCTGGAACCCGGCGGCGGGCTGCGCCGCGCGGGACACGGCCGCCGCCCGGGCGGTGGCGCTGCTCGCGCCCGTACGCCCGCTCAGCGCACTGGACTCGGCCACCGCCGACACGGCCGAGACCCTGCTGCGCTGCTGGTTGCACGCGGCGGCGGTCGACGGCCGCCCCTTCCGGCAGGTGCACCGCTGGGCGCAGGGCACGTCGGCCCACGAGGCCGTCCGCATCCTGCGTACGCATCCCAAGGCGGGCGGCGGAGCGGCGGGGGAGCTGGAGTCGGCGCTCACCGGGCACCCCGAACGGCGCGACATGGCCATGCAATTGGCCGCGAGTGCGCTCAACGCGCTCACCTCTGTTCACATCCGTGACGCCTGTAACCCGAATCGAGCCAATTCGGCGGCGGTGGAATCATTCGTGGCCGAAGGGGGAACGCTGTTCGTGGTGGGTGAGGCGATTGAGGATCCCCGCACCCGCCCGGGTGCGATGCCGCTGCTCACCGCACTCGCCTCGAGCGTGGTCGAGCACGGCCGCCGCATGGCCGCACGGTCATCCTCCGGCCGGCTCGACCCACCACTCACCCTCGTCCTCGACGACGTGGCCGCCGTGGCCCCGATACCGGCCCTGCCGGAGCTGCTGGCGGCCGGCGAGGCACAGGGACTGCCCGTCCTCGCGCTGATGCGCTCCGAGGAACAGGCGCGGGCGCGCTGGCCCCGGCAGGAGCTGACGGCGGGCTGACGCACGGTTCTGTCAATGGGGCAGAGCTGCCTACAGCCCGCGCGTCCACCGCTGCGCCACAGTGGGTGAGGCGAGAAGTACACAGCGGACGGGGGCAGGCAGATGGGTGGAACTCCGACGAATGGAAGGCCTGGGGAGGAGACGCTCGCTCTCACCCACGCCACGCTGATCGCGGCACCGGGTCGCCGCCCGGCCGAGCCCGACCGGACGATCCTTATCCGCGACGGCCGCGTCACCGCCGTGGGCCGCAGCGCCGATCTGGCGGTGCCGGTGGGGGCCCGGACGGTCGACCTGACGGGCCGGTACGTGATCCCGGGGCTGATCGACGCGCACACGCACAGCGTCGGACCGGCCGCCTTCGCCTCGCCGCTCTACCCCCTGGCGGGGGTGACGACGGTGCGCGAGATGTGGGGCACGCCCGCGATCCGCAGCTGGCGGGACCGGGCCGAGCGGGGCGAGGTCCTGGGCCCGCGCTGGGTGATCGCCAGCACGCTCGTGGACGGCGCGCCGAGCCTGTGGACGGGCGACATCTCACCGGAACCGGTCATCGAGGCGGGTACGGAGGCCGAGGCGCGCGAGGCCGTGCGCCGCATCGCGGCCGAGGGGACCGCGGACTTCATCAAGGTCTACTCCCGCCTCACCCGTGAGGCCTACCTCGCCCTCTCGGCCGAGGCCCGCCGCCGGGGCATCCCGTACGCGGGCCACTGCCCCGACACGGTCCCGGTCACCGAGGCGTCCAACGCCGGGCAGCGCACGCTCGAGCACCTCCACCCGCTGACGCTGGCCACGTCGGAGCACGAGGAGGCGCTGCGGCGCACCCTGGCGACCGTCCGGACCGACCCGGCGGACCCGAGCACGGCGAGCCGCTTCCGGTCCTGGACCCGTCGCGTCCGGCCGCTGGAATGGGAGGCCGCGCGCTCCTACGACCCCGGCCGCGCCGGGCGCGCGTTCGACCTGCTGGCGCGCAACGGCACGTACGTCACCCCCACGCTGAGGGGGCATCACGTACTCGAACGCCCGGAGACGCTCCCGGAGCGGGAGGAGGAGTGGCGCTACCTCCCGGCCACGGTCACCGGCGGCTGGCGGCGGCAGGTGGAGGAGATCACGGGCACCCGCACACCGGAGGAGACCGCCCGCGCCCGGGAGCTGGAGGAGCACCGCCTCCGCCTGACCGGCGAGCTCCACCGGCACGGGGTGACCCTCCTGGCGGGCACCGACACCGGCACGCCCTTCCTCGTACCCGGCTTCTCCCTCCACACGGAGCTCCACCTCCTGGTCACGGCGGGCCTCACCCCGGCCGAGGCCCTGCGCTGCGCGACGACCGACGCGGCCGCGGCCCTGGGCAAGGGCTCCGTCCTGGGCGCCGTCGCCCCGGGCCGCGCCGCCGACCTGGTGATCCTCACCGCCGACCCGCTCACGGACATCCGCAACACACGGTGCGTGGAGGCGGTGGTGACCCGCGGCCGCCTGATCGACACCGAGGAGCGCCACCGCCTACTGACCGAACTGGAGCGGGCGGCGGAGGAGGCGGCGGAGGCGGAGGCCTAGCCCCTCACCGCTCCTGGCCGCGCCCGCGATCCTGACGCCGCCGGTCGTCGCGCTGCGCGGCTTGCTGCTGCGCGCCGCCGCGCTGGGCCTGGGGCTGGTTCCTCGTCTGCCCCTGCCCCGGTGCCTGCCGCTCGGAGGCCCGGCCACCGGCGACGGCCCGCGGCTCGGCCTCCCGGCCGCCGACCCTGTTCTGGACCTGCTCGATCCGCGACTGGGCGGTGGCACTGCGGGTGTTCGCGGAGCGCTCCTGGGGGGCCTGCTGCTGGGTCCGCTCCTGGGGCGCCTGCTGCTGAGCCCGCTGCTGAGGAGCTTGCTGCTGAGGGGCCTGCTGCTGAGCCCGCTGCTGAGCCCGCTCCTCGTTCACCCGCTCGCGCGTCTGCCAGCCCTCGTGGGTTCGGTGCGTGACCTTGCCGTCCTCGCCCCGCTCCCAGCTCTCCAGCCGCTCGGCCCCGCCCTGGGCGTACGGGGTGTAGTAGCGGTCGACTTCCTGAACCGCCGGGTGCTTGTCGATCAGCGCCTGGGCGTTGTCGGCGCAGATGCTCAGGTCGTCCGGACCGCGGTCGCGGTACATGAAGTCGACGACCTGACCGTTCACCCAACGGCCGCCCATCTCCTTGGAGACGTCCTTGCCCTCCGCCGCGTCCTTCTCCACGGCTTCGTAGCCACCCTGCCAGCGGCCCATGACGCGCTCGCGGGAGACATCGGCGGTGGTCTCGACGTCGACGATGTGGATGGTGTAGCCCTCGGCGCTGAGCCTCTCGGCAAGCGCGTCGGGTTTGGCGCGACCGGCGAGCGTGCCGTCGATGACGACGTTCTCACCGGCCGCGATCGCCCGCTCCCTCGCCTTGTCGGCGAGCATGGCGGACTCCTCGTGCACCAGAGGCGCCAGCTCGAACGGGTAGAACCGCTCACCCGGCTGCCCCATGCCCTCGGGCACCATCCGGGCATAGGAGCCGTCCTCCAGGGCCTGGTGGAGGAGCTGTTCCTTGAACTCGTCCGGGTCGATCACCCGCCACTCGTCCGGACTGAGGCGCTTCATCGCCGCGTCCCGGGCGGACGACTTGCCCGCGCCCGGCGGGCCGGCCGTCATCATGGCGATCCGGTCCCGGCCGGGGTTCGAGACCTTGTTGGTCCAATCGCTCAGGATCTTGTCGTGGACCGCACGCCGACTCGGGGTGAGGCGCAGCTGGTCGCCCTGGCGAACGAACCACTCGGGATTTTTGACCGAAGCGGTCGGGGCCCTGCTGCCCAGCCGCTCGTCCTTCTCCGCCTGCTCCAGCGCCGCGCGATGCGCGGCTATCTTCTCGGCATCCACCTGTTCCCCCGTTCCCCCCTCACAACGGCTGCGCGATGCGGCGCAGAATCAGTTCGTAGGTCTCGTCGTCGATGTACTTCTGGTCGGCCGCGATCTCGACTTCGTCGAACGTCCCCGGCTGCGTCACCGCGAGGTCGTCCCAGGGGCCTTCGAGCAGAGGCCCGGACGGGAGGTACGGCCACGTGGCCAGTTCCTCGACGGTTTCCTCCCGGCCGATCTCACCCGCCGCGTACCGCATGGCGACGTGCCACGGGCTGCGTCCCAGACGCCCCGGCGGCACCGGGGAGAGCTTGCGCGCCTCCTCCACCAGCTCGTCGACGATCGCGGGGTGCAGACCCAGTGCGGCCTTGTCCTCGCCGTCCTCCACCGCGGCCAGCACCGCCAGCGCCTTCCGCTCACGCGCGAGACCGGCGCGTGC
Organism: Streptomyces sp. NPDC044063; assembly: GCF_056434285.1. Lineage (NCBI taxonomy): Bacteria > Bacillati > Actinomycetota > Actinomycetes > Kitasatosporales > Streptomycetaceae > Streptomyces > Streptomyces sp. NPDC044063. Next base: position 44,502 of record NZ_JBWKFM010000039.1, read on the forward strand.
CTTATTGACGGCGAGGACACGGCGTTCGTCCTCGCACACCTCGAAAATCCGCTCACGATGAGTCGGCATCGTTCCTCCGGTAGTACGTTCGTTCATCGTCGTCAGCGCTCCTGGCCGCGGCCGCGCTCCTGGCGCCGCCGGTCGTCGCGCTGCTGCGCGCTGCGCTGGGCCTGGGGCAGATTCTTCACCTGCGACTGCTGCTGCCGCCCGGAAGCCCGGCCGCCGGCGACGGAGCGGGACTCGGTCTCCCGGCCACCGACCTTGTCCCGCAGCTGATCGATCCGCGACTGGGAGGCGACGCTCCGCGCTTCCTTCGACTTCTCGGTCGACTGTTCCTTCGTCTGCGAGTTCTCGTAGGTCTTGTGGGTGACCTTGCCGCTCGCGTCGCGCTGCCAGCTCTCCTGGCGCTCGGGGGCGGCCTTGGCGTGGGGCGTGTAGTAGCGGTCGACTTCCTTGACCGCGGCGTGGTTCTGGATCAGCTTCTCGGCGTTGTCGGCGGATATCGCCCGGCCTTCGCTGCCGTTCGGGTACATGTACCCGACGACCTCGTTCGGCACCCAGCGGCCGCCGAGCTCCTTCGAAGTGTCCTGACCGTTCTCGGCCTTCTCCAGGACCTCCTCGTACGGTTCCTGCCAACGACCATTGACGCGTCCCTGGGCGACGTCCTGGGACGTCTCGACGTCGACGACGTGGACCGTGTAGCCGGCCTCGTCGAGCATGCCGACGAGGTCGTTGGACCACTGCTCGCTGGCCAGGGTGCCGTCGATGACGACGTTCTCACCGGCCTGGAGCGCTTGCGCCTGGGCCTCCATCGCCAGCATGCCGGACTCGGTGTGCACCAGGGCTGCCAGCTCACGCGGGTAGAACTGCTCCCCGGGCTGCCCGAGCCCCTCGGGAATCATCTTCTCGAACGACCCGTCGCGCAGCGCCTGTTCGAGGAGCTTGTCCTTGAAGGCATCCGGGTCCACCTGGCGCCAGCCCTCGGAACTGAGGCGCTCCTGCACGCCCGGCAGCACCGACGACTTGCCCGCGCCGGGCGGGCCCGCCGTGACGATGGCGATGCGGTCCTTGCCGGGGTTGGGGACCTTGTCCTTCCACTCGGCCAGGATCTGGTTGTGCACGGCACGCCGCTCCCTCGTGGGGATCAGCTCGTCGCCGGCGCGGGTGAACCACGCGGGATTGTTGGTGGTCGCGGTCGGCGCCTTGAGGCCGATGCGCCCATCGGCCGCGGCCTTCTCCAGGGCTTCCCGGTGAGCCGTGACCTTTTCGGGATCCACGTTCGGTGCCATCCCGCGCCCTTACCGCTGCCGCGCGGCGAAACGCTCGACGATGGTGTCGAACGCGTCGTCGTCGATGTGGCCCTGGTAGACGGCGGATCGCACGTCGTCGAAGCTCCCCGACACACGCGGCCGGAAGTCGTTCAGCAGGTTCTCCGCGACCGGCCCGGCCGCGGCGTACGGCCACGTCGACAGCGTTTCGATCATCTCGTCGCGGCCGATCTCGCCCGCCACGTACCGCGTGACCACGTGCCGGGGGCTGCGGCCCGGGCGGCCGGGGAGGTCCGGCTCCAGGCGGCGGGCCTCCTCGAGCAGGGCGGCGGTGTCCGCGGGGTTGAGCCCGACGGCGCCGCCGATCGCCTCCAGGCTCTCGCCGGCCTCGGCGGCCGCCAGGGCCGCCGCGGCCTTGCGCTCGTGGGCCAGGGTCTCCCGGGCCTTGCCGGCCGCCTGGACGCGGCGCTCGGACTCGTAGGCCTCGCGGGCCCGGTCGAGGTGCGCGGACATGGTTCCTCCAAGGTGGTGCTGTACGTGTGGTCGCGTCACCGCGGCTGCGGCAGCATGCGGCGGTCCGTGACCGGGAGCGGGCGGGGCGGCATGTGACCGGTGTTGCGGCAGGCGTTGGGGACCGCCTGGGCGACGCGGGTCAGCGTGTCCCACAGGCCGCGGTCGTGCCAGTAGGCGGACTGGTCGCCCGTGCCCTCCGCCCGTTCGTCGGCGAGCATCGCGGCCTTCCAGGACGAGTAGAGGCCCGCCAGCTCCTCCACCGCCCCGCCGTGCTGCGGCCAGCACACGGGCACCTGCTGCTCGCCGTTGAGCTGGTAGTAGTTCTGCAGCCAGTCGACCCAGTCGGCGAGCTCCGACCACTCACGTGCCGTGGCGCGTGCCGCCCACGGGCTCGGAATAGGTTCTTCCGATTCCTCCGCGCCGTCCGGGCCCGCCAGGCCGACAGGCATCGCCGCGCCGGCACCCCCGGCGTTCGCGACACCGCCCGCGAGCTCGTCGATCTGCTCCTGCAACCCCGCTATCAGGTCCTCGAGCCGCTGCGCGCGCTCGTAGTCCTGGTCGGCGATCTGGCCGACCAGCTCGACCACCTCGATCAGCTGGGCCTCCAGCCCCCCGATCGTCGGCGGCTCGTACTGCTCGACCTGCTCCACCGGCAAGTCCTGCTCGACAGCCTCGCTCACGGTCGCTTCTCCCACGGCATCGTCGGCATCGAGGGCATCTGCGGCATGGGCAGCCCGGGCGGAGCCGGCGGAACGGGCGGGGCAGCGGGCGGAACGGCCGGCGGAGCCACCGGCGGCACCGCCGGCGCGACAGGCGCGACAGGCGTCGCGTACGAGGCGGGCGCCTCATACGACGCCGGCGCCGCATACGCGCCAGGCGGCACCGCCTCCACCACCGGCGCAGCCGCCACCGGCACCGCCTGCGCCCCGTACAGCCGCTTCGACTCGTCCACGATCGCGCCCTGGTCCGTCTCCCAGTACGGCTCCGCCTCGATCAGCATCGGCCGCATGCCGTGCATCATGACCACCATCCGCCGCTCCGGCAACGCCGCCAGGTCGGCGACCGTCAGGATGTCCTCGCGCCGGGTGGTCTCGGAGGTCGACGTCTCGCCGCCGATGAACGTACGGGAGTCCTTGTTGCGGGTCATCTGCGGGGCGTCCCACTGGCCGATCAGCTCGGAGACCTTCTTCAGCAGGCCGTCGGTGTCCGACGAGCCGCCGCCGTACGTCTTGCACGCGGCCGCGTCCCACAGCGTCTTCATGCCGAACTCGCCGAAGGTGTCCTCACCCTGGGCCCAGGACTGCAGCCAGGCCATCACGATGATGCCCTTGGAGCGGTAGTGGGTGTAGAGGTCGGGCAGCTGGCTCCAGCGGCAGGTGTTGGCGACCTCGTCGAGCGCCGCCAGCAGCGGCGGGTTGAGGCGGCCGCCGGGGATCTTCTCCGACGTGCGGTCGGCGGTGGTGAGGATCGCGGCGGACAGCGCCGTGGTCAGCGGTGCCGCCGAGCCGACGCCCTTGCGGGAGAGCAGGTAGACCGTGTCGGCGGAGGCCACGAACTCGTCCGGGCGGAACTCCCGGCGCGTGGCCAGCTCCTCCGGCCGGCAGGTCACCCAGCGAGTGATCTGGTCGTTCGTCAGCCACCGCACGAAGATCTCGGCGGTCGCGAAGATGGACTCCCGGGTCTTGTCCGGCAGCCGCCGCATCGTCTCCAGGCCCGTCGCCGCGACCGCGGCGCCGTGGGCGCGCAGGATGGCGTCCGGCTCGGTGTTCTGTGAGTCGGAAAGCCAGAGGTAGACGCTCGTCATCTGCTGGCCGTCCAATGCGGCGGCCAGCAGGCACCAGCTGAGCAGCTGCTGGCCCTTGGGGTCGAAGAAGCCGTCGGAACGGGCCTTGGCCTCCGCGTCCTTGCTCGCGTCGACCAGGGTGTTCATCAGCTCTTCCGCGTCCGAGAGGGTGCGGATGCTGCGCAGCGGGTTCCACCACCAGCTCGTCGGTTCCTCGGCGATCTGCTGCGGGTCGAAGACCCACGTGTTGCCCTTGTACGAGCGGGCGAGGCGGGTGAGGGTGACGATGTCGTTCTTGTTGGACGAGGCGACGCAGGCGCCCGGGGCGCTGAGGATCGCGGGGATCACCTGGGCCACGGACTTGTGCCGGCCGGGGCCGGCGATGGTCAGGTGGAGGTACTCCCACGGCGCGTAGACGCGCTGGCCCGTCGTCACGGAGCGGCCCATGCGGAGGCCGGGCTCGGGCGTGTCGATCCCCAGCCGTCCGGCCGTGCGCTCGGCGGCGGCCTGGAGGGCGACCTGGTCGCGGCGCGTGGTCATGCGGCGGGCGGCGTCGTTGTTGGACTTCTTCGACACGCCGGCCCGCCAGCTCCGGCGCACGGCCCGTACGACCGCGAACGCCGCGCCGGCCACGACGGCCAGTTCGAGGAGGGCGATGACGGTGGCGGCGGTGGTCCAGTGCCAGTCGCCGGTGGCCAGGCCGAACAGCGGGACGAACAGGCCCACGGCCGGCCACTCGCCGGTGGCCCACCACTGGGCACCGACCAGCGCGAGGTAGCAGCCGCCGACCAGCAGCACGACCGCGCCGACACCGACGAGAGCGAAGATCTGCCCGGCGCCGGCCTGGTCGGGCCGGCGCGGTCCCATCGGGCCCATCGAGCTCATCGCTTCGCCCCCGCGGTGAACACGCCCCGGCCGCCGGCCGGGCCCGCGGGCACCGGCTCGTCGTCGTCGGCGATGCGGTTGGCCCAGCGCTCGTTGGTGTCGTTGAGCTTGATCTCGGCCTGGGTGAGCGCGGTCTGGATCGGGATGCCCGCGTTGGCACCGGCCTTGACCAGGAACTTTCCACGTCCCGGGGGCGGCATCTCCTTGCCGGTCTTGTTGTCGATGCCCGGCGGGATGGACCACTCGACGATCAGCTCGCGCTCCCGGCTGGAGAGCGGCACGATCGCGTTCAGCGCGTCCATCTCCGCGCGCGGCAGACCGCCGAGGAAGACCATGCCGCTTCGCTCGACGAAGCCCTTGGCCTTCTCCCGGTCCTCCGGGTTGGGCAGGGAGAGCAGGTCGGCGGTGGAGTGGGTGGTCATCGACTGGCCGATGCCGATCTGGCGGTTGAGGCGGGTGAGCTCGTCGACGCGGTCGACGAGGCCCACGCCGGCCCGCAGGATGCGCCAGAGCTCGTCGAGGACGAGGAAGAAGTTGCGGCGCGGCTCCAGCCCGGCCGCGGTGAGCCGGTCGTGCGCCTCGATGGACGCGAACGCCTCGGCCCAGCAGGTCAGCAGGACGGCTCCCTCCAGCGTCTTCTCGCTGGCGGGGATCGAGGACAGGTCGATGGACACCGGCCGGTCCAGCGAGAGCCGCTCGCTGGTCTGGCGGTTGAAGGTGCCCGCGAGCGGGCCTTCGACCAGCGACATCAGCGACTTGAGCAGCGGCTCGATGGCGAGCCGGTACTTGTCGTCGTTGCCGTCGGCCAGCACCATGCGGCGCAGCGCCTCCGGGCCGTCCTTCAGCAGCTGCGCCAGGTCGCCCAGGATGGCCGGGCGGCCGAGGTCGGTGTCGTCCAGCAGGTCGATGGCGCGGCCGAGGAGGGCCTCCTCGTCACCGGTGATCAGCGACTTGCGGACGATCGCGATGAGCGCGGCGACCATCGTCGAGCGGCGGCCGGTGGCCTCCTGGAGCAGGCTGTGCCGGGCGCTGCCGACGAGCCGGGACGCGGCGGAGCCCATCTCGCCGAGGTCCAGCGGGTTGAGGGCGCCCATGCCGCGGCCGAGCTGGATGACCTGGCCGCCGAGGGCGCGCATCAGGGCGGTGTACTCGCCCTTGGTGTCACCGGGGACGAGCGAGACGGTGCCCCGGAAGTCCAGGCCGACGATCATGCGCCGGTTGATCGTGGACTTGCCCAGACCCGGCTTGGCCAGCGTGAACATCGACGGGTTGGAGATCAGGTTGGCCCGCTCGAACCAGGCGATGGGGTCGCAGCACAGCGTGGCGCCGGTGATGATGTTGCGGCCCAGGGGCACCCCCACCATGGGGGTGCCCGCGCCGACGACGTACGGCCACAGGCCGCACACCTGGCGGCTGGTGCCGCGGAATTCGGTGGGCATGTCGAGGTACGAGACGCGCCCGCCACCGGCGCCGCGCATGCCGCGGCCGCCGATGCGGGGCGCCAGGCCCCAGTTGCGACCGCTCAGCACAGGGCCGTCGGCCACCCCGGCGGGACCGGTTCCGGCCGCCTCGTCGGACTTCTTCGAGCGCCGGAACATCAGCGCACTCCCCCTTACGTACGAATGGACCAGGTGTCGGACCCGGAACGGGTCACTTCAGCGTCTTGGGCAGCTTCAGCGTCACGTGCTCCGGCAGGATCACGCCGATCGGCAGCGCGGCGAGGAATCCGGCGTCCTGGCTGCCCCAGGCGTAGCGCAGGGCGATACGGGCGGGCGCCGAGAGGTTCTCGACGGCCACCTCGGCGGCCTGGAGCCGGTTCTTGCCGTCGGCGCCGGCGCCCGGCTCCTCGTCGTGGTCGAGCACGGTGGCCGTGACGACCAGGCCGAAGAGGGTCAGACCCGCGCCGCGGGCCTCCTCCTGGCGGGTCTGGGCCGCGGCGACGTACTCGGCCTCGGCGTGGGCCTGGCCGTTGCGGGTGGTCTCCGTACGGCTGCGGGCCGCGCGGAAGTCGCGGTCGGCGATGGTGGCGGCCTCGGCCGGCGAATGCGGGCGGTAGATCAGGCTGACCCGCTTGCGGTCGATGTCGCCGTGGGCCGACAGCAGGTTGCGCAGCACGTCGGAGAAGATCTCGCCGCGCGGGGCCTCGCCCATCATCCAGGTGACGCTGGTGGCGCCGTCGTGCCAGTACGACTTGGACCGGGCGATGTGGGTGGTCGGCCCGGCCTGCGACCAGGTGAGCCCCGAGTCCCGGCCGGCCGCGTGGGCCTGGTCGATGAGCTGGGAGACGCCCGGCTCGTAGGCCGTGCGCACGACCTCGGCGATCTCGGTCGCCGACAGCGGGGCGCAGGCGCCGGCGCCGGTGGTGGCCAGGCGGGCGGTCAGCGACGGCAGACGACGACCGATCTCGACGGCCATGTCGCTGGCTGCACGCTTGCTGCGGCCGATCGCCGAGGAGGCGTCGTAGACGAGCGAGACGTAGGTGTTGATGGTCGGCGAACCGGACGGGTAGTCGCGGTCGATGTCGGCCATCACATGGCGGGCCAGCGGCGATGCGGTGTCCGCCGCCTGGTGGTTGATCTCGTTGTGCAGCTTCTCGCCGCTGTCCGGGGCCACCTCGACGACGACCTGGAAGCCGACGAGGCTGGGCTCGCCGCTCATGGTGCGCATGAACTGGCCCCAGTTGGCGACCCAGGAGTCGATGTCGCCCTGGTCGACCAGGCTGCCGCCCTGGGAGCTGCACGTGATGGTGACCGCGTAGTGCTCCACGTCGTGGTAGTGGATCATCCCGAAGGGGCGGCCGAGGCCGTCGGTGGCCTCGTACATGTCACTGGCCATCGCCAGGCCCGGCAGCAGCGACTTGCCGCCGGGGACCTTCGAGAGCACTCCGGAGCGGTACACGTTCTGACCTTTCATCACTCCCACGCCCCACGCGAGGCGCGAATACATCAGCGTGCCCAGGTGCCGCCCGTACCGGTCGCGCACGGCGAGCGGTACGAGCACGACGGCACCGATGAGGGCGACGACTGCGGCCATCAGCATGTCGAGCGGCGCCAGGGTGCCGGCGATGGCCATGAACACGAACAGCACGGCGGTGGGGACGAGCCCCAGCCCGCCGAGACCGGCCGAACGGGGCCGCCGGAAGTTGCCGTAAGTGCGGAGTTGCTGCACTTCAGGACCCACTGGGGCCTCCGTCCAGTTCCTGGTGCAGACCAGCTGCGGAATCGTTCAGGCCGTTGATCATCTGGGCCTTGGCGGTGTCGACCGCCTTCTTGGCGACGACGGCCGCCGCACCGGCCGGACCACCCGCGGCACCCGCACCGGCACCGGCCGCGGCACCCGCGCCCGCACCGGCACCCGCACCGGCTCCGGCGGCCGCGCCACCACCACCCGCGGCAGCGCCCGCGCCGCCCGCACCGGCACCGGCGCCCGCACCTCCGCCCATACCGCCGGCGGATCCACCCGCGGCGCCGGAGATGTTGCCGCCGAGGCCGCCGCCACCACCGGAGATGCCGGACGCACCCGGGGAGGACAGACCCGCCTGGCCCGCACCGCTCGGCGAGCCTCCGCCGGACGACGCCTGGCCACCGGACGGGGACGAAGCGGAGCCCGAGGGACCCTTGCCGGAGGAGCTCGAGGAGCTGTCGCCGCCGCCACCGCCGCTACTGAAGCCGCTACCGCCGGCCATGGCGACACCCGCCGGCTGGAAGAGCTTGAGCAGCGCGGGCAGGACGGCCACGGCACCGGCCAGCAGGACGAAGCCCGTGATGCCGGACCCGAGGTCCTTGTTGACGCCCGAGCCCAGAAGCCGGTACGCGGCCGCGTAGATGGTCGCGGCGGCGGGCTTGAGGCAGAGGAAGGCCAGCACCCAGGTCAGCCAGCGGCTGAGCCAGCGCGAACCCATGCTGGTGAACGCGGTCGCCGCCGGGATGGCGATGGTTCCGGCGAGCAGCACCAGGATGGCGGCGCGGAAGTACATGAGGATGAGCTGCAGCAGGGAGGCGCAGACGCAGACGATCACCAGCAGCAGCGGCACGATCGGGCCGCCGAGAGCGCTGGACAGTTCGCTGATGGCCACGACAGCGGCACCCAGTTTCGCGTCGGCATCCCCGCCGAGCGATTCCTTGATGATCCACTTGCTGTAGGCGTCACCCGCCTCGATGGCGAGCTGCACACCCACGGTGAACGTGCCGTTGAGCAGGACCAGCTTGACCATGCCCTGGCCGATGTTGCGCAGCTGGTCGCCGGAGCCCTTCGCCTCGTAGGCCATCCTGGCGCCGGCGAACGTCAGCGACATGACGGTGAGGATGAAGGTGAGCCACAGGGTGTGATCAGCCAGCCACTTGGCCACATCGGCGGCCCCGGTGGGGTTGATCGGTTTCCCCTCGCCGTCCGTCGAGGCCACACCGGGTGTCGGGGCGTAGACCCAGAACGAGGTCATGGCGGCGACGATCTTGCCAAGACCCGCGGCGAACATCTTCAGCAGGTCTTCGACAAAGCCGCCGACCACGCCGCCGACGGCGTCGGTGACCGTGTCGGACACCTTGCCGGCGACCTCCTTGACCTTCTTGCACCCGGTCGAGACATATTCCCAGTCACAGGGATTCCAACTCGGCATCACAACCCCCTGAACTGGGTGTAACCGGCCATGTCACCAATTGCGTTGCTCGACGACGTCAGATGGCCGTCATCGGCGGGAACCACCTTCCAGTCCCCGTCCGCCCAGCGCACGGTCACCTGGAAGACCTTCAGCGTGCCGCCGGCCGCCTCCCCGTTGACCAGGGACACGACCGCGGTCTCCGCGGTGTACGTCACCACCTGGAATCCGGCGAGCTGTGCCAGTTCACCGGCAGGGACCGGCTGCGTGACCTTCTTCGCGCCTTCCAGCAGCTTGTCTCGGCCGGGACCGGGGAGCAGCATCTCCTGCATCGGCTTGCTGTCCGGCAACGCGACGATGCTGCGGTAGTAGCCGTTGATGGACGCCATCAGCGCACCACGGGGCGTGTGCGCGTAACAGCTGGCTGTCAGGCCGTCGAACTTCATGGGCCCCGCGCTCTTCGAACGCGGCAGTGCGGCCGAGTTGAAGAGCTCCCAAGAGACGTCCTTGGGTGCTGTCGTGGGGACCTTGGTGTCGGTGTCGGTGGGCGTACAGCTGCCGTCCGCGGGCTTCTGCGGCGCGGACGACGAAGCATTGCCGCCCCCGGAAGCGGGCGCCGCCGGAGTGGCGGACGCCCCCGAAGCGGCGCTGTTGTCCCCCTTGGTGTCGTCGTCGGTGACGACCACGAACACACCGAGCACGACCACCAACAAGATGAACACGGCGCTTGTGATGAACAGGGCGCCGCCGAGCCTTCCCCGGTCCCGCCCCTCGTTCCTGTCAGCCATCTGAACTCCCCCTAGGCGTCGCTGCTGGGCCTCACTACGCCAGCAGCGCGTTGGCCAGGGCGGACGCGGCCGAGATGATGATGCTGCCGCCGCAGGCGCCACCCAGCGCCTTCATCGCGCGCGAGGAGCCGTGGCCCGAGAAGTAGGCCCAGCACAGGATCGCGCCGGAGATCACGAACGCGACACCGGCCGCCCAGGCGGCGAGGTAGGTGATCCAGGAGCCAATGGTGGTGATCTTGCCGCAGGCGCCGGGCGGGCAGCTGCCGATGGCGAGGGCGATCTTGTCGTTCATCGCTTACCTTCCGAGGTCGGGTGATGGGCGGGCCGGGCGTCCAGACGGGTCGCCGGGTCCGGTGGAGGGAGCACGGCCTCGTCGGCCGTGGGCTGTGCCGCGTACGCCGGCGGGGCCGGATGCGGCTGGTACGGCGGATGCTGCTGGTACGCCTGCGGCGCGGGCGGTGCCGGATGCAGCGGCTGCGGTACGTACACAGGCGGTTCGGGCCTTGCGGCCGGTGCAGCCGGGCCGGGCTGCGCCGATGGAACGGGCTGCGCCTGGTAAACCGCCTGCGCGGGGTGCCCGGGCTGCGGCTGGTGCGCCTGCTGCGGTCGATCCGGCTGAGGTGCCGTCGGCTGCTGGAGATAGAAGTCCCCCGGGGCGGCCTGCTGCACGACCGGCTGCGTGGGCACCGGCATCGGGCCGGGCACCGAGGCGTTCACCGGGCCGGGGGCCGGGCTGTTCACCGGGCCGGGGGCCGGGCTGTTCACCGGTCCCGCCACGGGAGCGGATGCGTGCTCGGCCGACGGGCCGGCGGCGTGTCCGGCAGCGCTGGGGCCGGGCGGCAGGGCCAGGGTGACGTGCGGCGGCGGCAGCTGCTGCAACGTTTTTTCAAGGGCTTCCAGCTCCTTGATGCGCTTGCGCGCCTTGCCGCCCTCGCGCCACTCCTCGACCCACGGGACCACCCAGCTCTGCGGGACGGCACCGGTGAGGACGCGTATGCGGTCGCGGACCGAACGCGGCGGCTTGGTCGGGGCGTCGGCCATCAGCACCAGGCCGACGAGGTTCGTACTCCCCGGCGCCTGGCCCGAGTGCCACTCCTGCAGAGCGGCCTGAGCGGCCGCCAGGCCATGGGCGTCCGCCTTGGCGACCAGCACGATGTGCACGCCCGAGAGCGCGCCGTGAATGTCCGGCCAGCGCCGCTGGGCATCCCCGCCACCGCCGACGGTGCGCAGCAGCGTGGAGACCCCGGCGCCGCCGTGCACGCCGAGCGCCCACCAGAGCACGCCCTGGGCGGGCCGCATCGGGAGCGTGCCGAGCTGCACCTGCGGAGCCTGGACCGAGCCGAGCTGACGATGGGTCGGCGGTTGAGCGGCGACCGGCCCCTGCGCCTGCTGCGCCGCCGGCTGTTGCTGCTGCGGCGCGGGCTCGGGCGCGGCGGCCGTATGCGGCGTGACCCAAAGGTTCGGTATGTCGTCCGCCATCCCCGTTTTCCCCCTCTCCGCGGTCACCGAGCTAGATCGCGGAGGTTTACAGTACCTGAGCGGCCGTCAATGTGGCTCAATAAATTCGAACAGCAGCGAACAGTACTTGATAGCGTGCGATCTTCCCGACCAGAAGATCGTCCGGGGGGGGAGGCCGGGTGGAGCGACCGGGCGCCGACGGAGATCCGCTGGCAAAGTATCCGGACGTCATGAAGCCCCGAGAGGTTGCAGATGTCCTGAGGGTCGAGACCTCGACCCTGGTCAGATGGCTTGGGGACAGTCATCTCCCTGGGTTCCAAATCGGACCAAAACAGGAATGGCGGATCTGGCGGGAAGAGCTACGCGAATACCTGCATTCGCAGCGCAACTTCTCGAACAGTGCGATCAATTCAAGCAGCGTCACCAAACACACCTAATTGACATGGCATTCGAACGGGGGGTCGTGAGGATGCGTCTGCGCCAAAAGGCTCGGGCGGGCTGGGCGGCAGCACTGAGCCTTGTGCTGGCGGGCTGTGGAGTGGGTGGAGGCGGCTACGGCGGCGGCATCAACGGCGGCCTGAAGGACGGTTCCGTACCGCCCCAGTACGTCTCGTGGATATTGAAGGCCGGGAGCATCTGTCCTCAGATACCCCCGGCCGTCATCGCCGCGCAGATCGAGGCCGAGAGCTCCTGGAACCCGAAGGCCGTCTCGCCCGCCAACGCCAAGGGGCTCAGCCAGTTCATCCCCGACACATGGCGCGCCTACGGCGTGGACGCCGACGGGGACGGCTACGCCGACCCGTTCAACCCCTTCGACGCGATCATGTCCCAGGGCACCTACGACTGCGCGATCGCGAAGGACCTGGCCCCCGAGATCGCCAGCGGGAACGTCAAGGGCGACATCGTCGCGATGACGCTCGCCGGTTACAACGCCGGCCCCTTCCGCGTCACCCAATACCACGGCATGCCGCCCTACCAGGAGACCCAGAGCTACGTGGCGTCCATCCTCAAGAGCGCCGCGAAGTACCAGGGTTCACTGAGCAGTGGCGGAAACGTTCCTTCTAGCGGCGTCGGAGGCAGCATCGTCGCTGCCGCGCGCCGAGGTCTCGGCCTCCCCTACATCTGGGGCGGCGGTGGCAGCAACGGCCCCACCGGCGGCGGGTTCGACTGCTCGGGCCTCACCCAGTACGCCGTCTTCGCCGGCACCGGTGGCCGCGTCGAGATCCCGCGCACGTCGCAGACGCAACGCGGTGCCGGCAGATCCGTGCCCTCCACCCCTCAGGCGATGCAGCCGGGTGACGTCATCGTCATCAACAACGACGGCGACTGGGGCCACGTCGGTCTCTACATAGGCAGGGGACAGATGATCCACGCCCCCAGGCCCGGAAAGACGGTCGAGATCGTCGACCTGGACCCGTACTGGACGCAGTTCCCCTGGGACGTCAGGAGGATGGCATGAGCAAACGATCCCGCGTGAGCATGGCGGTGGCCGGCATGGCCATGGCCGTCACCTTGACCGCATGCGGAAGCGGCAGCACCCACAAGGACTCCAAGGAATCCGGCGCCACCGCCAAGCCCTCCTCCCCACCGCCCACCGCGCGTCCCAACGCCACCTACTCCCCGCCCAAACCCCTCCCGACCGGCAAGAGCGGCACCCCCAAGGCGGGCCTCCCCAAGGACGTCGACGAAAAGGACGCCACCGCCGTCGCCGAGGCCATCGCCGTGACCAACTGGACGTTCGACGCCGACCTCGACACCAGCCCCTCCGACGCGCAACGCCGCACCACGGAGTGGCTGGCCGACTCCCTCGCCAAGGACGTCGCGACCGTACAGCCGCTGTCCCAGCCCGACGCCGCGTGGCGGACCATGGCCGAACACCACGGCTACACCACCGCCACCGCCAAGCGCGCCTACGACGACCAGCGGATGGACACCGACACCGAGGCCTACCGCCAGTTCGAGGTCACCGTGACGACGCTCGGCCGGGACGACTGGAAGGGCCCGACCGAGACCTGGGTGCAGTGGATCCACCTGACCCGCACCGACAAAGACCAACCGTGGAAAGCCGACACGATGCGAGTGGCCAAGTGACGACCGGCACCGATCCCAGCACCGTCCCCGACTGGCCCGCCCCCGTCGTACGCCTCACCGGGCAGGGCACCGTCGAGGTCGACGGGGCCGTCCTGGCCCTGCCGGCCGGCATCGACGGCGCCGAGGCGCGCCAGTGGGCGGTCAAGAACGTCGCCGAACGCTACGCCCGTCTGGGGCGCGCGATCCGGGTGACGGCCATCGAGGCCGACGGCACCACGTTCCCCCTGATCGTGCACCCCGACGGAACCGTCGAGGCGCTGCCCGTCGAGGCCGGCGGCGGCCGGCGCGGCAAGCGCCGCCCCCGCTCCGGCGCGGCCGCCACGGCATCCCCCGCCGCGGCGGGCAAGGCCGGCAGGGCCGACAAGTCGGGGCCCGGCGGCAAGGGCGGCGGCCAGGGCAAGAAGTCGCAGGCCAAGGGCCTGATCGCGATGGGCGTCTTCCTGGGCCTGATCGGTCTCGGCGCCGCCGTCGTCCTCTCCGGCGGTGGCGGCGACCCCTCCGACGCCCCGAAGGCCGAGGCCACCACCCCGTCCGCCAAACCGACCCCGCCCCCGCCGGCCAACCTGCCGCGCCCCGCCCCCGACGGCTGGAGCGGACGGGCCGCCTGGGCCCTGAAGATCAGCGGGCAGGTCGCCCCGGCCGTCGCCGACGACGGCACGATCGCCGCCGTCACCGACAAGAGCCGGCTCGTCGTCCTCGACCCCGCCTCCGGCATCACCAAGTGGACCGCGGGCATCCCCAACGACGCCTCCGGCAGCCTGGTCTTCACCCAGGTCGACGGGCAGCGCGTCATCGCCGTCTCCACCGGCCAGGCCCTGCACTACTGGGCCGTCGACGACGAGAAGCACCCCCACCACAGCGTCGACATCCCCAGCTCCGGCACCGTGACGTTCCTGGGCACCTCGCCCCTGATCTCCCTGCCGGACGCCACCGCCGCCGTCATCGCCGACGGCAAGGTCCAGAACGTCGACCTGCCCGTCCGCACCACCGCGCTGGCCGCCGACCGGCAGACGATCCTGGCCGCCGACCCCTCCGGCCGCTGGTGGCGCCTGGCCCCCGGCAAGCAGCCGGACAAGGGCCTGGAGATGAAGGCCCCGGCGGACAAGACCAAGCTCAACACCGTGCTCGGCGTGGACGCCGGCCGGATCGTCGGCGTCTGGAAGAAGGACGACACCACCTGGGCCACCGTCTATGACGCCGGCACCGGCAAGGCCCTGGCCACCGGCAAGGCCGGCAAGGACCCGGGCACCCTGACCGTGCGCGCCACCGGCCCGCTGGTCGCCGTCGGCCCGCTGCTGCTCGACACCCAGCGCGGCAGCAGCCGCGAGGTCAACGGCGCGACACCCAAGAGCGCCGTCGCCGACCGCATCTACGCCGTCGACCAGCAGCAGCGCTGGCACACCCTCACCGCCGGCGCGGACACCGTGATGGACAGCAAGGACGTCGCGATCCCGCTGGGCCTGGCCGCCAAGCGGGCCCTCGTCGTCTCCGACAAGCTCGGGGAGAAACTGCTGTACGCGCTGGAGCCCAGCAGCGGCTCCGAGCAGCAGCCCGCCCCGGACGGCTCGGGCCAGGTCGCTGCACCGGAGCCGCCGGGGCAGGCTTCCTGACCAGGAGATCGTGATGCGGCGGGACTACTCGGTCCCGCCGCGGCCGGCCTTGCCGGCCTGAGTCCTTCCGGCCTTCGCCCCGAGCGCGGTGATGATCTTCGCGACCGTCGGGTCCATCTTCTTCTCCTCGCTCTTCGCGTGCGTCGAGCCCACCGTGTAGACGACGGTGCGGGAGAGCGTCCGGGTGGCGGCGAAGCCGGTCAGGTAGCCGTAGCGGCTGCCCGTCTTGCCCCAGATGACGGTGCCGTCGGGGAGCTTGTCGGTGCTCAGGCCGCTGGAGTACTTCGCCTTCGCCTCGGGATCGCGGTACACGGGCACCTTCGGCACCGTGAACATCAGCTCCAGCTCCGGCCGCGGCACCACGCGCCCGCCGAACAGCGCGGTGGTGAAGCGCTCCAGGTCCGGCGCGGTGGTGATCAGGTCGCCGGAGGCCCAGGTCCTCGACTGGTTCCACTCGGTGACGTCGACGAGCGAACCCTTGACCTCCTGGTAGCCGCGCACGTGCCGGCCGTGGATGCGGGGGTCGTCGCCGGGGCTGTAGGTGTCCTTGAGGCCCGCGCGGTCGATGACCCGTTCCCGCACCTCCTTCTCGTACGCGTGGCCCGTCACCTTCTCGATCAGCAGACCCAGCACGTTGTAACCGATGTTCGAGTAGTGCTGCCGCGTCCCCGGATCGAACTCCATCGGCTTGTCGAAGCCGCTCCGCACCAGCTCGCGGTGGTCCCACGTCCGGTAGCGCTCCTCGAGCTGCCCCTCGACGTCGGTGGGCCCGTCGTCGGCGCTCGGCAGCCCGCTGGTGTAGTTCAGCAGGTGCCTGACCTTCACGTCCGGGTAGCGCGCCGGCAGCAGGCCCGGCAGGTACCGCTGCACCGTCCCGTCGAGGGACAGCTTCCCCTCGTGCACGAGCTGCAGCACGACCGCCGCCGTGAACGCCTTGGTGACGCTGCCCGCCCGGAAACGCTCGCCGCCCTCCGCCGCCCGCCCCGTCCGGACGTCGGCCACGCCCGAGACGGTCCGCCACGCGCCGTCCTCGCCGCCGAGCCGCACCTGCGCCGTCGTGGCGGTGGCCGGGTCCGGCAACCCGGCGACGGCCTCCCGCAGGGCCTTCCGTACGGCCTGCGCGTCGGCGGACACGGGCCGCTTCGTGGCGGTGTGCGGAACGGCGACGGCACCGGCCGGTACGACGGCGGACGCCCCGACGGTCAACGCCGCGACAGCCGTCGCGGCGAGCACGAAACGACGGTGATGCATGAACACTTCCCCCGAACTCGAGTGGATCACTGTTTTCTGTGATCCATCCTCGGTTCGGGCGCCCATCGGCGAATCGCCGACGCGAGCGGTTCTGCCTGACCCCGCCTCCCCCGCGCGAGGGATGCTCTCAGCGCGCGCCCGGCGCGATCAGACCCGTCTCGTACGCGCAGATGACCGCCTGGATGCGGTCCCGCAGCCCCAGTTTCGACAGCACGTTGCTCACGTGCGTCTTCACCGTGTGCTCGCTGACCACCAGCTCGGCGGCGATCTCCGCGTTCGACAGCCCCCGCCCGAGCAGGACGAGCGTCTCGCGCTCGCGCGCGGTGAGCAGACCCAGCTCCCGGTCCGCGGCCGCCTCCTCGACCGGCCGCACCCGGCTGGTGAAGTCCTCGACCAGCCGCCGGGCCACCGAGGGGGCCAACAACGAGTCGCCGGCCACCACCACCCGTACCGCGTGCACCAGATCGTCCCGCCGCACGTCCTTGAGCAGGAACCCGCTCGCGCCCGCGTGCAACGCCTCGTACACGTAGTCGTCCTGGTCGAAGGTGGTGAGCATGACGGCCTTGGTGGCGGACTCCGCGCACACCACACGGGCCGCCTCGATCCCGTCCATGCGCGGCATCCGGATGTCGAGCAGCACCACATCGGGCGCGTGCCACCGTACGGCCGCCACGGCCTCGACCCCGTCACCGGCCTCGGCCACCACCTCGATGTCCGGCTGCGCCCCCAGGATCATCGCGAAGCCGCCGCGCACGAGCTCCTGGTCGTCGGCCACCACCACACGGATCGTCACCTCTCCACCTCCGCGGGCGAGGAGATCACGACGGGCAGTTCGACGGCAACGCGGAAGCCGCGCCCGTCCGGTGCGGGACCGGTCACGGCCGTACCGCCGTGGGCCGCGGCACGCTCCCGGATGCCGATGAGGCCACGCCCGCCGCCGGTGCCGCTGCTGTCACGAACCCCTCCCTCCCCCGTCCCGTCGTTCTCCACCTCGACGAGCAGGCTGCCCGGCGCCCAGGTCAGCCGTACGGACACGAGGGTGGCGTGCGCGTGCTTGAGCACGTTCGTCAGAGCCTCCTGGACCACCCGATAGACCGTCACCTGCGCGTCGGCCGCGAGCGGGAGCGGTGTGCCGCGCGTGGTCAGGGTGACCGCGAGCCCGGTCCGCCGTACGTCGTCCACCAGGCCCTTGAGCCCGTCGAGCGTCGGCTGCGGATCACGGACACGATCAAGATCACGATCACGGACACGATCACGATCGCGGGAGTCTCGTGCATCCTCCTTCAGCACCCCGAGCATGCGCCGCAACTGCACCATCGCGTCCCGGCCCGCGCCCGCGATCGCGTCGAAAGCCGCCTCCGCCCGCTCCGGATCCGACCGTACGGCCAACGGCCCGGCCTCCGCCTGAACGACCATCAGACCGACGGCGTGGGACAGCACGTCGTGCATCTCACGGGCGATACGGGCCCGTTCGCGTTCGGCCGCCCGCTCCACCTCCGCCTGCCGCGCCCTCTCCAGCTCGGCCGCCCGCAGCTCCACGGCCTCGGTGTACGCCTGCCGGGTGCGGGTGAGAGCGCCCAGGACGTAGACCATGCCGAAGAGGAACGCGGAGAAGAGGTACTCGCGTGCGGTGTTCGTCCGCACCGCCACGGTCAGCGCCACGACCGGCAGCCCGATCACCAGCGTCGCCCGCCGCTGCCACACCCCGCCCTGCGCGGCGACGGTGAACAGCGCGACCATCGAGCTGTACGGCAACGGCTGCCCGGGCCCGTTCAGCGGCAGGTAGGCGATCCCCGCCGCCGTGATGGCCAGCAGCACGGTCAGCGGCGCCCGGCCGCGCCACAGCAGCGGCAGTACGGTCAGCGACGTCATGGCGTACGACGTCCAGGTGGCCGGCGGTACGTCCGCGGCGCGCGGTACGACGAAGGGAATGGTCACCGCCGCCTGGACGACGACGGTGACGATCGCGTCGACGGTACGCGGACGAGGTCGGGGGTGCGCTGGCAAGGTGTCTTCCCTCTCCGGGGCGGGCAGATGGATGCGCGTGGACGATGGGGGACGGGGACGGGGATGCGGACGAGGACGCGGACGGGGACCGGCCGGGCCGGTGATCGTGACGGCGCTCGACGACGAGGTGGCGGCGTCCGTCCTGCCCCCTGACCTGCGCCGCCGCCTCGGTGACATCGGCGAGCTGGTCGGAGACGTCGGTGAGCCGGGTGGACGGGAGGCCCTGGCCCGGGCCGAGGTCCTCATCACGGGATGGGGAAGCCCGGCACTGACCGAGGAGTTCCTGGCAGCGGCGCCCGGGCTGCGCGG
Source organism: Streptomyces sp. NPDC044063 (assembly GCF_056434285.1). Classification (NCBI taxonomy): domain Bacteria; kingdom Bacillati; phylum Actinomycetota; class Actinomycetes; order Kitasatosporales; family Streptomycetaceae; genus Streptomyces; species Streptomyces sp. NPDC044063. Next base: position 63,059 of record NZ_JBWKFM010000039.1, read on the forward strand.
CGTGCTCCATGCCGCGGGTTCGGTGAAACAGCTGGTCACAGCGGCGGTATGGGAACGCGGCATCGTCGTCTCGTCGGCGGCCGGGGCCAACGCGGGTCCGGTGGCCGACTACGCCTTCGCCTTGATCACCCTAGCGGCGAAGAAAACGCTGCCCACGGCCGCCTCCTACGCGGCCCGCGGCCGTGCCGGCTGGCCGGGATTCCACGAGCGCCGGGGAGGCGACGGGCTGACGGTCGGAGTCGTCGGCGCCTCGCGCATCGGCCGGCGGGTCATGGACCTCCTGAGGGCGTCGGACGCCGGGTACCGGATTCTGCTGCACGACCCGTACGCTCCGGACTCGGTGGACCTGGACACCCTCTGCCGGGCGAGCGCCGTCGTCACGCTCCACGCACCCGAGCTCCCGGCCACGCATCACATGCTGAACGCCGAACGGCTCGCCCTCCTCCCGGACGGCGGCACGATCGTCAATACGGCACGGGGATCGCTCATCGACACGGACGCACTGACCCGGGAATGCGCCTCGGGCCGGCTGAGCGCCTTCCTGGACGTCACCGACCCCGAACCGCTGGACCGCAGCCACCGGCTCTTCAGCCTGCCCAACGTCCTCATCACCCCGCATATCGCGGGAGCCCAGGGCAGCGAGGTGCGGCGTCTGGGCGTATGGGTGGTGGAGGAGGCGGAACGCTGGGTGCGGGGTGTGCCGCTGCTGGGGAGGGTGGAGGAGAGCGAATTGCAATGGCTGGCATAAACGCAAAAAAGCCGTAGGCCCTGGAACCAGATTTCTCTGTTTCCAGGGCCTACGGCATTCAAAAGGAGTTCGGCGGCGTCCTACTCTCCCACAGGGTCCCCCCTGCAGTACCATCGGCGCTG
>NZ_JBWKFM010000040.1:0-24625 GCF_056434285.1 Streptomyces sp. NPDC044063
CCTCCACCCCCCCCCCACCCCCCCCCCCCCCCCCCCCCCCCCCCCCCAACCACCCCCCCCCCCCCCCCCCCCCCCCCCCCGGCGCCCCCCCCCCCCGGTGCGACAAGCGCGTGGGTCAGTGCGCGTGGCCGTGACCGTGGCCGTGACCGGCCTCGGCGGACTCCTCTTCCTTCTTCTCGACGACCAGGGTCTCGGTCGTGAGCAGCAGGGAGGCGATGGAGGCGGCGTTCTCCAGGGCGGAGCGGGTGACCTTGACCGGGTCGATGACGCCGGCCTTCACCAGGTCGCCGTACTCGCCGGTCGCGGCGTTGAAGCCCTGGCCCTTCTCGAGCTCCGCCACCTTGGAGGTGATGACGTAGCCCTCGAGGCCGGCGTTCTCGGCGATCCAGCGCAGCGGCTCGACGACGGCGCGGCGGACGACGGCGACACCGGTGGCCTCGTCACCCTCCTTGCCCAGACCGTCCTCCAGCACCTTGGCGGCGTGGACGAGGGCGGAGCCACCACCGGAGACGATGCCCTCCTCGACCGCGGCGCGGGTCGCGGAGATGGCGTCCTCCAGACGGTGCTTCTTCTCCTTGAGCTCGACCTCGGTGGCCGCACCCACGCGGATGACGCAGACGCCACCGGCGAGCTTGGCGAGGCGCTCCTGGAGCTTCTCGCGGTCCCAGTCCGAGTCGGTGGTCTCGATCTCGGCCTTGATCTGGGCGACGCGGCCCTCGACGTCACCGGAGTTGCCGCCACCGTCGACGATGGTGGTGTCGTCCTTGGAGACGGTCACGCGGCGGGCCGTGCCCAGCACGTCCAGACCGGCCTGGTCGAGCTTGAGGCCGACCTCCTCGGCGATGACGGTGGCACCGGTGAGGGTGGCCATGTCGCCCAGCATCGCCTTGCGGCGGTCGCCGAAGCCCGGGGCCTTGACGGCCACGGCGTTGAACGTGCCGCGGATCTTGTTGACGACGAGGGTGGAGAGGGCCTCGCCCTCGACGTCCTCGGCGATGATCAGCAGCGGCTTGGAGCCACCGGCCTGGATGATCTTCTCCAGCAGCGGCAGCAGGTCCTGGATCGCGGAGATCTTGCCCTGGTGGATCAGGATGTACGGGTCGTCGAGGACGGCCTCCATACGCTCCTGGTCGGTGACCATGTAGGGCGAGAGGTAACCCTTGTCGAAGGCCATGCCCTCGGTGAAGTCCAGCTCCAGGCCGAAGGTGTTGGACTCCTCGACCGTGATGACGCCGTCCTTGCCGACCTTGTCCATCGCCTCGGCGATCAGCTCGCCGACCTGCTGGTCCTGCGCGGAGAGCGCGGCCACGGCGGCGATGTCGGACTTGTCGTCGATCGGGCGGGCGGTCGCCAGGAGGTCCTCGGAGACGGCCTTGACGGCGGCGTCGATGCCCTTCTTCAGGGCGGCCGGGGAGGCGCCGGCGGCGACGTTGCGCAGACCCTCGCGGACCAGCGCCTGGGCCAGGACGGTCGCGGTGGTGGTGCCGTCACCCGCGATGTCGTTGGTCTTGGTCGCCACCTCCTTGACGAGCTGGGCGCCGAGGTTCTCGTACGCGTCCTCGAGCTCGACCTCACGGGCGATGGTGACGCCGTCGTTGGTGATGGTGGGAGCGCCGAACTTCTTGTCGATGACGACGTTGCGGCCCTTGGGGCCGATCGTCACCTTGACGGTGTCGGCGAGCTTGTTGACGCCGCGCTCAAGGGCGCGACGGGCGTCCTCGTCGAACTTCAGGGTCTTGGCCATGGGTAAGAATCCTCGCGATCTCTCTCAAACGAACTGCGCCCCGGGCGCCCGGCTGAATGGACGCGGGAACCAGGGGCGCAGAACTAAAGCTTCGAAAGCTCGAAAGCCTCGGGTGAACTACTTCTCGATGACCGCGAGGACGTCGCGGGCCGAGAGGACGAGGTACTCGTCACCGTTGTACTTCACCTCGGTGCCGCCGTACTTGCTGTAGAGCACGATGTCACCGACCTGGACGTCGAGCGGGAGGCGCTCGCCGTTCTCGAAGCGGCCCGGGCCCACGGCCAGGACAGCGCCCTCCTGGGGCTTCTCCTTGGCGGTGTCCGGAATGACCAGGCCGGAGGCCGTGGTCTGCTCGGCGTCGAGCGGCTGGACCACGATGCGGTCCTCGAGCGGCTTGATGGCAACCTTGGAGCTGGCGGTCGTCACGATCCGACCTCCCCCTTCGGAGATCTCACGGGGTCATTTGTCTGAGGTGGCGACCTGGTAGATCCGTCGTCGCGGGTGCCGGATCTGCCCGTCGCTGTGTTTGGCACTCACCGGTGGAGAGTGCCAACGGTGCCGAGACTATGACGCGGTTAGCACTCGGTCAAGCGGAGTGCCAATCCATCGCGCGGCGCCCGGTCCCTACCCGTCCACGATCAGAGGTAGTCCTCCAGTCGCCCCACCGTGTATCCCTGGGCCTGGATGCTGCGGAGCATGTTGGTCGTCATCCTGGTCATCGAGGTGCCCTTGAGCTCTCCCGGACCGCGGAAGTGGGCGAGCACGATGTCGCCGGGGCGCAGCCCGTCGCCCTGGGCGTAGCGCATGTCGTTGATCTGCATCGTCGCCTCCCACAGCACGACCGCCCGCACCCCGCAGCCGGCGGCGGCCGTGAGTGTGGCGTCGTTGTAATTGCCGTAGGGCGGCCGGAAGAGCGGGGGCCGGGTGCCGAAACGCTTCTCCAGGGCGTCCTGCTGGCCGCATATCTCGCGCTTCTGGGCGTCCGCCGACAGGGTGCGCAGGTTCGGATGGGTCAGCGTGTGGTTCTGGACGCCGTTGCCGAGGGCGCGCAGCGGCTCGAAATAACCGTAGCCGCCGCCCGCGCGGGCGATGCTGTCCGTGAGGAACATCGTGAACGGCAGCTTCAGGTCCCTGGCCATCCGCACGAACTCCGGGTCCTTCTCGGCCCCGTCGTCGATCGTCACGAACACGACCTTGTCCGTGGTCGGTATCCGGCGGACGACCGGCGGGATACCGCCCGGCGAGGGCAGCGCCACCGGCTTCCGCGCCGGCGGGGCGGGCGGGGCGGCCAGCGGCCGCTCCAGCCCCCAGCGGCGGTACGCGTCGCCGGGCGTGGCGGACGCGCTCGCCCCCGTACGCGGCTTCCCCGGGCCGCCGGACGCCCCGGAGGAGCCGGAGGACGCCCCGGAGCACCCCGCGAGGGTGCCGGTCAGCAGCAGGGCCGCGGAGACGGCGAGGAGGGCGGCGCGACGACGGCGGCCCGGCCCACCGGGAAGGCCGGGGCGGCCGTGAGAGCCGGGGCGGCCGTGGGAGCCGGGACGACCATGACGGCCGCGATGGCCGGAAACAGACAGGGTCACCCGAACGATTCTTGTGCATGCGTTCGACGACCGCGCGGGGGGCCGGGACCGCCACCGCCCGGCCGGGGCCGGGAAGGGCCGGGGACCGCGAGGGAGAATGAGACACGTGCCCGCACCGAACCCCGCCGCCACCACCGACGCCGCCCAGGCCGCCGAGACCGCCCAGGCCCTCGCCGCCTTCGCCGCCCTGCTCACCGACGAGGGCCGCGCCCTCCTCGACGGGCTCCGCGACCACGACCCCGCGCGGGAGCTCGCCACGGCGACCCGCCTGCGCCGTGAGCACCCGGCCGAGCTGGTCTCCGCCGCGCTCGGACAGGCCCGGCTGCGGCAGCGCGCGGTCGCGAAGTTCGGCGCGGAGGACGCGTACCGCATGTTCTTCACGCCCAACGGCGTGGAGCAGTCCACGCGCGCCTCGGTGGCCACCCACCGCGCCCGGCGCTTCCAGGAGCTCGGCGTGCGCCGGATCGCCGACCTGTGCGGGGGCATCGGCGGCGACGCCATCGCGCTCGCGCGAGCCGGGATCTCCGTGCTCGCCGTCGACCGCGACCCGCTCACCTGCGAGGTCGCCCGGGCCAACGCCGCCGCGCTGGGCCTGGCCGACCTGATCGAGGTGCGCTGCGCCGACGTCACGGAGATCGACACCACGCCGTACGACGCGGTCTTCGTCGACCCGGCCCGGCGCGGCGGCCGCGGTCGCATCTTCGACCCGGAGGCCTACTCCCCGCCGCTCTCCTGGGCGATCGAGGCGGCCCGCTCGGCCCCGCGCGCGGCCCTGAAGATCGCCCCGGGCGTCCCCCACGAGGCGATCCCGGACGACGCGGAGGCGGAGTGGATCTCCGACGGCGGTGACGTGAAGGAGGCCGTGCTGTGGTTCGGCACGGACCCGGGCGCGTACCGGGCCACCCTGCTGCCCGAGGGTGCGACCCTGATGGGCCGCGGCCTGCCCGACCCGCCGGTCCGCCCCGTGGGCCGCTACCTCTACGAGCCGGACGGCGCCGTCATCCGTGCCCACCTCGTGGCGGACGTCGCGGAGCGGCTGGCCGGCGGCCTGATCGACGAGACCATCGCGTACGTGACGAGCGACGAGCTCCACCCGACGCCGTACGCGGCGGCGTACGAGGTCACGGACGTGCTGCCGTTCAACCTGAAGCGCCTGAAGGCGGTCGTGCGCGAGCGTGGGATCGGGGTGGCGGTCATCAAGAAGCGCGGCTCGGCGGTGGAGCCGGAGGAACTGCGCCGGAAGCTCAAGCTCGCGGGCCCGAACTCCTGCGTGGTCGTGCTGACCCGGGTGGCGGGCGCTCCGACGATGCTCCTGGCACAGCCGGCGCGCCCCGCCGCGTAGGGCCGGCGCCCCCGGGGAGAGACCGGCCCCCGCGCGTCACGAGTAGAGGTTGTCCTTGCTCAGCTCGTGGAAGTGGTCGTGGTCGTGGCCATGCCCGTGGCCATGGCTGTGACCGTGACCGTGGTCGTGGTCGTGGGCGTGGGTGCCCGGGACGTGGGTGTCCGTGACCGGCAGCGAGGAGTCCGCCGACAGGTCCCACGACGAGGCCGCGCGACCGCGGGCCACCATCTCGGCGCCGAGGGCGGCGACCATCGCGCCGTTGTCCGTGCACAGCTTGGGACGCGGCACGCGCAGCGTGATGCCGGCGTCCTCGCAGCGGCGCTGGGCCATGGCGCGCAGCCGGGTGTTGGCCGCGACACCGCCGCCGATCATCAGGTGGTCGACGCCGTGGTCCTTGCAGGCACGCACGGCCTTGCGGGTCAGCACGTCCACCACGGCCTCCTGGAAGGAGGCGGCGACGTCGGCGACCGGGACGTTCTCGCCGGCCGCGCGCTTGGCCTCGATCCAGCGGGCCACGGCGGTCTTCAGGCCGGAGAAGGAGAAGTCGTATATCGGGTCGCGGGGGCCGGTCAGGCCGCGCGGGAAGCGGATGGCGTCGGGGTCGCCCTCGCGCGCCCAGCGGTCGATGACCGGGCCGCCGGGGAAGCCCAGGTTGAGCACCCGGGCGATCTTGTCGAAGGCCTCGCCCGCCGCGTCGTCGATGGTCGAGCCGAGCGGCCGGACGTCCGCGGTGATGTCGGGCGCCAGCAGCAGGGACGAGTGGCCGCCGCTGACCAGCAGGGCCATCGTCGGCTCGGGCAGGGCGCCGTGCTCCAGCTGGTCCACACAGATGTGCGAGGCGAGGTGGTTCACACCGTAGAGCGGCTTGCCCAGGGCGTAGGCGTACGCCTTGGCGGCCGACACGCCGACGAGGAGGGCGCCCGCGAGGCCGGGGCCGGCGGTGACCGCGATGCCGTCGAGGTCCTTGGCGCTGACCCCCGCCTCCTTCAGGGCACGCTGGATCGTCGGCACCATGGCCTCCAGGTGCGCCCGGCTGGCGACCTCGGGGACCACGCCGCCGAAGCGGGCGTGCTCGTCGACGCTGGAGGCGACGGCGTCGGCGAGCAGCGTGTGACCGCGGACGATCCCGACACCGGTCTCGTCGCACGAGGTCTCGATGCCGAGGACCAGGGGTTCGTCAGCCTTGCGAGCCATGGGTCATTCCTTGCACTGCGGTGGTGGGGTCGGTGAGGCGCATGACGAGCGCGTCGACGTTGCCGGGCTGGTAGTAGCCACGGCGGACGCCCACGGGCTCGAAGCCGAAGCGTTCGTACAGGCGCTGGGCACGGGTGTTGTCGACACGCACCTCGAGCAGCACCTCGCGGCACTCGAAGGCGGTCGCGGTGGTGAGCAGCTCGGTGAGCAGCCGGGCGCCCAGGCCGGTGCTCCAGTGCTCGCGGGCGACGGCGATGGTCTGGACGTCGCCGGTGCCGTCGACGGCGGCGAGGCCGGCGTAGCCGACGACGCGGCGCGCGCCCTCGGGTTCCCCGGCGGCCTCCGCCACGACGTAGCGGCGGTTGGCGTTGGCACCGCGCGCGTGCGCCAGCTCCGACCAGAAGAGGCCCTTCGACCAGGCGTCGTGCGGGAAGAGCTCGCGCTCCAGCTCCAGCACCGGCCCGATGTCCCACCAGCGCATCTCGCGGATACCGACCGCCGCGGCCGACCCGGTCACTGCGGGGTGACCACCTTGTAGTTGGCGGGCACCTGGGCGTCCGGCCGGCGCAGGTAGAGCGGCTGGTCGGGGAGGAACTCGCCGCCGGTGCGCAGCTTCTCGGCGGCCAGCGCGGCGAGCGCGCCCGCCGACTGGTGCTGCGGCAGGTCGGCCCGTACGTCCGTGAAGGCGTCCGGGTAGAGCACGGCGCCGGCGCCGACGGCGGCCAGGCCCGCGACGCGCTCGGCGAGCTCGGCGGGGCGGTCCACGGCGGGCTCGGTGACCCGGGTCCGGGCGTCGGCGTACCGCGCCCAGTAGACCTCCTTGCGGCGGGCGTCCGTCGCCACGACGAACTCGCCCTCGAGACCGGCCTGCCCGGCGGCGTAGGCGATGCCGTCGAGCGTGCACAGGCTGTGGACGGGCACGGACAGCACGGACGCGAAGGTCGCGGCGGTGACGATGCCGACGCGCAGGCCCGTGTAGGGGCCGGGGCCGACGCCCACGACGAGGCCGGTCACGGCGTCCAGCGCGCACCCCGCCTCGCTCAGCACCCGGTCGACGGCGGGCAGCAGCAGTTCCCCGTGCCGGCGCGCGTCGACCTGGCTCGACTCGGCGACGACGGACTCGCCGTCGTGGAGGGCGACGGTGACGGCGGGGGTGGCGGTATCCAGAGCGAGCAGCAGCACGTGACAAGCCTACGGCGCGCCATGGGGCGTCCGGTGCCCGCACCGGTCATCGCCGGGGGCGCGGCGGGGGCGCGGCCGAGTGCTACGGTCAGCCGCATAGCCGTGCGAGCGGCCGTACGAGCAGGCCGTACAGCGGGTACGGACGGACGGGCGGCCCGGTCCGTACGGGCCGGCACGCGGAACGAAGAACCAGTACGCGGGACGAAAGGGTGCGCACCGTGGCACGCAGCAGCTCGGGGGCGATCGTGGCCGTGCTCACGGCGGCGGCGCTGGGCGGGGTCGGTTTCCTCGCATACCAGGCGGAGGCCGCGCCGGACCGCCCCGCGAGCGCGCACGCCCCCGCCGCGTCCGGCAAGGACAAGGACAAGGGCGGCGGCGCGACGGGCGCGGCCGGCGGCGCCACCCAGGACCAGGGCAAGGCGGCGACCCCGGTCCCGCAGGACTCCGGCACCGGCCTGCGGGTCGTCTACGGGCTCGCGCAGAAGCGGGTGTGGCTCGTGGGCTCCGACGGCAAGGCCACCCGGACGTACGAGGTGGCGCCCAGCACGGTCAACCCGCCGCCCGGCACCTACGCGGTCACCTCGCGGGCCCCGCAGGTCACGGGCTCGGACGGGATCCCGATCGAGCACGTGGTGCGCTTCCACAAGGACCTCGCCACGGGCGTCGTCTTCGGCTTCAGCGCGGCCGTCGACGGCTCGTCGCCGAAGCTGGACCCGACGAAGAAGACGGGCGGCATCCGCGAGCTGCCGGCCGACGGTCGGGCCATGTGGGAGTTCGCGGTGAACAACACCAAGGTCGTCGTCGTCCCGTAGAGCGGGACGGAGATCCGGGGGGCGTGGCAGTGGCCGCGTCCCCCGTTCGGGCTATCCGGGACCGGTCTGCGACGGGCGGCGACGCGGGCGGGGTACGTCAGGCCGCGTCGCGCTCCTCCGCGCGCCCGGGGCGCTCAGCGGGACCGGGGGCCGCGGGCGGGGTGGAGACCGCGTCGGCGGCGGCGCAGGCCGCCAGGAGATCGCGCACGGACAGGGGCCGGGGCCGCTCCTCCGAGCGGTCCACCACGGGGGCGGCGGGCTCTTGGGCCGTCATGGAGCCTCCTGGGCAGCTCGGGCCGGGCGGAGGAAGTGAGGCAGACCTAACCGAGCCTCCGTTCACCCATGTCACCACGCGCGGCACCGCGCGCGCAACGTCTTCCCGACGGCTTGTCGGAAACTACGTCGCGTGCCGGATCCGCTACCCCAGCGAGGAGAGGTCCGCGCCCGTCCAGCGCTCGCCGACCCCGGTCACGGTCACGCTGCGCACGTCGTCGGCGTCGTCCACGCCGGCGGCCGGGGCGTCCGCGCCGACCGCCCGCTCGATGACGACACGCAGCCGGTCCTCGGAGAGCTCCTCGACCTTGCCGTCACCCCACTCCACGACCACGACCGACTCGGGCAGCGAGACGTCCAGGTCCAGGTCCTCCATCTCGTCCAGCCCGCCGGAGAGCCGGTAGGCGTCGACGTGGACCAGGGGCGGGCCGTCGCCCAGCGACGGGTGGACCCGGGCGATGACGAAGGTCGGCGAGGTCACGGCGCCGCGCACGCCGAGCCCCTCGCCCAGCCCGCGGGTCATCGTCGTCTTGCCGGCCCCGAGCTCACCGGAGAGCAGGACCAGGTCGCCGGGCCGCAGCAGCGCGGCCAGCCGCCGGCCCAACTCGCGCATGTCCTCGGCGGACTTGACGGTGAGCTGCGTGGACGCGGCGGCGGTGGTGTCGTGCGGGGCGTTCATATCCGCCGATGGTACGGGGTCGGCGGCCCCGGGCGCCGTGCCGTGCGCGCCCCTCGCGGGGAGGGCACGGGGAGGGCGCGGGCAGGGTCAGTGCCGGGACCCGGCGGCCCGGGACCCCTCCGCCCCTCCCGGTCGTCCGGTCGCGAGCGGCCCCCCGGCCGCCGCCAGCAGCTCCGCGAGCCGCTCGCAGACCTGCTCCGGCTGCTCCAGCATCACCAGGTGCCCCGCTCCCGGGACGACGACCAGGTCCGCGGCCGGCAGGGCGTCGGCGATCACCTCGCTGTGGGTGCTCGGCGTGATCAGGTCCTTCTCGCCGGCGAGGACGAGCACGGGACGGCCGTCGAAGGCGCTCAGCGCGGCCACCTTGTCGTGCGCGTCGAAGGCGGGATAGAACTCGGCGACCACGTCCACCGGCGTCGCCTCGATCAGCCGCTCCGCGAACCGGGCCACCGCCGGGTCCACGTCGCGCGCCCCGAACGAATAGCGCTTGATGATCGCCCCGACGAGCTCGGCGGTCGCCCGGCGCCCCTTCTCGACCAGGTCGGTCCGCTCGGCCATCAGCTTGAACGCGCCCGGCAGCACGGCCCGGCGCACAAGGCTCATCCCGGCGGCCGGGAGCCCGTACGTCACCTCCGACAGCAGCCCCGAGGACGTGCCGACGAAGGCCGCGCCCACCACGCGCTCCGCGATCAGCTCGGGGAACTGGTCGGCCAGGGCCATCGTCGTCATGCCGCCCATCGAATGCCCCACCAGCACCAGCGGCCCCTCGGGCGCCGCGGCGTCGATGACGGCCTTGAGGTCGCGGCCGAGCAGGTCGATGGAGACGGGCTCGCCGCCGTCGCACCGGGCCTTGCCCCGGCCGGAGCGGCCGTGGCAGCGCTGGTCCCAGAAGACGGTGCGGACCAGGCCGCGCAGGGCGGCGCGCTGGAAGTGCCAGGAGTCCTGGCTGAGGCAGTAGCCGTGGCTGAAGACGACCGTGACCGGCGGGACCGGCCTGCGACGCCCGAGGAGCCGGGAACGGCCGCCCGCCGCGGCCGGCTCCGGCTCGTCGATCTCGTCGACCTCGTAGTGGAGCTCGGTGCCGTCGTCGGCGATCGCGACACCGGTGGTGCCGCGCAACGTGCCGTAGGGGCCCGCCGCGTCCAGCGCGAGCCGGGCCTTGCGGCGCATGCCGCGCCCGACGGTCAGCCGCTCGACGGCGACGCCGACCGCGGCTCCGGCGGCCACCAGGCCGACCGCGGCTCCCGCGAGCCCCGCCCCGCGCCGCCAGGGCACGGCGCCCGCCGCGTCCGCGACGCCCACGGCCCCGGCGGCCGCCGCCGCTCCGGTGACCGCCGCCCCCGTGCCCGTACTACCGCCGCCCTCGCCCATGTCACTCCCCCGTGTCGTGGCCTACGGTGTCATCCTCCGGGACCTCCCCGGTATAGACGCGGGGCACGCGCGCGGAGATGCGCGTGACGACCTCATAGGCGATGGTTCCGGTCGCCCGGGCCCAGTCCTCGGCGGTCGGTTCGCCGCGGTCGCCCGGCCCGAACAGCACCGCCTCGTCGCCCACGTCGGCGCTGTCGCCGCCCAGGTCCACCACGAACTGGTCCATGGCGACGCGGCCCGCGACCGTGCGCCACTTGCCCCCGACCAGCACCGGGCCGGTGCCGGAGGCGGCGCGCGGGATGCCGTCCGCGTAGCCGACGGGGACCAGCGCCAGGGTGGTCTCGCCGGGGGTGGTGTAGAGATGGCCGTAAGAGACCCCGTGCCCGCCCGGCACACGCTTGACGGACGCGAGCGACGCGGAGAGCGTCATGACCGGCCTGAGCCCGAAGTCCTCCGGGGTGCCGATCTCCGGGCTGGGCGATATGCCGTACATCGCCACGCCGGTCCGCACCAGGTCGAAGTGGGTCTCGGGGAGGGTAAGGGTGGCCGGGGAGTTGGCGATGTGCCGGACCTCGGGGGTCAGCCCCTGGGCCTCGGCGTAGGCCACGGCGTCCTTGAAGACCTCGATCTGGGCCCGGATCGAGGGGTGGCCCGGCTCGTCGGCGCACGCGAAGTGCGACCACACGCCCGTGACCGCGACCAGCCCGGCCTTCTCGGCGTCCCGGGCGGCGGCGACCAGCTTCTCCCAGTCGGCGGGCTGGCAGCCGTTGCGACCGAGACCGGTGTCGATCTTCAGCTGGACGCGCGCGGGCCGGCCCGCGGCGCGCACGGCGGCGGTGACCTCATCCAGCGCCCACGGACCGCTGACCGAGATGTCGATGCCGGCCTCGACGGCCTCGCGCCACGGCCCGCCGGGCGTCCACAGCCAGCACATCAGCCGGCCCGTGTCCCCGGCGGCGCGCAGCGCCAGCGCCTCGTGCGGCGTGGCCGTGCCCAGCCACTCCGCTCCGGCCTGCCGGGCCGCCCGCGCGCAGGGCACCGCCCCGTGCCCGTACGCGTCCGCCTTGACGACGGCCATCAGCTGCGCCCGGGGGGCGCGAGCCCGCAGAGCACGTACGTTGGCCCGGAGGGCGGCCAGGTCGACCACGGCACGGGCGCGCATCGGTGTCTCACTCATCGCAGCCAGTGTCTCAGGCCGGGGCGCGGGGCGGGGAGCCTGGGGGAACGCTTCGATCCGGTTGACCGGCCCGACGGCCCGGTGGCCGCCCGCGGCCCGCCTGCGCGAGGCTGACCCCATGAGGACTGCCCACAGCGTGGAAACCGTACGGACCGCCGAACGAGCGCTCATGGCCGAGCTGCCCCCCGGCACCCTGATGCAGCGGGCCGCCGCCGGCCTCGCGGCCGCCTGCGCGGACCTGCTGGGCCGCCGCGTCTACGGCGCCCGCGTCACCCTCCTCGTCGGCAGCGGCGACAACGGAGGCGACGCGCTCTACGCCGGCGCCCGCCTCGCGCGCCGGGGCGCGGGCGTCACGGCCGTGCTGCTGGCCCCCGACCGGGCCCACGAGGGCGGCCTGCGCGCCCTGCGCGCCGCCGGCGGCCGTACGGTGCCCGCGGCCGGCGAGGCGGACGGCGAGGCGGCCGGCAAGGCAGGCGGAAGCGGCGACTCTGCCGGCGTACGGGCCGTGCGGCGTGCCGACCTCGTCGTCGACGGCATCGTGGGCATCGGCGGCAAGGGCGGGTTGCGCCCGGACGCCGAGGCCCTGGTCCGCGCCGCCGAGGAGACGGGCGCGCTGATCGTCGCCGTCGACCTGCCCAGCGGCGTCGACGCCGACACCGGCGAGGTACGGGGCCCGGCCGTGCGCGCGGACGCGACCGTGACCTTCGGCGCCTACAAGCCCGGCCTGCTCATCGACCCGGCGCGCGAACACGCCGGCGCGCTGCGCTTCACCGACATCGGCCTCGGGCCCCGGCTGCCCGACACGCCCGACGTGACCGCGCTCCAGCACATGGACGTGGCCGGCCTGCTGCCCCACCCGGCCGCCGAGAGCGACAAATACCGCCGCGGGGTCGTCGGCATCGTCGCCGGCTCGGCCCGCTACCCGGGCGCGGCCGTGCTCGCGGTGGCCGGCGCGCTCAGCGGCGGCGCGGGCGCGGTCCGCTACGCCGGGCCCGCCGTGGACGCGGTGATCGCCCGCTTCCCGGAGACCCTGGTGACGACGGGCCCGCCGGCCAAGGCGGGCCGGGTGCAGGCCTGGGTCGTCGGCCCCGGGCTGGGCGACGGCCCCGACGCCCGGCAGGCGCTGGAGGACGTACTGGCCGAGGACGTACCGGTGCTGATCGACGCCGACGGGCTCCGCCTGCTGGACCCGGACGCCCTGCGGTCCCGGGCCGCCGAGACGCTGGTGACCCCGCACGCCGGGGAGGCGGCCGTGCTGCTCGGCACCTCCCGGGAGGAGGTCGAGGCCTCCCGCCTGGCCTCCGTCCGCGCCCTGGCCGGGCGCTACGGGGTGACGGCCCTCCTCAAGGGCTCCACGACCCTGATCGCCGACGCCTCCGGCGGACCGGTCCGGGTCAACCCGACGGGCACCCCCTGGCTGGCCACCGCCGGCAGCGGCGACGTCCTCTCGGGCCTGACCGGCTCCCTGCTCGCCGCGGGCCTGACGGCCCACGACGCCGCGTCCGTGGGCGCCTACCTCCACGGCCTCGCCGCCCGCCGGCTGGGCCCCGCCCCCCTCACGGCCCTGGAGGTGGCGGCCGGCCTGCGCGAGGTCTGGCAGGACATCGCCCTGGACTGAGCCGGGCCGATGGTGATCCGGCAGGCTCACCGCCCCGGACTCACCGCCCCGCCGGGGATTCCTCCGGCGGGTGCTCCAGCGGCTGCCCCGGCGGCTCCTCCGGAGGCGCTTCCCGAGCCCCCGCGGCCTCGGCCGCCCCGGCGGGGCCGGCCGCCCGGCCCCTCAGCCAGACCTCGGGGCGTCCGCCCAGCCGGGTGAGCGCGGACCGGTGGGCGTCGGTCTTGACCACGAACGCCAGGCCGTCGTCGTAGGAGAGCCTGCCGATCACCGCCTCGGCGTAGTGCTCGGTGTCGAAGCGGTCCCAGGCCCAGGCGAGCTGGGCCCGCACCTGGCGGGAGGGGTGCGTGGCGTAGGAGGCCAGGAGGGGGATGGCCCGGTCGTCGGCGACCGCGGTGGCCGCGACGACGACCGCGTGGGCCACCTCGTCCGTGAGCCCCTCGGGGCCGGGGAGCAGGTCCAGCACGATCTCCCCGGCCTCGGCCAGGGCCTTGGCCGACTCGGTGTCGCGCGGGGGCACCAGCCCGGCCGTCGCCCGCTCGATGGCGCTCCGCACCTCCGGGTCCACCTCGGTCGCCTGCTCCAGGCAGGCCGCCGCGAGGAGATGCAGCCGGTGCCGCTTGTCCTCCTCCCGCTCGCCGCGCTCCAGCAGCTTGCGCAGCAGCTCGGCCCTGGCGCGCGGCGGCGCGTGGCCCACCGCCATGCGCAGGACGTCCTCCCACTGGTCGTCGTGGGCGTGGTTGACCAGCAGGTCGAAGTCCCAGTCGTCGACGGCGGCCTGGGCGCCGAGGTAGTCCTGGAAAGTGCGGTGGATGAAGTCCAGCGTCCCGCTCGTGGGCTGGCGGAGGAGGCCGCTGCGCACCACCAGATGCCGGAGTATCTGCTCGGCGCTGCCCCGGGCCGCCACGGCGGGCATCGCCGGCAGCGCGCGTTCGAGGATCTCCACGGCCTTGTGCCACTCGATCTCCGAGCGGCCGTTCCTGATGAGCCAGTAGGCGATCTTCTGCAGGAGGGCGACCTGGGCCTGCTCCAGCTCCGGGCTCTCCGGGCCGACCACGATCTCGCGCTCGCGGTCGCGCCGCACCAGCAGCAGGTCCAGCGCCGCGCGGTACAGCTCCATGCGGCCGTGCGGGAGATGGCCCCGGCGGGCGCGGTTGAGGGCGCAGATCATCGCGCACATGAGGGGGTTGGTGGCGAGCCGGCCGAGATCGCGCTTGGCGACCACCGCCGCCATCAGGGAGTCCCGGAAGGCCCGCAGCCGCTCGTCGTCCCGCTGCCCGGCCGCGTCGTGCCAGCGGTCGATGAAGGCCAGGACGTCGCCCCGGCTCATCGGCAGCAGTTCGAGCTCCGTGAAGCCCGCCTCCGCGAGCCAGCCCTCGCGCACGGCGGAGGGCCGGGTGGTGATGACGTACCGCGCCTCGGGATAGGCGGCGAGCAGATCCTTGACCCAGGCCAGGGTGCGCCGGCGGTCGGCCTCGGGGACCTCGTCCACCCCGTCGATCAGCAGCAGGGCGGTGCCCTCGACGAGCCGGCGGGTCACCCAGCCCTCCGCGGCGGGCAGTCCCGCCAGCGGGCCCGCGGCGGCCGCGAGGAACTCCTCGGGTCGGGGCAGCTCGCCCCTGCGGATCAGCGTCCGCAGCGGCAGGGTCAGCGGCACACAGCCACTGAGGTGTCCCAGCCCGGGCGGCAGGTCGCCCCGGGCCGTGATCGTGGCCAGCCACTGGAGGAGCGTGGTCTTCCCCGATCCGGCCGCGCCGCGCAGCAGCACCCGCCGGTGCCCGGACAGGGCCTCCTCCGCACGCTGGGGCGAGCGCATCCGCCCGTCCCGCGAAGCGCCGGTCAGCTCAAGGCTGAGATAGGCGGCGTCGAGCGGCCAGGTCTCGCCCTCGCCGTCGGAGAGGGTGAGCCCGATGATGGTCAGCTCGCTCGCCTTGTCGACGACGTAGGCCCGTAACCGTCGCTCGAACGCCTCCGCTTCGAGCTGCCGGGGCGACGCCAGGGAGCGCGACTCGGGCTTGTGGCCCGCGAGCAGGCACTCCTGGAGGAAGCGGAAGTCCTGCCAGAGCGTCTCCGACGGCGTCACGGTCAGCCGCCCGTGCCCCCAGCCGCTGGGATCGGCGCAGACCACCCCCGCCAGCAGCCCCTCCACGAAGACGGCCGCCCCCGACATCCCCGCCCACGGGGAACCGCCGCCCGGCCGCTCCGGCGCGCCGAACCCGCTGTCCAGCACATGCCGCCCGCTGAGGAGATTGCTGCCGGGCTTCAGCGTGCCCACGATCTGCTCGGTGTCGAGCTCGCCGGCCGTGTCGCGCTGCACCTGCGGGAAGCCGACCGCCTGCGCGCCCGGCCAGGCCCGGAGGTCGTAGGACCGGCCCCAGATCAGGGGCTCGAACTCCTGGGCCGCCTCCGGAGTCACCAGATCCCGCTCGGCCACGAGCAGCGCCACGTCGCACCGGCGATTGTCGTCGCGCTCCCACTCGACGCGGCAGCGCACCTTGCCGACGCCGCCCGGCACGATCGCCCGCGGGTCGTGGCACCCCCGCACCACGTGCGCCGCGGTCAGCACGACGTTGGGCGCCAGCAGATAGCCGCTGCCCTGGCTCTCCCCGAACACCGCCGCGATGCGTTCCTTCGCCGGATGCATGCCCTCTCCCTCCCCCGGTGCCCTACGAGCGGACCAGACGATACGCCGCCCACACACGCCGCCCACACCTTCTCAACACCGGGCGACGACGGACAGTTGCGCGACCGGAGACGGCCGGGGCGCCCCGCCCCCCCGTGCGGGGCACCCCGGCCGCCCGTCCCGCTACCCGGCCGCCCCGGCGGTCCCGGTCGCCCCGGCGGTCCCGGCAGTCCCGGCAGTCCCGGTCGCCCGCAGGCCCGCGATCAGCCACTCCACCGCCGGGCCCATGTCCGGCGCGGGCCAGCCGTTGATCACCGCGACGAGGCGCCAGTAGTGCTCGTACCGCGAGTCGTTGCCGGTCTCCAGCTGCTCCAGCAGCCACCGCCGGAACTCCGGCCCGTCCTCGCGCCCCGACAGCCCGGCACACTCCCGCACCAGCTCGTCGACCACCGGACGCGCCGCCTCCGTGTCCGGCGCGATCCCGGCCGTGCGCGCAGCCGCGGTCCGGTCCTTCATGACGCCGGCCAGCCGCCGCGCCTCCTCGGGCGTGGGCTGCCCGGCCTCGCCCCGCGCACGGATCTGTTCGGCGGCCGCCCGCCGCATCCCGGCGCGGAACTCGTCGTCCCGCACCAGCTCCGCCAGCTCCACCCACGCCTCCACCTGCTCCGGGGACGGGTCGTCGGGCAGCACGGGCACCGCCTCGCGCAGCGTGGCCAGGAAGCCGGGGTCGATGTCCAGCCCCTCGAAGGCGCTGTCGACGAAGTCCTCGATCAGGCGGCGGCGTTCCCCGTCCGACAGGTTCGTGAGCTTGTGCATGAGTTCCATCTCCTCCGGTGTGGACCCGCGTCCCGCCACCGCCCCCAGTACGGCCCGGCGCAGCCGCAGCGTGCGGATCTGCGTGTCCAGGGCCCGGGCGTGCACGGCCGCGACCTCGGCCACCGTGACCTCGCGTTCCAGCACCCGCCGGACGGTGTCGAGGCCGATCCCGAGCTCGCGCAGCGTGCGGACCAGTCCCAGACGCGCCGGCGCGTCGGGGCCGTAGAGGCGGTAGCCCGCGGGTGTGCGATCGGCCGGCGGCACCACTCCCTCGTCGGACCAGAACCGGATCGTCTTGACCGGCAGTCCGGTCAGCCGGGCCAGTTCCCCGATGGTGCAGACGGAGTGAAGGGTGTCGTCATCCATGTCCGCCACCTTGGGGTCTCCCGTCGCTGGAGAGTCAAAGCGTAGGCACGGGCCTTTACCTCCGGTCGCGCCCCACGGCGTCCGACGCGGCGCCGACGGCGAAGCCGAGCACCACGAGCACCGCGTACGTGTAGATCTCGTAGCCGTCGGGGGCCAGGTAGCGCAGGAAGCCGAAGAGGCGGAACCAGCCCAGCCACTCGTGGATCAGGCCGCTGACGCCCCCGACGATGAGGATGAAGCTGACGATGCCGAGCAGGCTCTTCACCCCGGCGGCCGTCTTCCCCGCGGAGTCGTTCCCGCCGGCCGGCGGCGTGTTCTCAGGAGCGGAATCGTTCATGGTCCGAGCCTAGGAAGCGCGGTCCCCGCCCGGCGTCCTCCCGTCGGCGGCGGTCCGCCGACCAAAGTCTCCGGGCCGCGCGCGACCACTCATACCGAAGTATCGGCCTGCCGCCGGACCGCTCCGGCCGTCCCGTCGCCGCCGTAGATTCGGACAGGTGCGCCACATCCACCGAACCCGCCGCGACTGGGCCGCCGACATCGGGCTGTTCCTGTTCGCCGCCTGCTTCGCCGCCATCACCTCCCGGGCCATTCCCGCGGCATGGGAGCTGAGCCCGGCCTGGCAGGTCGTCGACCAGCTGGCCGGCGGCCTCGCCTGCGCGGCGGTGTTCCTGCGGCGGCGCTGGCCGGTGCCGCTCGCCGTCGTCCTGCTGGTGGGCGGGAGCGTGGGGCACTTCCTGACCGGACCCGCCCTGGTCGCCCTCTTCACCGTCGCCGCGTACCGCCCCTGGCGCGTCACCGCGTGGGTCACCGCGCTCGCCTTCGCGCCGCTGCCGGTGTTCCTCTACGAGCTGCCGGGCCTCGACGAGACCCGTACCGGCCCGTCGATCAGCTACTTCGCACTGCTCGCCGGCACGATCGGCTGGGGTCTGTTCCGGCGCTCGCGCCGCCAGCTGATCGAGTCGCTGCGGCAGCGCGCCGAGCTGGCGGAGGCCGAGTCGGCGCTGCGGGCGGCCCGGGCCACCCAGCGGGCCCGGGAGGAGATCGCCCGGGAGATGCACGACGTGCTGGCCCACCGGCTGTCGCTGCTGAGCGTGCACGCGGGGGCGCTGGAGTTCCATCCGGAGGCCCCGGCGGCGGAGATCCAGCGGGCGGCCGGGGTCATCCGCGACAGCGCGCACCAGGCGCTCCAGGACCTGCGCGAGGTCATCGGCGTACTGCGCGCCCCCGTGGCCGACGGACGGCCGCAGCCGACGCTGGGCGACATCGCCCGCCTGGTCGAGGAGGCGGGCGGGACGGGGGCGCGGATCGACTACGAGCCGCTCGGCGCGGCGGAGACCGGGGCGGCCCCGGCGGCCCTCGGGCGCACCGCCTACCGCGTCGTCCAGGAGGCCCTCACCAACGCGCGCAAACACGCCCCCGGCGCACCCGTGCGCATCACGCTCTCCGGCGGGCCGGGCGAGGGCCTGGACATCGAGGTGCGCAACGCCCTCGCAGACACTCCGAACGGCACTCCCGACGGCCCCGCGGCCATCCCCGGCGCCGGGCAGGGGCTCCTCGGGCTCGCCGAACGGGCCGCCCTGGCCGGCGGCCGGCTGGAGCACGGCGGAACGGGGGAGGACTTCCGTCTGGCCGCCTGGCTACCCTGGCCCGCGGGGCCCGGACAGCCCTGATCCACAGGCCGAGGCTCCCCCACACCCCCAGATTGCGAGGCCACCGCCGTGAGCAGCATCCGCGTGCTCCTCGTCGACGACGACCCGCTCGTACGCGCCGGACTGCGGCTGATGCTCGGCGGCGCGCCCGACATCGAGGTGGTCGCCGAGGCCGCCGACGGCGGCGAGGTACCGGGGATGGTCACGGCGCACTCCCCCGCCGTCGTCCTGATGGACATCCGCATGCCCGGCGTCGACGGGCTGGCCGCCACCGAGGCGCTGCGCCGGCGCCCGGAGGCGCCCGAGGTGATCGTGCTGACCACCTTCAACACCGACGAGCACGTGCTGCGCGCCCTGCGGGCGGGCGCCGCCGGGTTCGTGCTCAAGGACACCCCGCCGCGGGAGATCGTCGAGGCGGTACGGAGGGTCGCGGCCGGCGAGCCGGTGCTGTCCCCGGCCGTCACCCAGCAGCTCATCGCCCAGGTGTCGGGCGGGGACCCCCGGGTGCGCTCCCGGGCGGAGGCGGCCCGCGAGCGGCTGGCCCTCCTGGGCGAACGGGAGCGCGAGGTGGCCACCGCCGTGGGCCGGGGACAGGCGAACGCGGAGATCGCGGCCGAGCTGTACATGTCCGTGCCCACGGTCAAGACGCACGTCTCGCGCATCCTCACCAAGCTGGACCTGAACAACCGGGTGCAGATCGCGCTGCTGGTCCACGACGCCGGGGAGGCCTGAGCCGGTCCGGGCCCACCACGGACCGACCCCTCCCCCACGGCTTCCCCGCGGCCTACTTCTCCGCGATCACCACCGCCGAGGCCACTCCCGCGTCATGGCTGAGCGAGACGTGCCACGAGGTGACGCCCAGCGCCTCGGCGACCGCGGCCACCGTGCCCCTGACCAGCAGCCTCGGCCGGCCGCTGCCCTCCGTCACGATCTCCGCGTCCGTCCAGAGCAGCCCGCCGGGCGCGCCCAGGGCCTTGGCCAGCGCCTCCTTGGCGGCGAAGCGGGCGGCCAGCGAGGCGATGCCCCGGCGCTCCCCGGTCGGCAGATACAGCTCGCGCTCCACGAAGAGCCGGCCGGCCATGGCGGGCGTACGCTGCAAGGCCGCGTCGAACCGCTCGATCTCCGCGACGTCGATCCCCACTCCCACGATCATTCGACCGTCACCGACTTCGCGAGGTTGCGCGGCTGGTCGACCTCGTTGCCCCGGGCCGTCGCCAGCTCGCAGGCGAAGACCTGGAGCGGCACGGTGGCCACCAGCGGCTGGAGCAGGACGGGCGTCGCCGGGATCTCCACCAGGTGGTCGGCGTAGGGGCGCACCGCCTCGTCGCCCCGCTCGGCGATCACGATGGTGCGGGCGCCGCGCGCCCGGATCTCCTGGATGTTGGACACGATCTTGTCGTGGAGGATGGACCGGCCGCGCGGCGACGGGACGACCACGACCACCGGCAGATCCTTCTCGATCAGCGCGATGGGCCCGTGCTTGAGCTCACCGGCCGCGAACCCCTCCGCGTGCATATAGGCGAGCTCCTTGAGCTTCAGGGCGCCCTCCAGGGCCACCGGATAGCCCACGTGGCGGCCCAGGAAGAGGACGGTGTTCTTGTCGGCCAGGGAGCGGGCCAGCTCGCGCACCGGCTCCATGGTCTCCAGCACCTCCTCCACCTGTGTGCCGATCGCGGACAGCTCGCGGACGACGCTCCACACCTCGTCGCCCCACTTGGTGCCGCGCACCTGTCCCAGGTAGAGCGCGACCAGGTAGCAGGCGACCAGCTGGGTGAGGAACGCCTTGGTCGAGGCGACCGCGACCTCGGGGCCGGCGTGGGTGTAGAGCACGGCGTCCGACTCGCGGGGGATCGTCGAGCCGTTGGTGTTACAGATGGCCAGCACCTTGGCGCCCTGCTCGCGGGCATGCCGCAGGGCCATGAGGGTGTCCATGGTCTCGCCGGACTGGCTGATGGCGACGACCAGGGTCCGCTGGTCGAGGATCGGGTCGCGGTAGCGGAACTCGCTCGCCAGCTCCGTCTCGCACGGGATGCGGGTCCAGTGCTCGATGGCGTACTTGGCGATCATCCCCGCGTGGTAGGCCGTCCCGCACGCCACGATGACGACCTTGTCGACCTCGCGGAGCACGGAGGCGGGGATGCGCACCTCGTCCAGCGTCAGCGAGCCCGCCGAGTCGATCCTGCCCAGCAGCGTGTCGGCCACGGCCTTCGGCTGCTCGGCGATCTCCTTGAGCATGAAGTAGTCATAACCCCCCTTCTCGGCCGCCGAGGCGTCCCAGTCCACGTGATACGTCCGCACGGAGTCGTCCGCGGACGCGCCGTCGAAGTCCGTGACCGTCACGCCGTCGCGGCGCAGCTCGACGACCTGGTCCTGGCCCAGCTCGATCGCTTCCCGCGTATGGGCGATGAAGGCGGCGACGTCCGACGCGAGGAAGTTCTCACCATCTCCAACACCGACCACCAGCGGAGAGTTGCGTCGGGCCCCCACGACCAGGTCCGGCTCGTCCGCGTGCACCGCCACCAGAGTGAACGCCCCCTCCAGCCGGCGGCAGACCTGCCGCATGGCCTCGGGGAGGTCGCCGCACGACGAGAAGGACTCCGACAGCAGGTGGGCGACCACCTCGGTGTCGGTCTCGGAGGACAGGTCGTGCCCCCGGTCGGCGAGCTCGGCCCGGAGTTCGGCGAAGTTCTCGATGATGCCGTTGTGGACGACGGCCACCCGACCGGCGTTGTCGAGGTGGGGGTGGGCGTTGGCGTCCGTCGGGCCGCCGTGGGTCGCCCACCGGGTGTGACCGATGGCGGTCGGCCCGGACGGGAGCGGCCGGTCGCCCAGTTCCTTCTCCAGATTGGCGAGCTTGCCGGCCTTCTTGGCCGACGCCAGTCCGCCGTCCGCCAGGACCGCCACCCCGGCCGAGTCGTAGCCGCGGTACTCCAGGCGCCGCAGCCCTGCCAATACGACGTCGAGGGCGGACTGCCCTCCCACATAGCCAACGATTCCGCACATGAGGTGCAGCGTACGGCCCCCGCCCCGGCGGTCGCGGGTCAACGCCGGAGTCGGCGGCGGAGTCGGCGGCGGAGTCGGCGGCGGAGTCGGCGGCGCCGGGTCAACGCCCCCGTTCGATGCGGTCGATGGCGTCCTGCACCATCTCCAGGTACTCCACCTCCTCGCAGCGCGGTTTGCTGCCGAGAACGTAGCGGTCGAGGCAGTCGTCGAGGTCCTGGCCGAGGTCCTCGTCGGGCAGCTCGGCGGCGAGGTCGCCGTGCACCCGGTCGGCGAAGGCGGCCCGCGCGCCGGTGTCGGCGGACGCGGGGGGCGTGCCGAGGCGCACGAGACGCCGTACGCCCTTCCCGGCGCGGCGGACGCGGCGGAGGACGAGCAGGAAAACGAACACGGAGCGAGTCTCCTCGCGTGGCGCGTGCGGACAGGACGCTGGACGCTATTCCTGACCGGCAAGTAAGTACAGACCCCCGGAGGAAACTTCACCCACTGGCACCTCCCGCTTCCCCCCAGTCACCGCGAAAACGCAGGTGGCCGGACCACCCCGACGTGATCCGCGCGCGCCACGCGCGGACAATGGGCCCGTGCCGACCACCATGGAGCAGCCGCAGCAACGCCGCCGCGCGGAGTCCTCGCCGTTCGTGGACCTGACCCGGGCGCAGTGGAGCGCGCTGCGCGAGAACACCCCGCTGCCGCTCACCGCCGAGGAGGTGGAGCGGCTGCGCGGGCTGGGCGACGTCATCGACCTGGACGAGGTCCGCGACATCTATCTGCCGCTGTCCCGCCTGCTCAACCTCTACGTGGGCGCCACGGGCAGCCTGCGCGGCGCGCTGAACACGTTCCTGGGCGAGAAGGGGGCCCAGCGCGGCACGCCCTTCGTCATAGGCGTCGCGGGCAGCGTGGCGGTGGGCAAGTCGACCACGGCCCGTCTGCTCCAGGCGCTGCTGGCCCGCTGGCCCGAGCACCCGCGCGTCGAGCTGGTCACCACGGACGGCTTCCTGCTGCCCAACGCGGAGCTGCAGGCGCGCGGCCTGATGTCGCGGAAAGGTTTCC
This sequence comes from Streptomyces sp. NPDC044063, assembly GCF_056434285.1. Classification (NCBI taxonomy): domain Bacteria; kingdom Bacillati; phylum Actinomycetota; class Actinomycetes; order Kitasatosporales; family Streptomycetaceae; genus Streptomyces; species Streptomyces sp. NPDC044063. The sequence continues at coordinate 22,474 of NZ_JBWKFM010000040.1, forward strand.
CCGAGTCCTACGACCGCCGGGGCCTCACCCGCTTCGTCGCGGATGTGAAGGCCGGGAAGGACGAGGTCTCCGCACCCGTCTACTCCCACCTGATCTACGACATCGTGCCCGGCGAGCGGCTCACCGTGCACCGGCCGGACATCCTGATCATCGAGGGGCTCAACGTCCTCCAGCCGGCCCAGCCCGGCCAGGACGGCCGCACCCGGGTCTCGCTCGCCGACTTCTTCGACTTCAGCGTCTACGTGGACGCCCGCGCGGAGGACATCGAGCGCTGGTACTACGAACGGTTCCGGAAGCTGCGCGCGACGGCGTTCCAGAACCCCGACTCCTACTTCCAGCGCTACACGCGCGTGTCGGAGGAGGAGGCGCTGGACTACGCGCGACGGAACTGGCGCACCATCAACAAGCCGAACCTGCTGGAGAATGTGGCGCCGACGCGGGGCCGGGCGAACCTGATCCTCCGCAAGGGATCCGACCACAAGGTGCAGCGACTGTCGCTGCGGAAGCTCTGACGAAAAACGCCGGGCGGGCTGACGACTGTCAGCCCGCCCGGCGTTCGGCGTTCGTCCGTGGACGGGGGTCCGGCTAGCCCAGCGCCGTCTTCACGACGTCCGCGAGCTGCTCCGCGACCTTCCGCGCCTGCTCGTGGTCCGCGGCCTCGACCATCACGCGGACGAGCGGCTCGGTGCCGGACGAGCGCAGCAGCACCCGGCCGGTGGCGCCCAGCTCGCGCTCGGCGGCGTTGACGGCGGCGGCGAGCTCCTCCGAGGAGCCGACGCGGGACTTGTCGACGTTCCGGACGTTGATCAGGACCTGCGGCAGGCGCTCCATGACGCCGGCCAGGTCGGCCAGCGAGCGGCCGGTGGCGGCGACGCGGGCGGCCAGCATCAGGCCGGTGAGGGTGCCGTCACCGGTCGTGGCGTGGTCCAGGACGATGACGTGGCCGGACTGCTCGCCGCCCAGGGCGAAGCCGTTGGCCTTCATCTCCTCCAGGACGTAGCGGTCGCCGACCGAGGTCTGGACGAGCTGGACGCCCTCGCGCTCCATGGCCAGCTTGAAGCCCAGGTTGGACATCACGGTGGCGACGACGGTGTTCTTGCGCAGCGAGTCGGCCTCGCGCATGGCGAGCGCCAGGACGGCCAGGATCTGGTCGCCGTCGACCTCGTTGCCCTTGTGGTCCACGGCCAGGCAGCGGTCGGCGTCGCCGTCGTGGGCGACGCCCAGGTCGGCGCCGTGCTCGACGACGGCGGCGCGCAGCTTGTCCAGGTGGGTGGAGCCGCACTCGTGGTTGATGTTGAGGCCGTCGGGCTCGGTGCCGATGGTGACGACCTCGGCGCCGGCGCGCGAGAAGGCCTCGGGGGAGACGCGGGAGGCCGCGCCGTGGGCGCCGTCGATGACGACCTTGAGGCCGTCGAGGCGGTTGGGCAGGACGCCGATCAGGTGGGCGACGTAGTTGTCGAAGCCCTGGTCGTAGTCCTTGACGCGGCCGACGCCGGCACCGGTGGGTCGGTCCCAGGGCTCGCCGGAGGCGTGCGCCCGGTAGGTCTCCTCGATGCGGTCCTCGAGCTCGTCGGCGAGCTTGTGGCCACCGCGGGCGAAGAACTTGATGCCGTTGTCGGGCATCGCGTTGTGGCTCGCGGAGAGCATGACGCCGAGGTCGGCGCCGAGGACACCGGTCAGGTAGGCCACGGCGGGCGTGGGCAGCACGCCCACCCGCAGCACGTCCACGCCGGCGCTGGCCAGACCGGCCACCACGGCGGCCTCCAGGAACTCCCCGGACGCGCGCGGATCCCGCCCGACCACGGCCACCGGCCGATGGCCCTCGAACGTACCCGCCTCGGCGAGCACATGCGCCGCCGCGACCGACAGGCCGAGCGCGAGCTCGGCTGTCAGATCGGCGTTGGCGACACCGCGCACACCGTCCGTACCGAAGAGTCGTCCCACTGGTGTCCTCCGAAAAAGCGGGGTGGGGCCACGCCGCGAGGCCCCGAACATACGTACCTGGTCCTGACCGGTAATGGCCGAACGCCCCGGGGGGGGGGGGGGGGGGGGGGGGGGGGGTGGGGGGGGGGGGGGGAGGGGGGGGGGGGGGGGGGGTGGGGTGGTGGGGGGTTTTGTGGTCTTTTCCCCCCCCATCCTCTTTCTTTCACCC
>NZ_JBWKFM010000040.1:24635-63842 GCF_056434285.1 Streptomyces sp. NPDC044063
CTCTGGTTTCCCCCCCCCCCCCCCCCCCCCCCCCCCCCCCCTCTTTCCCCCCCCCCCCCCCCCACCCCCCCCCCCCCACCCCCCCCCCCCCCCCGGGGCGTTCGGGCAGTGCAGCAAAGCGCGGGATTTAGCGCTTGCTGTACTGCGGAGCCTTGCGGGCCTTCTTCAGACCGGCCTTCTTGCGCTCGACCGCACGGTCGTCGCGCTTGAGGAAGCCGGCCTTCTTCAGCGGGCCGCGGTTGTTGTCCACGTCCGCCTCGTTCAGGGCGCGGGCCACACCGAGGCGCAGGGCGCCGGCCTGGCCGGACACGCCGCCACCCGCGATGCGGGCGATGACGTCGTAGCGGTCGTCGAGCTCGAGCACCTTGAAGGGCTCGTTGACTTCCTGCTGGTGCACCTTGTTGGGGAAGTAGTCCTCAAGGGTGCGACCGTTGATCTTCCACTTGCCGGAGCCCGGAACGATCCGGACGCGGGCGATGGCGTTCTTGCGACGGCCCAGGCCGGCGGCCGGCTGCGGGTCGCCAAAACGGGACGCGAGGGACTCGGAGGTGTACTCCGACTCAACGACCTCGGTCTCGGTGGTGTACTCCTCGATGCCCTCGACCGGCATCTCGGCGGTGGTCTCAGCCACGATTCTCCTCAGACTTTCTGGTTCGGCGGTGGCCGGGACTTAGCCCTGCTTGACCTGGGTGATCTCGAACGGAACCGGCTGCTGCGCGGCGTGCGGGTGCTCGGAGCCCGAGTACACCTTCAGCTTCGAGAGCATCTGACGGCCGAGGGAGTTCTTGGGCAGCATGCCCTTGATCGCCTTCTCGACTGCCTTCTCCGGGTTCTTGTCGAGCAGCTCGTCGTAGCGGACGGAGCGCAGACCACCCGGGAAGCCAGAGTGGCGGTACGCCATCTTCTGGGTCTTCTTGTTGCCGGACAGGTGCACCTTGTCGGCGTTGATGATGACGACGAAGTCACCCATGTCCATGTGCGGGGCGTACACGGGCTTGTGCTTGCCACGCAGCAGGGAGGCAGCCTGAGAGGCCAGACGGCCCAGGACGACGTCCTGCGCGTCGATGATGTGCCACTGGCGCTGGACATCGCCGGGCTTGGGGCTGAACGTACGCACGGTCGTAGCCTTCGCTTCTTCGTAATGGGGTTCCCCGAGGCCCGCGAGGGCCGTGGGGACGGGTCCTGACACGGTCCGCCCCGGATCATCACGCAGGCATGGCCGCACGCCGGGGACGCAACCCGTGTGCCGGCCGCCGGTGATCAACCTGGCGGACAAGCGTAAGGGCCCCTCGCGTGAGAACGACCAAGCCAATACGCATAACGAACTCGTAGAGTACCGGGCGTCCACCGGCGGGGTCAAAACATGGTCGCACCGGACCACCGTGCCCCGGCCGCTTCCCGCCGTTTCCCTAGCGTTTACGGGCCACCCGCGCCTCGTCCCACACCGGCTCGGAGACCTCCCGGACCGTGCCGTCCGTACCGAAGACCAGGAAACGATCGAACGAACGGGCGAACCAGCGGTCGTGCGTCACCGCCAGCACCGTCCCCTCGTAGGCCTCCAGCCCCTCCTGGAGCGCCTCGGCGCTCTCCAGGTCGAGGTTGTCCGTCGGCTCGTCCAGCAGCAGGGCCGTGGTCCCGGCCAGCTCCAGCAGCAGGATCTGGAAGCGCGCCTGCTGGCCGCCCGAGAGCTTCTCGAAGGCCTGGTCGCCCTGGTTCTCCAGCTCGTAGCGGCGCAGCGCCGACATCGCCTGGCCGCGGTCCCGGGCGTGATCGGCCCACAGGATCTCGGTCAGGGCGCGGCCCGTCAGCTCCGGGTGGGCATGGGTCTGGGCGAAGTGCCCCGGTACGACCCGGGCGCCCAGCTTCCACGATCCGGTGTGCGCCACGGGATTCTCGGCGTCCCCGGCGAGCAGCCGCAGGAAGTGCGACTTCCCGGAGCCGTTCGAGCCCAGCACCGCGACCCGCTCGCCGTAGAAGACCTCCAGGTCGAAGGGATTCATCAGGCCGGTCAGCTCCAGACCCTCGCAGGTCAGGGCGCGCACGCCGGTACGGCCGCCGCGCAGCCGCATCCGGATGTCCTGCTCGCGCGGCGGCTCGGGCGGCGGGCCCGCCTCCTCGAACTTCCGCAGCCGGGTCTGCGCGGCGGCGTAGCGGGAGGCCATCTCGTGGCTGACCGCCGCCGCCTGCCGCAGGGAGATCACCAGCTTCTTCAGCTGGGCGTGCTTCTCGTCCCAGCGCCGGCGCAGCTCCTCGAAGCGGGCGAACCGCTCCTTACGGGCCTCGTGGTACGTGCCGAAGCCGCCGCCGTGCACCCAGACGTCGCTGCCCGCCGGGCCCGGCTCGACGCTGATGATCTTCTCGGCGGAGCGGGACAGCAGCTCGCGGTCGTGGGAGACGAAGAGCACCGTCTTCCGCGTCTCGCGCAGCCGCTCCTCCAGCCAGCGCTTGCCGGGGACGTCGAGGTAGTTGTCCGGCTCGTCCAGCAGCAGCACCTCGTCCGTGCCGCGCAGCAGCGACTCCAGCACCAGACGCTTCTGCTCACCGCCGGACAGGGTGCGCACCTGGCGCCACTGGGCCTTGTCGTACGGCATGCCGAGCGCGGCCGTGGTGCACATGTCCCACATGGTCTCGGCCTCGTAGCCGTGGGCCTCGGCCCAGTCGCTGAGCGCCTGCGCGTACGCCATCTGCGCGGCCTCGTCATCACGCTCCATGATCGCGACCTCGGCCTCGTCGACCGCCCGGGCCGCCTGCCGGATACGCGGCCCGGCCACGGAGACCAGCAGGTCACGGACCGTACGGTCGTCCCGTACGGAGCCCACGAACTGCGGCATCACCCCGAGGCCGCCGGTGACCTTCACCGAGCCGCCGTGCGGCTGGAGCTCGCCGGAGATCAGCCGGAGCAGCGTGGTCTTGCCCGCGCCGTTGGCCCCCACGAGCGCCACCGAGGTGCCCTCGCCCACGCGGAACGACACGTCCCCCAGCAAGGCCCTGCCGTCGGGGAGGTAGTACTCGAGATGTGCCGCTTCCACGTGTCCCATGAGGGCGATTCTCGCCGGTGCCGGAGGCTCGACCAACCGGTTTACGATGCACGCCATGAGTTTCGGGCAGGCAGGGCCGTACGGGCCTTCGGGGGAGTCTCAGTCGTCGACACCGCCGTGGGGGCCGCCGCCTCAGCAGCCCGAGCCGGCGCCGCAACCGCCGGCGCAACCGCCGGCGCAGCCATCGGCGCAGCAGCCGCCGGCACCGCAGGACCAGCCGCGGAACCAGCCGCGGAGCCGGCCGCAGGACCCGCGGCAGCCGTACGCGCCCCAGGCGCCACATCCGGCACAGCCAGCGCACCAGGCCCCACAGCCCCAGGTGCCGCAGCAGCCGCAGCCGCACCAGCCCCAGGCGGCTCCCCCGGCCCCTCAGCAGCCTCAGACACCTCAGCAGCCCCAGCCGCAGGCCCGGCCCCAGCTGCCCCCGCCGCCCCAGGGCGGCGGCGCGCCCCTGCCGTCGTGGCAGCCCCCGGGCCCGCCGCAGCAGGGCCCCGCCCGACCGCTGCCCGCCGCGCAACCGGCCCAGCCGTCCGCGCCGCAGCCCCCGACGGCCCAGCCCCCGGCGAACCAGCCGCCCACCGCGCAGCCCCCGGCCTTCGCCGTCCAGCAGCCCGCGCCCCCGCACCCGATACCCGGCGGCGCCGGGACGCCCGACTGGGCCGGGCTGGCCGACACCACCGCCGCGCGCGGCCGACGCCGCAAGCTCCTGATGATCGGCGGCGGCGTGCTGGGCGCCGCGGCGCTCGGCGCCGTCGTGGCCGCGGCCGTGGTCATGACCGGCGGCGAGAAGAAGCCGGCCGCCGAGGCACCCGCCGCCTCGGCCACCCCCGAGCCGACGTTCTCCCCGGTCGCCCCGCCCAACCCGCGCGAGTTCATCGCCAGCCAGGACAAGGACAAGGCGCCGCTCAGCACCAAGACGCTGTTCCCGCACTCCCGGCCCGTCCTCGACAAACGCGCCTACAAACGCGTCGACACCACCACCAACAACGACTGCGAGACGGCCGCCCAGAACGGCCTCGGCAAGGTCCTCAAGGACAACGGCTGCCGCAAGGTGCTGCGCGCCACGTACGTACGGGACGGGGTGGCGGTCACCGTCGGCGTCGCCGTCTTCGACGACAAGGCGGCGGCCGACAAGGCCAAGGCCGGGGCCACCGGCAACATCGAGCCCCTGAGCGGCGGCGACGCGCCGTCCTTCTGCCGCGGCACCGCCTGCCGGCTGACCACGAACGCCGAGGGCCGCTACGCGTACTTCACCGTCGCCGGCTACACCAACGGCGACGCCGTGCCCTCGGACGACACCAAGGCGCTCCAGGCGGGCCGGGACGTGTCGGGCTACACCTTCCGCCGCATCATGGCCCGGGCCAACGCCCAGGCCGCGGCCTCCGGCAAGCCCTCGCAGAAGCCGAGCGGCACTCCGTCGCCCTCCGCTTCCGCCTCCACCTCGCCCTCGCCCTCACCCTCGCCGTCGAAGGACGAGAAGGACGACAAGGACGAGAAGAACTGACCGGCCGGTCACTCCGCCCCGTCGCCGTCACCCGCCTCGCCCGCCTCGGCGGGTCCGGCGGGCCCGGCGTGCGTGGGCGGGACGGCCGTGGGCGGCGCCTCGGTACGCGCCAGCCGCTCCACCTTCGCGACCTGCGCCGCCACCAGCCGCTCCGGGACCTCCACGCCCCCGGGATCGGCGAGGTTCGTCGCGAAGAACATCGACAGGGTCCGCCCGCTGCGCACCACGGTGACCAGGCTGGGCGCCCGCTCCGCCGCGTTGACCAGGCGGTACGCCATCGCCTCGTCGCCCGCCCGCGGCGCCCGGAGCACCCGTACCGCCTCGAACCGCTGCGGCTGCCCCTCGCCCGTCGTCATCCCGAAGCCGTCGGCGCACTCCGTCGCGGCCGCGCGCAGCTCGCGCAGCGTGCGCAGCGCGCCGTCGCCGTCGTAGGCGGAGACCCGGATCGTGCCCAGCAGCCCCTGGGCGCCCCGGCCGCCGGCGGTCCCGGAGAAGGTGCTGACGACCGACGCCAGCGGCTCCGGCTGCGGCTGCGAACCCAGCGCGATCACCAGCGGACGGCAGGCGGCCCGGTCCGTACCGGGCCTGCCGTGCCCGGCGGTCCCCGCCGAGCCCTTCTCGATCAGCAGCCCGGGCACCTCGCCCGACGCCAGCCGTACGTGCCCCAGCTGGGCCGGGCCCAGCACCCGCAGGATGCCCGGCTCGTCCTTGCCCTCGACGTTCCTGCCGGCGCCCGCGTCGTCCTCGCCGGGCCCGCCGCCACCGCAGCCGGCCGTGAGCACCCCCGCCGCGGCCAGGACGGCTCCCGCCGCCAGCGCCCGCGTCCGCACCCTTCCCCGTGTCCCAGCACGCACCGAGCCGGTCCTCCTCACACCTTCTTGCGACGTGACCCAAGCCACAATGTAGGCTGCGCAGGCAACCGAAATCCCTCCCAACGGTCTTAACCGGCGGATCGGACCGCACATACCAACCGACGGGCCGATCCGTACGAGACGACCCGGACATCACCCAGGCCACGGGGGAAGGACGGACGCGCCGCCAGCTACGGGCCGCGCACACACCGCCATGAAGATCTCTTTCCTTTTGCAGAACGCCTACGGCATCGGCGGCACCATCCGGTCCACGTTCAATGTCGCGAGCGCACTCGCCGCCCGGCACGACGTCGAGATCGTGTCCACCATGCGGACCGGCGAGAAGCCCAGTCTCCCCCTCCACCCCAAGGTCAGGCTGGTCAACCTCATCGACCAGCGGGCCGAGAAGGGTGCCGACCGGGACGACCCGCTGCTCACCCAGGACAGCTCGTACATCCCGCCCGTCGAGGCCAAGGGCGCCCACTTCAACGCCCTCACCGACCGGCGTGTCGCCGCCCACCTCGCGGAGACCGACGCCGACGTGGTCGTGGCCACCCGCCCCGGCCTGGTGATGTACCTCGCCGAGTTCGGCCAGGACCGCTACCTGCGCATCGGCCAGGAGCACCGGATCTACGGCACCCACGAGCCGACGATCCGCGCCTACCAGGACGCGTCCATCCCGCACCTCGACGCGCACACCACCGTCTCCGAGGCCGACGCGCGCACCCACCGGGAGCAGTTCCCGGACGTCCGGACGAAGCTCGTCTGCCTGCCCAACGGCTGCCCCCCGTCCGAGGTCGAGCCCTCCGACGGCAGCGCCAAGCTGGTCGTCGCCGCCGGCCGCCTCATCCCCGTCAAGCGCTACGACCTGCTGGTCAAGGCCTGGGAGACGGTCGCCGCGGCCCACCCCGACTGGAAGCTGCGCATCTACGGCCGCGGCCCCGAGCTGCCCAAGCTGCGCGCCCAGATCGACCGCCTCGGCCTGAACGAGGCCGTGACCCTCATGGGCGCCCACTCCCCCATCGAGACCGAGTGGGCCAAGGGCTCCATCGCCGCCGTGACCTCCCGCGAGGAGTCCTTCGGCATGACGATCGTCGAGGCCATGGGCTGCGGCGTCCCCGTCGTCGCCACCGACTGCCCGCACGGACCCGGCGAGATCATCAGCGACGGCCGGGACGGCCTGCTGGTCCCCGTCGGCGACAGCGACGCCATCGCCAAGGGCCTGCTCAAGCTCATCGAGGACGACGACCTCCGCCGCGCCATGGGCGCGGCGGCCCGCGAATCCGCCCAGCGTTACGCCCCCGAACGCATCGCCGACGCGTACCTCGAACTGATCGACAGCCTCGGCGGCCCCCGCCCCCGCGCCGACCGCTCGCCCACCGCGGACCCGGCGGAGGCCACCGAGAAGACCGCGGGGAAGAGCGCCGGACAGGCCGACGGGAAGCCCGCGGGCAAGGCCGCGGTCACGCCCGCCCGCGTCCCGCTCGCCCGCCGCCTGCGCCGCACCGCCGGGAAGCTCATCCGGCCGCTGCGCCGCCGCCCGGTCGCCAAGGCCGCCAAGCCGCCGGTCAAGACCGTCCTCAAGGACATCGTCGTCCGCAAGCCGCTGCGCCCGGTGGCCTCCTGCCGGGTCGACGCCGCCGGCGACATCCACGTCTCCGTCCAGGGCAAGGGCCTCAGCGGCGAACAGCTGTCCCTCACCGTCACCCGCCGCAAGGAGGGCAAGCCGATCGCCGTGCCGCTGCGCCGGCCCGAGCGCGACGGCGGCGCCTGGACGGCCGTCCTCAAGCGCGCCGAGCTCCGCCTCGGCGAGGGCCGCTGGGACTTCCACGTGGTGCGCGCCGACGACAAGGCCCGCCGCCGCGTGGTCTCCCACCTGGCCGAGGGCCGGGGCCTGGTCGAGCTGGGACCGCTGCCCGGCGCCCCCTTCACCTGGTGGGTGCCCTACCCCACCGTCGACGGCTACCTGGCGCTGCGCGCCTGGCACCGGGACGCCCACGCCGAGGCCCGCTCGGTGCGCCAGGAGGACGAGTCGTTCACGGTCGAGGGCACCCTCCACGGCACGGAGTTCACCGACGGCAGCGACCCCGTGATCGTCGGCACCCCGCGCGGCGAGGGCGGCTCCGAGCTGACGGCCGGCGTCGAGATCCTGGACGCCACGACCTTCCGCTTCACCGTCCCCCACACGGACCTGCGGGCGGCACGCGCCGGTGACGAGGCCACCACGTGGGACCTCGCCCTGCGGACCGCGCCCGGCGCGGAGCCGGTGCGGATCGGCCGGATCATCGGCGACATCGTCGACCGCAACAAGACCGACCTCTACCCGGTGGTCTCGGGCGTCCGTCCGTACCTCACCATGTCCAGCGACCTGGCCGTGAACATGCCCGCCACCGAAGGGGCCTGACCAAGGGTGATGCGAGCCGGGCCCGCACCGGGGCCCGGCCCGCACCCGAACGGCCGCCGGGACCGGGAAGCCTGACCCGCCGCCAGGCCCACCCGGCCGAGGCGTTCCTGACGGATCAGCAGCAGCCCGCGCCGGGCAGCGTCCGCTTGTTGCGCGCCGCCAGGTTGCGGGCGGCCAGCTCGGAGTCGGCCGGATAACCGACCTCCTCCAGCGTCAGCCCGTGCGGCCGTACGACGTGCACCGCGGAGTCCCGCACCCCGGCGGCCAGCACCTTGCCCGGCCAGTCCACCGGACGGTGGCCGTCACCGACGAACAGCAGCGCGCCCACCAGCGAACGCACCATGTTGTGGCAGAACGCGTCGGCCCGCACGGTCGCCGTCACCACACCCGAAGCGTCCCGCTCCCAGCTGAGCCGCTGAAGCGTACGGATCGTCGTCGCGCCCTCGCGCTTCTTGCAGTACGCGGCGAAGTCGTGCTCGCCCAGCAGCGCCCGCGAGGCCTCGTTCATCGCGGCCACGTCCAGCGGCCGGTCGTGCCACAGGACGTGCCCCCGCAGCAGCGGGTCCACGCCACCCACATGGTCGACGACCCGGTAGGCGTACCGCCGCCAGATCGCGGAGAAACGGGCGTTGAACCCGGCCGGCGCCTCGGCCACGCGCCACACCCGTACGTCGTGCGACAGCCGCCCGGCGAGTCGGCGCAGCAGCTTCTCCTCGTGCTCGGCCCACACCTCGGCCGGCAGGTCGACGTGCGCGACCTGGCCCCGGGCGTGCACCCCGGCGTCCGTACGGCCGGCGACCGTCAGCTCGTAGGTCTCCTTCGACCGCGTCACGGTCCGGATCGCGTTCTCGAGCTCACCCTGCACGGTGCGCTGGCCCTCGCGCTGCTTGGCCCAGCCGGAGAAGTCCTTGCCGTCGTACGACAGGTCCAGCCGCACCCGGACGAAACCGGGCTCCACCTCGTCACTCACCGAGTGTTCCTCTCAGAAATGCGGGACGGGCCCGCCCCCGGAAAGGGGCGGGCCCGTCACTGACACGTCAGACGCGTCAGGCGTCCTTCGACTCCTCGGCCGGAGCCTCGGCGGCGGCCTCGGACTCCTTGACCGCACGCTTGGTGGCGGCCTCGGCCTCGGCGACGGTCGCCTTCTTGGCGATCTCACCCTCGACCAGCTCGATCACAGCCATCGGGGCGTTGTCGCCACGACGGTTGCCGATCTTGGTGATACGGGTGTAACCACCCGGACGCTCGGCGAAGCGCGGAGCGATCTCGGTGAAGAGGGTGTGGACGATGCCCTTGTCGGTGATCGTCTGCAGCACCTGGCGACGGTTGTGGATGTCGCCCTTCTTCGCCTTGGTGATCAGGCGCTCGGCGACCGGACGCAGGCGGCGGGCCTTGGCCTCGGTCGTCGTGATGCGGCCGTGCTCGAAGAGCGACTTGGCGAGGTTCGCCAGCATCAGCTTCTCGTGCGCGGCGCTGCCGCCCAGACGGGCACCCTTGGTGGGACGCGGCATGGTGTTTCTCCTAGAAGTCTGCCCCGGCCGTATCAGGTACCGGAGTCAGTATCCGAGCAGGCGGTCGCCCGTCGGAGACCCGCGCCCCGTAAGGGGCGCGGGGAACTGCGCGATCAGCCGAAACGGACCCGCAGCCGAAGACCGTCAGTACTGCTCGGTCTCCACAAAACCCGCGTCCGCGTCGTCGTCGGCACCAAAGGCGTCGGCGGCGGCGGTCGGGTCGAATCCGGGCGGGCTGTCCTTGAGGGCCAGGCCCATGCCGGCCAGCTTCGCCTTGACCTCGTCGATCGACTTCGCACCGAAGTTGCGGATGTCGAGCAGGTCGGCCTCGGAGCGGGCGACGAGCTCACCCACGGAGTGGATGCCCTCGCGCTTGAGGCAGTTGTACGACCGAACGGTGAGCTCGAGCTCCTCGATCGGCAGCGCCAGGTCGGCGGCCAGGGCGGCGTCCGTCGGGGACGGGCCCATGTCGATGCCCTCGGCGTCGATGTTGAGCTCGCGGGCCAGACCGAACAGCTCGACCAGGGTCTTACCGGCGGACGCCATGGCGTCGCGCGGGCGCATGGCCTGCTTGGTCTCGACGTCGACGATCAGCTTGTCGAAGTCGGTGCGCTGCTCGACACGGGTCGCCTCGACCTTGTAGGTGACCTTGAGCACCGGCGAGTAGATGGAGTCGACCGGGATACGGCCGATCTCCTGGCCCACCTGCTTGTTCTGGACGGCGGAGACGTAGCCGCGACCGCGCTCGACGGTCAGCTCCATCTCCAGCTTGCCCTTGGCGTTCAGGGTGGCCAGAACCAGGTCGGGGTTGTGCACCTCGACACCGGCCGGCGGGGCGATGTCAGCGGCGGTGACCAGACCCGGGCCCTGCTTGCGCAGGTACATCACGACCGGCTCGTCGTGCTCCGAGGAGACGACCAGCTGCTTGATGTTGAGGATGAGGTCGGTGACGTCCTCCTTGACGCCCGGCACGGTGGTGAACTCGTGCAGGACACCGTCGATGCGGATGGACGTGACAGCCGCACCCGGGATCGAGGAGAGGAGCGTACGACGCAGGGAGTTGCCGAGGGTGTAGCCGAAGCCCGGCTCCAGCGGCTCGATCACGAACCGCGAGCGGAACTCGTCGACGACCTCTTCGGTCAGCGAGGGGCGCTGAGCGATCAGCATGCGATGAATCCTTCAGTCATGGACACCCACTATTTGATGTCCTCTGCTACTGCAAGGGTACGGGCGGTACGGCTCCCGCGAGGGGAGCCGTACCGCCCGAACACTCAGAACAACCGTGCGAAACGGCCTGCTGCGTCAGACGCGGCGGCGCGGGTCACCTCCGCTTGCGCGGAGCATCCCGCGAACCGGGTCAGACGCGGCGGCGCTTCGGCGGACGGCAGCCGTTGTGCGGGGTCGGGGTGACGTCCTGGATGGAGCCAACCTCGAGGCCGGTCGCCTGGAGCGAACGGATGGCGGTCTCACGACCGGAGCCCGGGCCCTTGACGAAGACGTCAACCTTGCGCATGCCGTGCTCCTGCGCGCGGCGGGCGGCCGACTCGGCGGCCATCTGCGCGGCGAAGGGGGTGGACTTGCGCGAGCCCTTGAAGCCGACGTGGCCGGCGGAGGCCCAGGAGATCACGTTGCCCGTGGGGTCCGTGATCGAGACGATGGTGTTGTTGAACGTGCTCTTGATGTGCGCGTGGCCGTGAGCGACGTTCTTCTTTTCCTTGCGGCGCACCTTCTTGGCAGCGCCCTGACGACCCTTGGGGGGCATGTCTTACTCCTGAAGGAGGGAGGTGGTCGGTCCTACAGCGAAGACCGCTGATGAGCGTCCGCTGTGGACTACTTCTTGCCCGGCTTCTTCTTGCCGGCGATGGCGCGACGCGGGCCCTTGCGGGTACGAGCGTTCGTGCTGGTGCGCTGACCGTGGACGGGCAGGCCACGGCGGTGACGCAGACCCTGGTAGCAGCCGATCTCGACCTTGCGGCGGATGTCGGCCTGGATCTCGCGGCGGAGGTCACCCTCGGTCTTGAGGTTGGCGTCCACGTACTCGCGGATCTTGACCAGGTCCTCTTCGACGAGGTCACGAACGCGGGAGTTCGGGTTCACACCGGTCGCGGCGAGGATCGTCTGCGACTGGGTGCGGCCGATACCGAAGACGTAGGTGAGTGCGATCTCCACGCGCTTGTCGCGCGGGATGTCAACACCGGAAACGCGTGCCATTCAATGGCTCCAGTTGATTCTCGGGGGTCTTCCACAGCGCCACTCCCGACCGCCGGCCCTTCGTGCGAAGGATGCGGTACGCCCGGGTCTCCGGCCCCCGCCGGAGGTGTCGCCGACCCCGTTACGGGGCTGGGCGGGCACTGCGTATGTACATGTACTGCTCGCGTCGCGCGAAGAAACTGCGGAGTGCAGGTTCTGCGTCAGCCCTGGCGCTGCTTGTGGCGCAGGTTGTCGCAGATGACCATGACCCGGCCGTGGCGGCGGATCACCTTGCACTTGTCGCAGATCTTCTTGACGCTCGGCTTGACCTTCATGGGATGTGAGGTTCTCCGGGTCAGTGCCGTCACCCCGCCGGAGCGGGGCGTCGACAAGATCTACTTGTAGCGGTAGACGATCCGGCCACGCGTCAGGTCGTACGGAGAGAGCTCCACGACGACCCGGTCATCCGGGAGGATGCGGATGTAGTGCATACGCATCTTGCCGCTGATGTGCGCGAGGACCTTGTGACCGTTCTGGAGCTCCACCTTGAACATGGCGTTCGGCAGAGACTCGATCACGGTGCCCTCGATCTCGATGGCACCTTGCTTCTTGGCCACGCTTCGCCTTTCGAATCGGCTACCTTGATCGACTCCCCCGTATGCACGCAGGCATGCGGATACACGAGAGCCGACGCATCAGTCTACGTCAGGGCAACTGAAAAGACTAATCCAGGTCTCGTGCCCACCGGACGAGATCCTTAAGCCGTTGCCCCTGACGCTCACGCCAGCGGGTCGGGAGCCGCCGTGACGCCGTACTGCGCCAGCTTGGCGCGGCCGCCGTCCACGGCCGTGAGGACCAGCGGGCCGTCCTCCGTCAGGGCGACGGAGTGCTCCCAGTGGGAGGACCAGCTCTTGTCGTCCGTGAGGACCGTCCAGTCGTCCGCCAGGACGTGGGTCTTCGCCGTGCCCAGGCTGACCATGGGCTCGATCGCGATGCAGAAGCCCGGGATCAGCTTGGGGCCCTTGCCGCGCTTGCGGGAGACGTAGTTCAGCAGGTGGGGGTCCATGTGCATCTCGGAACCGATGCCGTGGCCGCCGTAGTCCTCGATGATCCCGTACTTGCCGCTGGCGGGACGGGGCTGGCGGCGGATGTAGCCCTCGATCGCCTTGGAGACGTCGACCAGGCGGTTGCCGTTCCTCACGGCCGCGATGCCCGCCCACATGGACTCCTCGGTCACCCGGGAGAGCTCGATCAGCTCCGGGGCGTGACCGGTGCCCACGAAGGCCGTGAAGGCCGCGTCACCGTGCCAGCCGTCCACGATGGCGCCGGCGTCGATGGAGATGATGTCGCCGTCCTTGAGGACGGTCTTGGTGTCCGGGATGCCGTGGACGACGACCTCGTTCACCGAGGTGCAGATCGTGGCGGGGAAGCCGCCGTAGCCGAGGAAGTTCGACTTGGCGCCGTGCTCGGCGATCACCTTGCGGGCGACCTCGTCCAGGTCCTTGGTCGTGGCGCCGGGGACGGCCGCCTCCCGGGTCGCCGCGTGGATGGCGGCGACGACCAGTCCCGCCTCGCGCATCTTGGCGATCTGCTCGCGGGTCTTGATCTCGACCATGGACTGCCTTCCTCGGTTCTGCGGTGGGAGCGCCCGCGGGCGCGTGGGAACAACACTACGGCCGCGATGCCCACAGGGGCATCGCGGCCGTGGTTCGGCTCGCGTCAGTCGCGCGCGGGGAGGGCGTCCATGGCCCGCTGGGTCACCTCGGCGACCTTGCCGAGCGCGGAGATCGTGACCACCAGGCCCTGGGCCTTGTAGTAGTCGATGATCGGCTCGGTCTCGCTGTGGTAGACCTCGAGGCGCTTGCGGACGGTGTCCTCGCTGTCGTCCTCGCGCTGGTACAGCTCGCCGCCGCAGGTGTCGCAGACACCCTCCGCGGCCGGCGGGTTGTAGATCGCGTGGAAGATGTGGCTGCTGTCCTTGCGGCACATCCGGCGGCCGGCGATCCGCTTGACGACCTCGTCCTCGGGGACCTCGAGGTCGAGCACGGCGTCCAGCTTCAGGCCGTCGGCCTTGAGGATCTCGTCCAGCGCCTCGGCCTGGGCCAGGTTGCGCGGGAAGCCGTCCAGCAGGAAGCCGTTCGCGGCGTCCTCCTGCTGCATGCGGTCCTTGGCCATCCCGATGGTGACCTCGTCCGGAACGAGCTGGCCGGCGCGCATGTACTCCTGGGCCTTCTGGCCCAGCGGCGTGCCCTGGCTGATGTTCGCCCGGAAAAGGTCACCCGTGGAGATGTGCGGGATCGCGAGGTTCTTGGCGAGGTACGCGGCCTGCGTACCCTTGCCGGCGCCGGGCGGCCCGACGAGGACGATTCGCATCAGCGGAGGAACCCTTCGTAGTTGCGCTGCTGAAGCTGGCTCTCGATCTGCTTCACAGTCTCAAGACCGACACCCACGATGATCAGGATGCTGGTTCCACCGAACGGAAAGTTCTGGTTCGCGTTGAGTGTGACCAGTGCCACGGTGGGCACCAGGGCGATCAGACCAAGGTAGAGCGAGCCCGGCCACGTGATGCGGTTCAGCACATAGCTCAGGTACTCGGCCGTGGGACGGCCGGCCCGGATGCCCGGGATGAATCCACCATACTTCTTCATATTGTCGGCAACTTCTTCGGGGTTGAAGGAGATGGCGACGTAGAAGAAGGCGAAGAACACGATCAGCAGGAAGTACGTGACCATGTAGATCGGATGGTCACCCTTGACCAGGTTGGCCTGGACCCACTGCGCCCAGCCCGCCTTGGAACCGGTGAACTGCACCAGCAGGGCCGGAATGTAGAGCAGCGACGAGGCGAAGATGACCGGGATCACACCGGCCTGGTTCACCTTGAGCGGGATATAGGTCGAGGTGCCGCCGTAGGACCGGCGACCGATCATGCGCTTCGCGTACTGCACGGGGATGCGGCGCTGGGCCTGCTCGACGAAGACCACCAGCGCGACCATGGCCAGACCGCAGAGGATCACCAGGCCGAACTCCAGCCAGCCGCCCATGAGCTTGCCCTGCATCTTGATGGCCCACAGAGCGCCCGGGAAACCGGCGGCGATCGAGGTGAACATCAGGATCGACATGCCGTTGCCGATGCCGCGGTCGGTGATGAGCTCACCGAGCCACATGATCAGCGCGGTGCCCGCGGTCATCGTGATGACCATGACGGCCGTGGTGAAGACCGACTTGTCCGGGACGATCTGGTTGCCGACCGTGCAGTTGCCGAAGAGCGCGCCGTTGCTGGCGGTCGCGACGAGGCCGGTGCCCTGGAGGATCGCCAGGGCGACGGTGAGATAGCGCGTGTACTGCGTGATCTTGGTCTGACCGCTCTGACCCTCCTTCTTGAGGGCCTCCAGACGCGGGATCACGACGGTGAGCAGCTGAAGGATGATGCTCGCCGTGATGTAGGGCATGATGCCCAGGGCGAAGATCGTGATCTGCAGCAGCGCACCACCGCTGAACATGTTCACGAGGCCGAAGAGGCCCATCCCGCTCTTGGCCTGGTCCATGCAGGTCTGGACGTTGCGGTAGTCGACACCGGGCACGGGCACATGGGCACCGAGCCGGAAGAGCACCATGATGCCCAGCGTGAACAGCAGCTTCTTGCGCAGGTCGGGCGTCTTGAACGCCCGGGCGAACGCGGTGAGCACGGTGCCTCCTGCGCCTCTCACGCAGCCACGTGAGAGGTGACGGTGTTGTGGTTCGACGAATACATAACTGTCAAGCCCGCCCGGACACAGGCCGGGCGGCTCGGAGGCATGGGCCTCCACTGATACAGCAACAGTGCACGCCACCTTACCGGCGACCGTGCCCCCCTTGGAACGACCAACCGGGGATGCCCCTTTTGGGACATCCCCGGTTGTCAGATCAACGAACTCAGATGAGCTCGGAAACGCTGCCGCCGGCGGCAGCGATCTTCTCCTTGGCGGAGCTGGAGACGGCGTCGACCGTCACCTGCAGCGCCACGGAGATCTCGCCCTGGCCCAGGACCTTGACGAGCTCGTTCTTGCGAACAGCGCCCTTGGCGACCAGGTCGGCCACCGTGACCTCGCCACCCTGCGGGTAGAGCGCGGCCAGCTTGTCCAGGTTCACGACCTGGAACTGCTTGTGGGCGGGGTTCTTGAAGCCCTTCAGCTTCGGGAGGCGCATGTGGAGGGGCATCTGGCCACCCTCGAAGCGCTCCGGAACCTGGTAACGGGCCTTCGTACCCTTGGTACCGCGACCAGCCGTCTTACCCTTCGACGCCTCACCACGACCGACACGGGTCTTGGCGGTCTTGGCGCCCGGGGCGGGACGGAGGTTGTGGACCTTGAGCGGGTTCTGCTCCGCCATGTCAGTCGACCTCCTCGACCGTCACGAGGTGGCGGACGGTGTGCACCATGCCGCGGATCTCGGGGCGGTCCTCCTTGACAACCACGTCGTTCAGGCGCTTGAGCCCGAGCGAACGCAGGGTGTCGCGGTGGTTCTGCTTGCTGCCGATGTAGGACTTGACCTGCGTGACCTTGAGACGAGCCATTACGCACCCGCCCCCGCACGCGCACGCAGCAGAGCCGCGGGGGCGACGTCCTCGAGCGGCAGACCACGACGGGCGGCGATCTCCTCGGGACGCTGCAGCCCCTGGAGAGCCTCCACCGTGGCGTGCACGATGTTGATCGGGTTCGAAGAACCGAGCGACTTCGACAGGATGTCGTGGACGCCGGCGCACTCGAGCACCGCACGCACCGGGCCACCGGCGATAACACCGGTACCGGGGGTGGCGGGCTTGAGCAGGACGACACCGGCCGCCTTCTCGCCCTGGATCGGGTGCGGGATGGTGCCCTGGATACGGGGGACCTTGAAGAAGTTCTTCTTGGCCTCTTCCACGCCCTTGGCGATGGCAGCCGGAACTTCCTTGGCCTTGCCGTAACCGACACCGACCGTGCCGTCACCGTCGCCCACCACGACCAGCGCGGTGAAGCTGAAGCGGCGACCACCCTTGACAACCTTGGCGACGCGGTTGATCGCGACTACGCGCTCAACGTACGCGGTCTTCTCGGCGGCAGCGCCACCGTCACGGCCCTTCCGGTCCCGCCGCTCGCCGCCACCGGCACCGCTGCCGCGGCGCTGGGGTCCAGCCATTGGAATTACCTCTCTCTGTTACGTCCGCTAGCTCCGGAACCGGGGCTTAGAACTTCAGCCCGGCTTCGCGGGCGGCGTCCGCCAGAGCGGCGATGCGCCCGGCGTACTGGTTGCCACCACGGTCGAACACGACGGCCTCGACACCGGCGGCCTTGGCACGCTCGGCAACCAGGGCGCCGACCTTCTTGGCCTGGGCGCTCTTGTCGCCCTCGCCACCACGGACCGACGCGTCCAGGTGCGACGCCGACGCCAGGGTGTGACCCTTGATGTCGTCGATGACCTGAGCGGTGATACCACGGTTGGAACGCGTCACGACGAGGCGCGGGCGCTCGGCCGTACCGGAAATGTTCTTCCGGATACGGATGTGGCGGCGGGCCTTGGCGGCGCGCTTGTACGCGTCACCCTTGGCGATCTTCACACCGTATGCCATGGCTTACTTACCAGCCTTTCCGACCTTGCGGCGGATGACCTCGCCCGCGTACTTCACGCCCTTGGCCTTGTAGGGGTCGGGCTTGCGAAGCTTGCGGATGTTGGCGGCAACCTCGCCGACCTTCTGCTTGTCGATGCCCTCGACGCTGAGCTTGGTGGGCGACTCGACCTTGAAGGTGATGCCCTCAGGGGCCTCGATCAGGATCGGGTGGCTGTAGCCCAGGGAGAACTCCAGGTTGGAGCCCTTCGCCTGGACGCGGTAACCGACACCGCTGATCTCAAGAGCCTTGCTGTAGCCCTGGGTCACGCCGGTGATCATGTTCGCCACCAGCGTGCGGGACAGGCCGTGCAGGGCCTTGTTCTGACGCTCGTCGTTGGGACGGGTGACGTTCAGAACGCCGTCCTCGCCCTTGGCGATCTCGATGGGAGCGGAGATCGTCAGGTTCAGGGTGCCCTTGGGACCCTTCACCTGCACGTCACGGCCATCGATGGTGACGTCCACACCAGCGGGAACCTGGATGGGCAGCTTGCCAATACGCGACATTAGCTATTCCTCCGTTCCCGATTACCAGACGTAGGCGAGGACTTCCCCACCCACGCCCTTCTTGCTGGCCTGCTGGCCGGTCAGGAGACCGTGGGACGTGGAGATGATCGCCACGCCCAGGCCGCCGAGGACCTTCGGCAGGTTGGTGGACTTTGCGTAGACCCGGAGGCCCGGCTTCGAGATCCGCTTGATGCCCGCGATGGAGCGCTCACGGTTCGGACCGAACTTCAGGTCGACGACGAGGGACTTGCCGACCTCGGCGTCCTCGACCTTCCAGCCGGCGATGTAGCCCTCCTGCTGCAGGATCTCGGCGATGTGCGCCTTGATCTTGCTGTGGGGCATGGCCACGGTGTCGTGGTAAGCCGAGTTCGCGTTCCGCAGACGGGTCAGCATGTCTGCGATCGGATCGGTCATGGTCATGTTTGGCCTTCGGCCTCTCTCGCCGTGGTTTCCTATCTGCGCCATCCCTCTCCCCGAACTGAAGTCGGGACGGGTGCGGCGCGGGGACCTACGGCGTAGTAAGACGGTCATGGGCGGCGGGCGCCCAACCCTTCAACTCTACGCGAGTGAAGGACTGGGCCCCACCATCCTTGATGCTTACCGAGAGCCCTGGTCAACCCAAGTGGGTTGTTACCAGGAGCTCTTGGTCACGCCCGGCAGCTCGCCACGGTGAGCCATCTCACGAAGGCACACGCGGCAGAGGCCGAACTTGCGGTAAACGGAGTGCGGGCGGCCGCAGCGGTTGCAGCGGGTGTACGCACGAACCGAGAACTTCGGCTTGCGCGCGGCCTTCGCGATCAGAGACTTCTTCGCCATCTCGGTCACGCCTCCTTGAAGGGGAAGCCGAGGTGACGGAGGAGGGCGCGGCCCTCGTCGTCGTTGGTCGCCGTGGTGACCACGGTGATGTCCATACCCCGGACGCGGTCGATCTTGTCCTGGTCGATCTCGTGGAACATGACCTGCTCCGTGAGACCGAAGGTGTAGTTGCCCCGACCGTCGAACTGCTTCGGGGACAGACCACGGAAGTCGCGGATGCGCGGGAGCGCGAGCGACAGGGTGCGGTCCAGGAACTCCCACATGCGGTCGCCACGGAGGGTGACGTGGGCACCGATCGGCTGGCCCTCACGCAGCTTGAACTGCGCGATGGACTTGCGAGCCTTGGTGACGGCCGGCTTCTGGCCGGTGATCGTGGTGAGGTCGCGGATGGCGCCCTCGATCAGCTTGGAGTCGCGGGCGGCGTCGCCCACACCCATGTTGACCACGATCTTGGTGAGGCCGGGAACCTGCATGACGTTCTCGTAGGAGAACTCCTCACGCAGCTTGCCCGAGATCTCCTCGCGGTACTTCGTCTTGAGACGCGGAGTGGTAGCCATCAGATGTCCTCACCCGTCCGCTTGGCAACGCGGATCTTGTTGCCGTTCTCATCGAAGCGGTAGCCGACGCGCGTGACGACCTTCTTGCCGTCCTTCTCCACGACGAGCTGAACGTTGCTCACGTGGATGGGGGCCTCGGTCGTGACGATGCCACCGGCCTGGTTCTGCGCGGCCTTGGTGTGCTTCTTGACCCGGTTGACACCCTCGACGAGGACGCGGTTCTCGCTGGGCATGGCCACGATGACCTTGCCCTGCTTGCCCTTGTCCTTACCGGTGATGACCTGGACCAGGTCGCCCTTCTTGATCTTCATCGGTTACAGCACCTCCGGCGCGAGCGAGACGATCTTCATGAACTTCTTCTCGCGCAGCTCTCGGCCCACGGGGCCGAAGATACGGGTGCCGCGGGGGTCACCGTCGTTCTTGAGAACGACAGCGGCGTTCTCGTCGAAACGGATGTACGAGCCATCCGGACGGCGGCGCTCCTTGACGGTGCGAACGATGACGGCCTTGACGACGTCACCCTTCTTCACGTTGCCACCGGGGATCGCGTCCTTGACGGTGGCGACGATGACGTCACCGATGCCCGCGTAGCGGCGACCCGAACCACCGAGAACACGGATGCAAAGGATCTCCTTGGCACCAGTGTTGTCGGCGACCCGAAGTCGCGACTCCTGCTGGATCACGTCTATCTCCTGATCGTCTGCCGGTTCCCGGCAGGGGCTCCGAGGAGCCCCTGCCGAGCCTGGCGGAACTTATCTGAGGGAGATTCCCTCAGAAATTACTTGGCCTTCTCGAGGATCTCGACGACGCGCCAGCGCTTGGTCGCCGACAGCGGACGCGTCTCCATCAGGAGGACGCGGTCGCCGACGCCGGCAGCGTTCTGCTCGTCGTGCGCCTTGAGCTTGTTGGTACGGCGGATGACCTTGCCGTACAGCGCGTGCTTGACGCGGTCCTCGACGGCGACAACGACGGTCTTGTCCATCTTGTCGCTGACGACCAGACCCTCACGGGTCTTGCGGAAGCCGCGCTCGGTCTTCTCAGTCACGTTCTTCTCGCTCATCAGGCGTTCTCCACCGTCTCGATGCCGAGCTCGCGCTCCCGCATCAGGGTGTAGATCCGGGCGATGTCCTTGCGGACGGCCTTCAGCCGGCCGTGGTTCTCAAGCTGTCCGGTCGCCGCCTGGAAGCGGAGGTTGAACAGCTCTTCCTTGGCCTCACGGAGCTTGGCAACGAGGTCCTCGTTGTTCAGCTCACGCAGCTCGGTCGCCTTGGTACCGGCAGCCATCACGACTCACCTGCCTCGCGCCGAACAATGCGGCACTTCATCGGAAGCTTGTGGGCGGCGCGGGTCAGCGCCTCACGAGCAACCTTTTCGTTCGGGAAGGACAGCTCGAACATCACCCGACCGGGCTTGACGTTCGCGATCCACCACTCGGGGGAACCCTTACCGGAACCCATGCGGGTCTCGGCGGGCTTCTTCGTCAGCGGACGGTCCGGGTAGATGTTGATCCACACCTTGCCGCCACGCTTGATGTGACGGGTCATGGCGATACGAGCGGACTCGATCTGCCGGTTCGTCACGTAGGCCGGGGTCAGGGCCTGGATGCCGTACTCACCGAACGCCAGCTCGGTGCCACCCTTGGCCATGCCGTTCCGCTTGGGGTGGTGCTGCTTGCGGTGCTTGACCCTGCGAGGGATCAGCATGTCGGTCAGGCCTCCGTTCCGGTGGACTCAGCCGGAGCAGCGGTGGCCTCGGCCTTGGGGGCCTCGGCAGCCTGCTGCGGCTTGCGGCCGCGGCCGCCACGCTCGCCACCACGGCCACCACGGGCCGGGCGGTCGCCGGCGCCACGGGACGGGCGGTTGCCCGCACGCGCAGCGGCGTTCTCGGCGCGGACCTCGGCGATGTTCTTGACGTCGCCCTTGTAGATCCAGACCTTCACGCCGATGCGGCCGAAGGTGGTCTTGGCCTCGAAGAAGCCGTAGTCGACGTTCGCGCGGAGCGTGTGCAGGGGCACACGGCCCTCGCGGTAGAACTCCGAGCGGGACATCTCGGCGCCGCCGAGACGGCCACCGCACTGGATCTTGATGCCCTTGGCGCCGGCCTTCATCGTCGACTGCATGCTCTTACGCATGGCGCGACGGAAGGAGACGCGGGAGGACAGCTGCTCGGCGACGGCCTGGGCCACCAGCTGAGCGTCGACCTCGGGGTTCTTGACCTCGAGGATGTTCAGCTGGACCTGCTTGCCGGTCAGCTTCTCCAGCTCGCCACGGATGCGGTCGGCCTCGGCGCCACGGCGACCGATGACGATGCCCGGGCGGGCGGTGTGGATGTCAACGCGGACGCGGTCGCGGGTGCGCTCGATCTCAACCTTGGAGATACCAGCGCGCTCCATGCCCTTCGTCATCATGCGACGAATGGCGACGTCTTCCTTGACGTAGTCCTTGTAGAGCTTGTCGGCGTACCAACGGGACTTGAAGTCCGTGGTCACACCGAGCCGGAACCCGTGCGGGTTAACCTTCTGGCCCATTACCGGGTTCCTTCCTTGCTGCTGACGACCACGGTGATGTGGCTGGTCCGCTTGCGGATCCGGTAGGCACGGCCCTGGGCACGCGGACGGAACCGCTTCAGGGTCGGGCCCTCGTCGACGTACGCCTCGCTGATGTACAGCGAGGAGGCGTCCGTGTGGTCGTAGTTGTGCGCGGCGTTGGCAATGGCGCTGTCCAGCACCTTGCCGACCGGCACGCTCGCGGCCTGCGGGGCGAAACGCAGGACCGCCTGAGCCTCCGTGGCGTCCATGCCACGGATGAGGTCCACCACGCGGCGGGCCTTCATGGGCGTGACGCGGATGTACCGCGCCTGGGCCCTGGCTTCCATGGTTGTCCCTTCGGTGTCAGTCATAGTCGTTCACACCCCGCGATTAGCGGCGCTTCGACTTCCGGTCGTCCTTCACGTGGCCGCGGAAGGTGCGGGTCGGCGAGAACTCGCCGAGCTTGTGGCCGACCATCGACTCGGTGACGAACACCGGGACGTGCGTCTTGCCGTTGTGCACCGCCAGCGTGTGGCCCAGCATGGCCGGCACGATCATGGAGCGGCGGGACCAGGTCTTGATGACGTTCTTGGTACCAGCTTCGTTCTGAGCGTCCACCTTCTTCATGAGGTGGCCGTCAACGAAGGGTCCCTTCTTGAGACTACGCGGCATCTAAACCCGCTCCTAGCGCTTCTTGTTCGTCTTGCGGCGGCGGACGATGTACTTGTTGCTCGCCTTCTTGGGAGAACGAGTACGACCCTCCTTCTGACCCCACGGGGAGACCGGGTGGCGACCACCGGAGGTCTTACCCTCACCACCACCGTGCGGGTGGTCGACCGGGTTCATGGCGACACCGCGGACGGTCGGGCGAACGCCCTTCCAGCGCATACGGCCGGCCTTGCCCCAGTTGATGTTCGACTGCTCGGCGTTGCCGACCTCGCCGACGGTGGCGCGGCAGCGCACGTCGACCAGACGGATCTCACCGGACGGCATGCGCAGGTGGGCCATCTGGCCCTCCTTCGCGAGCAGCTGCACGGAGGCACCGGCGGAGCGGGCGAACTTGGCGCCACCGCCCGGACGGAGCTCGATCGCGTGGATCGTGGTACCGACCGGGATGTTGCGCAGGGCCAGGTTGTTGCCCGGCTTGATGTCGGCCGTGGGGCCGTTCTCGATCCGGTCGCCCTGGTTCAGGCCACGCGGAGCGATGATGTAGCGCTTCTCGCCGTCTGCGTAGTGCAGCAGCGCGATGCGAGCGGTGCGGTTGGGGTCGTACTCGATGTGAGCGACCTTGGCCGGCACGCCGTCCTTGTCGTGGCGACGGAAGTCGATCACACGGTAGGCGCGCTTGTGGCCACCACCCTGGTGACGGACGGTCACACGACCGGTGTTGTTACGGCCGCCCTTGCTGTGCAGGGGGCGGACCAGCGACTTCTCCGGCGTGGACCGCGTGATCTCGACAAAGTCGGCGACGCTGGAGCCACGACGGCCCGGGGTCGTCGGCTTGTACTTGCGGATACCCATTTCTCAGTCCTCGTCCGATTCCGGACGATCCAGACCGCCCTTAGGCGGTCGGACCGCCGAAGATGTCGATACGGTCGCCCTCGGCGAGGGTCACGATGGCGCGCTTGGTGTTGGCGCGCTTGCCGAAACCGGTCTTGGTGCGCTTGCGCTTACCCTGACGGTTGATCGTGTTGACCCCGGTGACCTTGACCGAGAAGAC
The DNA here is from genome assembly GCF_056434285.1 of Streptomyces sp. NPDC044063. Lineage (NCBI taxonomy): Bacteria > Bacillati > Actinomycetota > Actinomycetes > Kitasatosporales > Streptomycetaceae > Streptomyces > Streptomyces sp. NPDC044063. The sequence continues at coordinate 47,881 of NZ_JBWKFM010000040.1, forward strand.
CGCCTCGACGGCCTGCTTGATCTGGGTCTTGTTGGCGCGCGGGTCGACGATGAACGTGTACTTGTTCTCGTCCAGCAGCGCGTAGCTCTTCTCGGAGACGACCGGCTTGACCAGGAGGTCGCGCGGGTCCGAGAACGTCTTGCTGGTGACGACGGCCTCAGTCATCAGGCCTCGCTCCCTTCGGTCTCAACGGCCTTGGGGCCAGACACGAAGGACTCGAAGGCGGCCTGGGTGAAGACCACGTCGTCGGAGACGAGCACGTCGTACGTGTTCAGCTGGCCCGGCTCCAGGATGTGAACCTGGGGCAGGTTGCGGGCGGACAGCCACGCGGCCTCGTTGGAGCGCTCGACGACCAGGAGCAGGTTCTTCCGCTCGCTGATCTTGCCGAACAGGCTCTTGGCGGCCTTGGTGGACGCCGCACCCTCGACCACGTCGGAGACGACGTGGATGCGGGAGTGACGAGCGCGGTCCGAGAGGGCACCGCGCAGGGCGGCGGCCTTCATCTTCTTCGGGGTGCGCTGCGAGTAGTCACGCGGCACGGGACCGTGCACGACGCCACCACCGGCGAACTGCGGCGCGCGGGTCGAACCCTGACGGGCGCGACCGGTGCCCTTCTGGCGGTAAGGCTTCTTGCCACCACCACGGACCTCGCCGCGAGTCTTGGTCTTGTGCGTGCCCTGGCGGGCAGCGGCCAGCTGCGCGACGACGACCTGGTGGATCAGCGGAACGCTGACCTTGGCGTCGAAGATCTCCGCGGGGAGCTCGACGGTCCCGGCCTTGTCGCCCGCCGGCGAAAGGATGTCAATGGTGCTCATCGGTTACCTCAGGCCCCCTTGGCCGCGGTACGGACCAGGACGAGGCCGCCGTTCGGACCAGGAACCGCGCCCTTGATCAGGAGCAGGCCCTTCTCCGCGTCAACGGCGTGGACGGTCAGGTTCTGGGTGGTGACCCGCTCGTTGCCCATGCGGCCCGCCATGCGGAGGCCCTTGAACACACGGCCCGGGGTGGCGCAGCCACCGATGGAACCGGGGGAGCGGTGCTTGCGCTGGGTGCCGTGCCCGGCGCCGAGGCCACGGAAGTTGTGGCGCTTCATGACACCGGCGAAGCCCTTGCCCTTGCTCTTGCCGGTGACGTCAACCTTGACGCCGGCCTCGAACACGTCCGCGGTGATCTCCTGGCCGAGGGTGTACTCGGCCGCGTCGGAGGTGCGGATCTCCACCAGGTGGCGGCGGGGGGTCACGTCGGCCTTGGCGAAGTGGCCCTTGAGGGGCTTGTTCACCTTGCGCGGGTCGATCTCGCCGAAGGCGATCTGGACCGACTCGTAGCCGTCGGCGTCGTTGGTACGGACCTGCGTCACGACGCAGGGGCCGGCCTTGACGACGGTGACCGGGACGACACGGTTGTTCTCGTCCCAGACCTGCGTCATGCCGAGCTTCTCGCCCAGGACGCCCTTGATCTGCTTAGCCATCTCGCGCGTCACCTCAGAGCTTGATCTCGATGTCGACGCCAGCCGGCAGGTCGAGACGCATGAGCGAGTCAACCGTCTTCGGCGTGGGGTCGAGGATGTCGATGAGGCGCTTGTGCGTGCGCATCTCGAAGTGCTCGCGCGAGTCCTTGTACTTGTGCGGCGACTTGATGACGCAGTACACGTTCTTCTCAGTGGGCAGCGGCACCGGGCCCGCGACCGACGCACCAGTGCGGGTCACCGTCTCGACGATCTTCTTCGCCGAGGAGTCGATGACCTCGTGGTCGTAGGCCTTGAGCCGGATGCGGATCTTCTGTCCCGCCATGGCTACTTCGTAGTCCTGTCTCTCGTAACGCTCTGGAACTCGGCGAGCCGCGCGCTCCGGAAATGCCGAAACGGCCGGGGACGCCGTCCTTCCCCGCTCCACCTCCGACCCACGCGGTCGGGCGTGTCGCGCCCCTTCCAGCAGCTCTCCCTAAGGAGAAGTCCCTGATGAAGGGGGTTGTGGGGGAAGAACACCCACCGAGTGCCTGGATGGGGCCCCGCTGACACTTCCCGGAAGATTCCCGTACTTCCGCCCCTTATAAGGGACGACGAGTACTGCGGGACTCGCTTCCAGTCCTCCCGGCGGGAGGCGCGCAGCATCGGCACTCAACCGAGCAACCTGAACATTGTGCCATACCGCCCCCGAGGGGCGCCAATCGCGGCAGAAGACCGTACCCCGAGCGGCGCACTTGTCAAACCACCCCGCCGACATACGGGACACTATGGTCGTCGAAAAGCCCGCTGCCGCGGCCGTCACCCGCCGACGGACGCCACGGAGCCGGCCACCCCGCCATCACCGGCAGGCTTTGTCGTGCCTTGGGCAACCCGCGCCCCGCCTCAGCCGTCCCTCTACACGCCGGGACAGCCGGGGACTGCGCGCGCCGCACGACGGGACGGAGACACTTAGTTGAACATCTCACAGCGCAGGGGCATCTCCCGCCGGGCCGTGCTCGCCGGGATCACCACCGTGGCGGCGGCCACGGCGGTCGGCTGCAGCGCCGGGGGATCGGGCCGGGTCGCCGCCTCCCCCGATGCCGTGGAATCCGTCGACCCCAGCGCCACGCAGTCGTTCAACAGCACCGGCAAGGCCCTGCTGCTGCAGGTCATGGCCCACCCCGACGACGACCTGTTCTTCATGAACCCCGACGCCCAGCGGCTGGTCTCCGCGGGCGTCCCCGTCGTCTCCGTCTACGTCACGGCCGGCGAGGCCGTCGGGCAGAACTGGATCCCGGGGATGCCCCCGCCCAGGCCCGACAAGGCCGCCTACTCCTCCGCCCGCCACCAGGGCCTGCGGCACGCCTACGCCGAGATGATCGGCAAGGACAGGTTCACCCGCTGGAAGACATCGGTGATCGACCTTCCGGGTGGTGTCCGGGCCGAGATCGACGAGCTGGTCAACGGCGCCCGCGCGGCCCGGCTGATCTTCCTCAACATCGCCATGCTCTCCGCCGGCAACACCCGGCTGCCCCAGCTGTGGGAACGCCCGTACGCCGTGATGCAGAGCCTGGTCGCCACCGGCTCCCCGTGCACCACCGTGAGCACCTACCGCCACAAGACGCTGGTGGACGCGCTGGCCGGGATCATGGCCAGGTACCGGCCCACGGTCGTCCACACCATGGACCCCGACCCCGACTACCAGGTCCACGACGCCACCCACCCCAAGGACAACGACTACGGGGCGTGCTCGGATCACCGCGACCACACACCGACCGCCCTCTTCACCTGGAAGGCGATGTCCCAGTGGGTCGCCGAGACGACCCGGCGTGACGGCCACCCGCCACGCTTCGCGGTCACTTCCTTCCGCGGGTACTACAACCAGCGCTGGCCGCACAACCTCCCCACCGAGATCGTCGACGCCAAGCACCGCCTGGTCGAGGCCTACGGCGGCGCCCCCACCTGGCAGTGCGGCAACACCGCCGGCTGCGGCGACTACGGCCAGGGCGGCGACCGCCCGCTCAAGAACCGCAAGGGCTGGATCCGCTCCACCCACTACCGCTACCCGGGCGCCGTCGTCACCCCCGACAGCGACCGCGCCGGCCGCCTGGAGGCCTACGGCGTGCTCGGCCTCCAGGCCGTGCGCTGGCAGGAGTCCGCCCCCGGCAGCGGCCGCTGGGGCACCCCGCAGAACCTCGGCGGCGGACCGCTCGCCCCCTCGCTGGCCTCGGTCAAGGACGCCAAGGGCCGCCGGCTGCTGTTCGCGCTGCGCTTCTCCGGGCTGGAGGGCCAGGGCCGCTCCAACAGCCGCGAGATCGTCGTCCTGGAGCAGCGCACCCCGGGCGGCTCCTTCAAGGCCTGGAAGGGCCTCGGCAACCCCGAGCGCAGGACCGAGCGCGGCCGCCGGGTCGGCGTGCCCGCCGCCGTCGCCACCCCGGACGGGCGGGTCCACCTCTTCGTCCGCAACGCCGGCAAGGGCCTCTCCAGCCGCGTCCGCGAGGCCGACGGCAGCTGGGGGAAGTGGCAGAGCCTCCACGGCCAGGACATCCAGGAGGGCCTGACCGTCGCCCTGGACCGGCAGAACCGCGTCCACGTCTTCGGCGTCGGCCGCGACACCGTCCACCACTGGAGCCAGGAGAGCCCCGACCGTCCGGTGCGCCACATGCCCCTCAAGGGCCTGCCCGGCCCCGGCGGCGACCAGGTGGCCGCGGCGCTCGGCCCGGACGGCGCGCTCACCGTCGTCTACCGCACGCCCGCCACGGCCGAGCCGGTCGCGTACCGCCTCACCGACGACGGCACCGCCGCCGAGCCGACCTCCGGGTCCGGGCTGCGGTCCTTCGCCGGCTACGGCGCGCTGGCCGCGGCCACGGTCCCGCAGCGGGGCCGCAAGGACGCCATGATGGTGCTCGGCCGCGCCCTGAACGGCGGAATACAGCTGACCGACGCCGAGTCCGGGGACTCCCCCGTACGCCCCTCCGGCGACCACGTCCCCGTGGCCACCCCCGCGCTGCTGACGGACGCGAGCCACCGGCTGTGCGCCGTGGGGCTCGCCCCCGACGCCACACCCTGGGTCTGGCGCCCCGCGCCCGGTTCGGGCGCCTGAGCGCCCCCCGTACGCACCGGTTTCACCCGAGTGGCCGAGGAGTCCCCCTCCTCGGCCACCGCCACGTTCAAGCCGCGTGCCCCGGGGGCAGTGGCAAAGGCGTGCGCATTCACTTCACCGGCGTCGACCTCGGCCGCATCAGGGTGGCCGCGGAGCCCGACATCATGTGGGAGACGCTGCTGGCGGCCCACATGGTCCAGACGGGCCAGGGCCCCCTGGTGTTCGGGCAGTGGCGCGAGCGGATCCGCGGCCGGCTGACCGACCCCATGCGCCGGCTGCTCGCCCTGACCCCGCCCCGCGGCTACTCCCCCGACTTCCTCACCCCGCCGGAATCCGCCGAGGGCCTGCGCGAGGGCCTCGACGCCATGCTGTCCCTGCCCCGCCACACGCTCCGCCACGACCTGGAGCTCCTCGCGCCCGAGCGCCGCGCCCTGCCCTTCACCCGCGCCCTCGCCACGGGCGACCTCGCCGCGCTCCACGCCCTGGGCGACGGCCTCACCGCCTTCCACGACCTGGCGGTCCGCCCCTACCTGGGCAAGATGAAGGAGCACGTTTCGGCCGACCGGGCCACCCGCTCCCAGTCGATCCTCCACAGCGGCGGCGAGCACCTGCTGGCCACCCTCCACCCCGCCGTGCGCTGGAACCCACCGGTGCTGGAGGTGGCCATCCCCGGCACCAACGAGGACGTCCACCTCGACGGGCGCGGGCTGCGGCTCGTGCCCTCCTTCTTCTGCTGGCGCGCCCCCACCGTGCTGCGCGACCCGGAGCTCCCGCCGGTCCTGGTGTACCCGGTCACCCACGACCCGGGCTGGCTGGCGGACGTCCACGGCCCCCGTGAGCCACGCGGCGAGCCGCCGCTGGCCGCCCTGCTGGGCCGCACCCGCGCCGAGGTCCTGGAGGCCACCGCGCGCGGCTGCACCACCAGCGAGCTGGCCCGCCGGGTCCGTATCGCCATGGCCACCGCCAGCCACCACGCCACCGTCCTCCGCGACGCCGGACTGATCACCACCCACCGCACCAACGGCAGGGCCTACCACATGCTCAGCGTGCTGGGCCGGGACCTGCTCAACGGCCGCGGGCCGCTGGCCAGGGACATCGCCGGCTGAGCGACGGGATTCCGTCGCTCACTTTTTTGCCTACTCCTGACGGCCCATCGGATCACAGCGCCTACGGTGGGCCCATGCAGCAGCCGAAATCGCCCAGCTCCGGCCGGCGGCTCCTGGCCGTCAGCGACCTGCACACCGGCATGACCGACAACGTGCCCATCGCCGAGTCCCTGCGCCCCACCACCGACGACGACTGGCTGATCGTGGCCGGCGACGTCGCCGAGAAGTCGGCGGACGTCGAACGCACGCTCAAGCTGCTCGCGGGCCGCTTCGCCAAGGTCGTCTGGACGCCGGGCAACCATGAGCTGTGGACGCCCAAGACCGATCCGGTGACGCTGCGCGGCGTGGCGCGCTACGAGTACCTGGTGGAGATGTGCCGGGGGCTGGGCGTGGTGACGCCCGAGGACCCGTGGCCGGTGTGGGACGGCGAGGGCGGCCCGGTGGCCGTGGCGCCGGTGTTCGCCTTGTACGACTACACCTTCCGCACGCCCACGGCGACCACCAAGGAGGAGTCGCTGGAGCAGGCCCGTGCCGCGGGGATCATCTGCACGGACGAGTACCTGCTGCACCCGGAGCCGTACGCGGGTGCGGAGGACTGGTGCCGGGCCCGGGTCGCGGCCACCGAGGAGCGGCTGGCCGCGCACGATCCGTCCGTACCGCTGGTGCTGGTCAGCCACTGGCCGCTGGTCCGCCGGCCGACGGAGGTCATGACGTACCAGGAGTTCACCCAGTGGTGCGGGACGGTGCTGACGAAGGACTGGCACACCCGGTTCAGGACGGCGGCGGTGGTCTACGGGCACCTCCACATCCCGCGTACGACCTGGTACGACGGGGTGCGGTTCGAGGAGGTCTCGGTCGGCTACCCGAGGGAGTGGCGGCGCCGGGGCCACCCCAGGGGGCTGCTGCGGCAGATCCTGCCGTACGTCCCGGACGAGGACCGCTGAGGCATCCGAAGGCCCCGGACCCGGACCCGGAAACACGGAAGGGCCCGCACACCTCGCGGTGTGCGGGCCCTTCTGTCGACCTTCAGGTCAGACCGTCAAGCAAGCGGACTTACTTGTTGATCTTGGTGACCTGGCCGGCGCCGACGGTGCGGCCGCCCTCACGGATGGTGAAGCGCAGGCCCTCCTCCATGGCGACGGGCTGGATCAGGTTGACGGTCATCTCGGCGTTGTCGCCGGGCATGACCATCTCCGTGCCCTCCTTGAGGGTCACAACACCGGTCACGTCAGTCGTACGGAAGTAGAACTGCGGACGGTAGTTGTTGAAGAACGGGGTGTGACGGCCACCCTCGTCCTTCGACAGGATGTAGGCCGTGGCCTCGAACTCGGTGTGCGGGGTGACCGAACCCGGCTTGATGATGCACTGGCCGCGCTCGACGTCCTCGCGCTTGATGCCGCGGAGCAGCAGACCGACGTTCTCACCGGCCTGGCCCTCGTCGAGCAGCTTGCGGAACATCTCGATACCGGTGACGGTGGTCGAGGTCTTCTCGTTCTTGATGCCGATGATGTCGACGGTCTCGTTGACCTTCAGGACACCACGCTCGATACGACCGGTGACGACGGTGCCACGACCGGTGATCGTGAAGACGTCCTCGATCGGCATCAGGAACGGCTTGTCGACGTCACGCTCGGGCTGCGGGATGTTCTCGTCGACAGCCTTCATCAGGCCGAGGAGCTTCTCGCCCCACTCCTTGTCGCCCTCCAGCGCCTTCAGCGCGGAGACCTGGACGACCGGAGCGTTGTCGCCGTCGAACTCGTACTCGTTGAGGAGCTCACGGACCTCGAGCTCGACGAGCTCCAGGATCTCCTCGTCGTCCACCATGTCGGCCTTGTTCAGGGCGACAACGATGTACGGAACGCCGGACTGGCGGGCCAGGAGCACGTGCTCCTTGGTCTGCGGCATCGGACCGTCGGTCGCGGCGACCACGAGGATCGCGCCGTCCATCTGGGCGGCACCGGTGATCATGTTCTTGATGTAGTCCGCGTGACCCGGGCAGTCAACGTGGGCGTAGTGACGCGACTCGGTCTGGTACTCGACGTGCGCGATCGAGATGGTGATACCGCGCTGACGCTCCTCCGGGGCCTTGTCGATCTCGTCGAAAGGCGTGAAGGGGTTCAGGTCCGGGTACGCGTCGTGCAGCACCTTGGTGATCGCCGCGGTAAGGGTCGTCTTACCGTGGTCGACGTGACCGATGGTGCCGATGTTGACGTGCGGCTTAGTCCGCTCGAACTTCGCCTTCGCCACTGGGGTCCTCCTGGGAGTGGTTCTGTACGCCTAGATTCGGTCGGCGCCAGGGATCTTTGCTGGGGTGCCGTCCGCCGGGGCATCCGATGCATTCCTCACGGTTTGCAAGGGAATGCCCCGACAGTCGGTGTCAAGCCTAAAGCGTGAGCCTCGTCTGTGGAGACGGGAGCCCGTTTACTCGCCCTTGGCCTTCGCGATGATCTCCTCGGCGACGTTCCGCGGAACCTCGGCGTAGGAGTCGAACTGCATCGAGTAGCTTGCGCGACCCGAGGTCTTGCTGCGGAGGTCGCCGACGTAGCCGAACATCTCCGACAGCGGAACCAGGCCCTTGACGAGCTTGGCGCCGTGACGGTCCTCCATGGCCTGGATCTGGCCACGGCGGGAGTTGATGTCACCGATGACGTCGCCCATGTAGTCCTCGGGGGTGGTGACCTCGACGGACATCATCGGCTCGAGCAGAGCCGGCGACGCCTTGCGGGCACCTTCCTTGAACGCCATGGAACCGGCGATCTTGAACGCGAGCTCGGAGGAGTCGACGTCGTGGTAGGCACCGTCGAGCAGCGTCACCTTGACGCCGGTCAGCGGGTAGCCGGCCAGAACACCGAACTCCATGGCCTCCTGGCAACCCGCGTCCACGGACGGGATGTACTCCCGCGGGATACGGCCACCGGTGACCTTGTTCTCGAACTCGTAACCGTCGCCCTCGAGGGGCTCGATCGCGATCTGCACCTTCGCGAACTGGCCGGAACCACCAGTCTGCTTCTTGTGCGTGTAGTCGATACGCTCGACGGCCTTGCGGATCGTCTCGCGGTACGCGACCTGCGGCTTGCCGACGTTGGCCTCGACCTTGAACTCACGGCGCATACGGTCGACCAGCACGTCGAGGTGCAGCTCGCCCATACCCGCGATGATGGTCTGGCCCGTCTCCTCGTCCGTGTGGACCTGGAAGGACGGGTCCTCCTCGGCGAGGCGCTGGATGGCGACACCCAGCTTCTCCTGGTCGCCCTTGGACTTGGGCTCAATGGCGACCTGGATGACCGGGGCCGGGAAGTCCATCGACTCGAGGATCACCGGGTTGCCCGCGTCGCAGAGGGTCTCACCGGTGGTGGTCTGCTTGAGACCCATGACGGCGACGATGTCGCCGGCACCCACCGAGTCGATCTCCTCACGCTTGTTCGCGTGCATGCGGTAGATCTTGCCGATGCGCTCCTTCTTGCCCTTCACGGAGTTCTGCACCTGGGTGCCGGCCTCCATGCGGCCCGAGTAAACCCGGACGAAGGTGAGCTTGCCGAGGTGCGGGTCGCTCATGATCTTGAAGGCAAGACCGGCGAACGGCTCGTCGTCGGACGGCTTGCGCTTGACGACCTCGTCGGCGTTGTTGACCGCGTGGCCCTCAACGGCCTCGATGTCCAGCGGCGACGGCAGGTAGCGCACGACCGCGTCGAGCAGGGGCTGAACGCCCTTGTTCTTGAACGCGGTGCCACAGAACACCGGGGTGACGGTGACGGAGTCGGCGCCGCCCTTGGAGGCCAGCGTGATGCGGCGGATGGCCGCCATCAGCTGCTCCTCGGTGGGCTCCTGGCCCTCGAGGAAGAGCTCCATCATGGCGTCGTCGTGCTCGGCGACACCCTCGAGGAGCTTGCCGCGCCATTCCTCGGCAGCCTCGGTGTGCGTGGCCGGGATGTCGACGACGTCGTACATCTCGCCCTTGGCGGCCTCGGCGGACCAGACCAGAGCCTTCATCTGGACGAGGTCGACCACGCCCTTGAAGTCGGCCTCGGCACCGATCGGCAGCTGCATGACCAGCGGAACCGCGCCCAGGCGGTCGACGATCATGTCGACGCAGCGGTGGAACTCGGCACCCGTACGGTCCAGCTTGTTGACGAAGCAGATACGCGGCACGCCGTAGCGGTCCGCCTGACGCCAAACGGTCTCGGACTGGGGCTCAACACCGGCGACGCCGTCGAACACCGTCACGGCACCGTCGAGCACGCGCAGCGAACGCTCCACCTCGACGGTGAAGTCGACGTGGCCCGGGGTGTCGATGATGTTGATGGTGTGGTCGACGTCGTTCAGCGGCCAGTGGCAGGTCGTCGCGGCAGACGTGATCGTGATGCCGCGCTCCTGCTCCTGCTCCATCCAGTCCATCGTGGCAGCGCCGTCGTGGACCTCACCGATCTTGTACGAAACACCGGTGTAGAACAGGATCCGCTCGGTGGTGGTCGTCTTGCCCGCGTCGATGTGGGCCATGATCCCGATGTTGCGGACCTTGGCCAGGTCAAGCGAAGTGGTGGCCATATGGCTCAGTCTTCTCTCGGTTCTCGATGGGGGTAGCGACTACCAGCGGTAGTGCGCGAAGGCCTTGTTGGACTCGGCCATCTTGTGCGTGTCCTCACGCTTCTTGACCGAGGCGCCGAGACCGTTCGAGGCGTCCAGCAGCTCGTTCATGAGGCGCTCGGTCATGGTCTTCTCGCGACGGGCGCGGGAGTAACCGACCAGCCAGCGCAGCGCCAGGGTGGAGGCGCGGCCCGGACGGACCTCGACCGGCACCTGGTAGGTGGCGCCACCGACGCGGCGGGACTTGACCTCGAGAGCCGGCTTCACGTTCTCGAGAGCGCGCTTGAGGGTGATGACCGGGTCGTTGCCGGTCTTCTCGCGCAGACCCTCCATGGCGCCGTACACGATGCGCTCGGCGGTGGAGCGCTTGCCGTGCAGGAGGATCTTGTTGATCAGCGACGTCACCAGAGGGGAGCCGTAAACCGGGTCGATGATGACCGGGCGCTTCGGGGCGGGGCCCTTACGAGGCATTCTTACTTCTCCTTCTTGGCGCCGTAGCGGCTGCGAGCCTGCTTACGGTTCTTGACGCCCTGCGTGTCGAGGGAACCGCGGATGATCTTGTAGCGAACACCCGGCAGGTCCTTCACACGGCCACCGCGGACGAGCACGATGGAGTGCTCCTGCAGGTTGTGGCCCTCACCCGGAATGTAAGCGGTGACCTCGATACCGGAGGTCAGACGCACACGCGCGACCTTACGGAGCGCCGAGTTCGGCTTCTTCGGGGTGGTCGTGAAAACACGCGTGCAGACGCCGCGGCGCTGGGGCGAACCCTCGAGTGCGGGCGTCTTGTTCTTCTCGACCTTGTCCTGCCGGCCCTTCCGGACCAGCTGCTGGATCGTAGGCACCGTTTCTCCGGTTTCTGTGATCTCGATAAAACTAACCCGGGAACCCGCCGACCCACGCGGTCGGGCGTGTCGAAGGCTGCAGACCCCCGCCGAATGGCGGTTGGATGCAGATTCGGTGTCTCCGAGCCGTTCCGGGAACGCTCGGGTCCGGGCCCCTCGCACGGTTTGAAGGCACGCACGAGAGCCCAGGGACACCCCAGGCACAAGGTCAGAGCGTACCTACCGCATGGGCTGGGGTCAAAACAAATGCACACACGGAGGACACCCCCGTGGCCTGCGCACGTCGCAGTTCAAAGGGGCCTCGCGGGGCGCGCCGGGGGTCGCCGAAGGGGTGATGCCGGCCACACTCAGCGGCCGGCCGACACGCCCCTCCGAGCGGGTCGGGCATCGTCCGGACGAGCCCCGCTGACGGCGAGGATCATCTCCGTCATCTCCACGAACTGGCGCCGGTGGCTGTCCGGGATGCCCAGCAGCTCGGCGGCCTCCGGCGGCGTCACACGCCCGGCGGCCCGGGCGACCGCACCGGCGGGCGTCCCGCCCGGCAGCGGGAGGTCCTCCGCCGACACCTTGCCGGACTCGATCAGCATCTCGCGCAGCCCGACGCCCAGGACCCGCGCCAGGGCGCGCATGGTCTCCAGGTCCGGCAGGCTCTGGCGCTGCAGCAACCGGGTCACCGCCGCGCGATGCACCCCGGCGTCCTCCGCCAGACGCGACCTGCCACCGCCCCGCGGGCTGTCGATGTCGTAGCCGCGCTCCCGCATCAGCCGCTCGACCCAGCTCGCGAACCGTTCCATGTCCGAGCCCTTTTCGCCCATAGCACGCTCCCTCCGCACCCAAAACCCTACCGTCCGTTCGCGCACGCAATGAACAGGATGATGCGCGGGGTCGCAACTCGCCACCCCGCAGAGGTAAATTCGCCGGTTTTCGCAGGTGCGGGGCGGGCCGGGGCATATGCACTTGTCATTTGTTGCGCTCTCGCACGCAAGCTGTCTAGTGTTCATTGCGCCACCGCAACAAGCGCCCTCGCAACCTCGCAACGAGCCTCGCCGCCGCACGCCCACGCAACACGTACCCGTCCGCCCCGTGGAGGGACCGACCCGCCATGCCCGCATCCGCGCTCCGCGCCCCCGTCGCCGGCTATCCGCACCCCGGCCCCGCCCGCCGTTCCGCCGACTGGCGCACATACGCCGCCTGCGCCGGCCTGCCGGACGCGGCCGTCTTCGCCCGGCGGCCCGCGGCGGCGCTCCCCGCGCTGCGGGCCTGCGCCGGCTGCCCCGTACGGCGCCCCTGCCTGGAGGCCGTCGCGCCGGCGGAGAGCTTCTTCGACGGCGTCAGCGGCGGACGGCTGTGGCGCAACGGCCGGGAGGTGCGGATACCCGCGCCGCCCGAGCACCCCCAGAAGCAGGAGCAGGAGCAGTGATGACCACGAACGACGACGCCGGGACCTGGCTGGGCATCCTGCTCCGCCAGTTCCCCGAGCTGGGCCGGGAGCTCGCCCCCGGCCGCGGCGCCCGCCCCTCCCCCGCCGGTCCCCGCCCCCGGTCCGGGCCCGGCACGCCCGTCCGCCTCTTCGTCTCCGACACCATCCGCGACATCACCGACGGCGTGGTGGAACTGGAGGAGGCCGTCTGCGAGAAGCTGCGCCTGCCGCGGCCGCGCCGCGGCACGGTCCCCGAGCGGCTGCTCCGTCTGCTCGCCCTGCTGGACCGGGTGGCCGCCCACCCCGACGCCACGCTCGCCGTCCATGTGCGCGGCGAGGCCCGCCGGATGGCGCACCGCTGCGCCGTCGCGCTCGGCGGCACGGAGACCCCGGTCCGCGTGGGGGGTCGCTGCCCGTACTGCGACTCGGTGTCGCTGCGCGTCTTCCCGCGGCGCGAGGAGGTGCTGTGCGTGAACCCGGGCTGCCGCTGCGACGACGTGGCCTGCCCCTGCCGTACGGACGACCGGCACCGCCACGCGTGGGACCGCGCGGAGTGGCTCGGACGCGGGGAGGGGGTGCGGCGATGAGCCTGGTGACCACGGCGATCGCGGCCCAGGAGGCGGCCGTCGTCCCCGACACGATCCGCAAGTGGGTCCAGCTGGGGCACCTCGCCCCGGCGGGGCGGCGCGGCCGCGGGCACCTCTTCCGGCTGGAGGACGTCTTCGCGGCGGAACGCGCGACGCGCCGGGCACACGAGCGGTAGCCCGAGCGCCCTATATATACGAGTGCCTCTGTACGAGACATACGAATGCCCTCTGTACGAGTGCCTCTCCATACGAATGCCCCGGAGCCCGCACGGCTCCGGGGCATTCGGCGTACGCGCCCTGACACTCCCCGACTAGGCGTTGGACGGCTCGCTGGAGTCGGCGGCGCTCCACGACGGCATGCGGTAGACCTGCGCGCCGGGCGCGGGCTGCCGCCCCGGGCCGTCGGCGGCCTCGACGGCCTCCTGCCAGCCGCTGACGAACCCCCGCACCTCGGCGGCGTCGACCGCCTTGGCGGCGAGCTTCCCCACGACGGAGGTGAGCGCCTGGGCGACCTCGTCGGTGAACATCCCGGCCTGCCCGGACTCGGCGGCGACCTCGACGGTGGCGGCCACGACCTCGGTGATCCGCTCGCTGTGCGAACTCATCGAGCGCACCCCCCGCATGCCACGACGTACCCGCTCATGCCGCCCCCTGGTGCTGTTCGCCGACTCATTTGCCCCTCCGTGCCCATTAATCTATCCCGCTGCCCTGACACTCCGTCTCCTCAGGGGAACGTTCCGCGATACGAACCGGACAGTCGGTTCGAACATAAGATCCTTTATGTATACGGCACGGGGACGCGGAAGAGGGGCGGACGGAGCATGTGGGGGCGGAAGCGGGCGGAGCCCACGTACGACGAGATGCTGGCCGAGGCGCGCGAGACCTTCAGCGCCATGCTCACCATGGCGGACGACGCCCACCGCATGACGTGCGAGAACCTCGACACCCTCCGCGAGATGCGCGAGGTGCTCGAGGAGTTGCTCGCCGAGGGGACGGGCCTGCCGGGGAAGTCGGTCCGGGCGCGGTTCGCCGGCGTCGAGGAGTTCTGGGACGACGTACGCGACGAGACGGCGGCGTACGGGCGCACGCGCGCGTCCTGGCGCGACGACCCCGTCGAGGCGGCCTCCGACGTGGACTTCGAGGTGATGACGCCGGCCGTCGAGTACCTCTCGGAGTACATCGGGTCGCGCGTAGCCGTCATGGAGAAGGTGGCCGCGCTCACCCGGGACATCGCCGACACCGCCACCGGCCTCGCGGAGCTGCGGGAGAAGATCGCGCCGGTCCGGGAGCGCGCCCACGCGACCCTGGCCGCGGCCGCCGGCGAACTGGCCTGGGCGGGCCCGGCCGCGCAGGGCAAGTTCGCCCTGGAGGTCCGCCTGAACGCCATCGGCGACCACCTGCGCGACCTGGACGCGGGTCGTGTCGAACTCGGGCCGGGGCGCGAGGTCGTCGACCGGTACCACGAGGTGGAGGCCCGGATAGCGGAGGTGCGGGAGGAGACGCTGCGGCTGGGGCCGGGCTACTGAACCCCTTCTGATTGCGGGCTCGAAACTACTTGTTGCGCACTCGCGCGATCTCGTTCACAATAGATGCAGCGGCGGAGCTGTGCCCACGACAAGGGCACGGCGTCCGCCGCTTCGCGTTACGCAAAGGAGCACCTGTGAACGAAGCACAGCTCTCGTTCCCCGACGTGGAACGCCTCGTCGTCGAGAACCTCAAGTACCGGCCGGAGCTGGCCGGCGTGGTCGTCGACAACCGTCCGCCCGCCGACTTCGACGGTACGCGGAAGGCGGTGCTGGTCTCCCGGACCGGCGGCGCCTGGGTCGACGACCTCCACCTCGACCAGCCCCTCGTCGAGCTGGAGGTCTACGGACCGGACAAGACGGCGGCACACGCCGTGTCGCTCGCCGTCCGCGCCGCCCTCCTCCAGCTCCGCGGCACCCGCTACGGCACGGCGGTCGTCACCGACGTCGTCGAGACCGAGGCCGTGCGCTGGCTCCCGGACTACAACCGGCCCGCCGGCAATCGCTACCTCACCACCGTGCGCTTCTCGCTCCGCCCGGAGTAGAGCACCGCCCGGAGTAGCGCACCACCCGCCCCAAAGGCCCCGCCGATCCCGGCGGGGCCTTCGTCATCCACCACTTCATCCCTCTTCACGTCTCTTCAAGGAGAACCCCATGCCCGGTATGAACCCGAGCGAGATCCGCGTGGCCGGCACCGGCCGCATCCTCGTCGCCCAGCCCGGCACCGTCGGCCCGACCGACCTCAACTCCGCCGAGTGGGGCGCCGGCTGGCGCGACCTCGGCTACACCAGCACCGACGGCGTGAAGTTCAGCCGCAAGGGCAAGACGGCCAACGTCGACACCTGGCAGTCGCTCACCCCGGCCCGCACCATCTACACCGAGCGCGAGCTGACGGTGAAGTTCGGCATGCTGCAGCTCAACAAGGACACGCTGCCGTTCTTCTTCGGCGGCGGCAAGATCGACCCGGGCGTCGTCAACAACGGCGTCTACAAGTACGAGATCCAGACCAACCAGGGCGAGGACGAGCGCGCGCTGGGCCTGGAGTTCAGCGACGGCGCGGACATCAAGTACCGCATCGTCATCCCGCGCGGCCTGGTCACCGTCCAGGACGACATGGACCTCAACCGCAAGGGCGCCGTCAAGCTGGGCGTCACCTTCACCGCCCTGGCGCAGAAGCCGGGCGAGGCGCTGGCCACGTGGCTGATGAAGGACGCGGCCTACGCGGCGGACCCGGCCCCGGCCACCGGCAAGTAACCCCGCGGGGGGGGGGGGGGGGGGGGGGGGGGGGGGGGGGGGAGGGGGGGAGCCGCGGGGGGGGGGGGGGGGGGTGTAGAAGTGTGCGGTGGCAAA
>NZ_JBWKFM010000041.1:0-29932 GCF_056434285.1 Streptomyces sp. NPDC044063
CCCCCCCCCCCCCCCCCCCCCCCCCCCCCCCCCCCCCCCCCCCCCCCCCCCCCCCCCCCCCCCCCCCCCCCCCCCCCCCCCCCCCCCCCCCCCCGTCACGGCTGCCGGACCGGGCCATGGGGACCGCGGTGCGGTACGGGTCGGAGCAGTGGACGCACCGGGTGGTTCAGCGGCTGCCGAACCGTTTCACGAGACGCCCGCGCGCGCCATCACGCCACGGTGCGCCGCCTGCTGCGCGCCCGCCGCGCTCGCCGCGGCCGCCTCGGACGACGGCCGCACGGCCGTGCCCCGGCGCCCCGGGCCATTGCCGCCGGCCGCCGCCGGCGCCCGCCGCGGCTGCGCCGCGACGCCGTTCTGCACGTCCATCACGGCGTGCGCCACCAGCCCGCCCATCGGGTCGTGCCGGATCAGGTCCCGGAGCCGGGAGCGCGAGGAGCGTCCCTCGTTCCCCGGGTAGAGGTGCTTGCCGAGACCGACCGCGTGGGCCAGCGCGGCGAGCGCCGCGGTCCGCGGGTCCGGCGGCACGCCGGTGCGGATCGCGCTGTCCAGCCGGGCCCTGATCTCCCGGCTGATGGCCGTGTCCGTCGCCTGGTACCGGGTCGTCGGCAGCACCCCGCACATCTGGCCCGCCACGGCATGCACCATGCCGCACCGCTCCAGGTGCGTGAGATACGTCTGCCGCAGGCCCAGCCGCGGCCCGCCGATCCAGTGGACGGCCCGCACCGGGCTGCCGCGCCTGCGCAGCAGTTCGAGCGCGGTGTCCAGCGTCGGATCTCCTGTCGGCCGTGGGTGCACCACGGCGATACGATCCCCGTCCGGGGCTATCCTCCCGGCCAGAGCCAGCTCCACGAGCTGGGCCCCGGCGAGACCGAGGTCGAGCGACTGCGGCTGCGCCGTTGTTCCCGTAGCCGGGTCCAAGGCGAGCAGCAGAAGCTCCTCCGGAATTGTTCTGCGGCTCCTGCCCATCCATGCCTCCCCGCGTGGATGAGTGACAGGGTGACCCCTCTCACATTGGTCTGTCGAGAGTGCGTGGTGGCTTCGGGCGGGAACCGGTAGGTATGTCGTCTCGTCTTGCACGTGGGTGAAGCCCGACGATGTCCTCTGACCGTACGGTCGCGCTACGGCGGGACGGCGGCGGAGGACACTGGTACACGTTGAGAGGATCGGGGAGCGGGGCGACCAGTCGCCCCGCCTCGGCGTATGGCGCGGGAATTCGAGGAGGCATCGGTGGCGGGCGAGTCCCCCGACAAGTCGGAGCAGCGGAAGTCGTCGGGGGAGACGGCTGGCACGACCGGCAACGAACGCGATCCGAGGCTCGGAGTCATCCGGGAATCGGGATCGTCGGTGAAGACCGCGGTGAAGGCGGCCGAGGCCGCCTCCGTGGATGACGTCTCCCCCGAGGTTTCCTCCGAGGAGGAGCCGGAGGCGGCTCCGGCCGGCGACGGTAAGGACACCGGTAAGGACGCCGGGAAGGGCGCGGACCGCGCCGGTGCATCCGCAAAGGCCTCGGGCGGCGACGCCCGTCTGAAGGCCGCCGTGGAGGCCTGGGTGGCCGGTGCCGACGACGAGGCCGAGGGCGACGCCGTCGCCTCCGGCAAGGGCGGGGCCCCGGCCGGCGGCGAGAAGGCCGTCAAGGGCGACAAGCCGGCGGCCAAGCCTGCTGCCCAGGACGCCGAGGGCGCCAAGGGCGACACCGAGGACGGCAAGGACGGCAAGGACGGCAGGGACGCGAAGGCCGCCGAGCCGGCCGTCGACCGTGCCACCGCGGTGTTCCGTACGCTCCCGGGCAAGGACGGCGACAAGCCGGCGGCCAAGGACGACAAGCCGGCCGCCAAGGACGCGGCCGAGGACGGCAAGGACGCCAAGGCCTCCGAGCCGGCCGTCGACCGCGCCACGGCGGTCTTCCGTACGCTCCCGGGCAAGGACGGCGACAAGCCGGCCGCCAAGGACGACAAGCCCGCTGCCAAGGACGCCAAGGCCTCCAAGCCCGCCGAGGACGTCCCGGCCGGTGCCGATCAGCCCACCGCCGTCTTCCGGGCCCCGACGCCGAAGGGCGCGGACGGCGAGGCCGGCGAGGACAAGGCCGAGCCCGCCGTCGACCGGCCCACGGCCGTCTTCAAGACGGTCACGCCCAAGGACGAGAAGGGCGACAAGGGCAAGAAGGGCGACCAGGCCGAGAAGCCCGGGAAGGGCGCCAAGGCCGCCTCCTCCCCCGATCAGCCCACCGAGCTGCTCAAGGCCCCCACCCCGGCCCCCGCGCCGGGTCAGGGGCGCCCGAGCCAGTTCGTCCCGCTGAAGAAGGACGACGAGGCCCCCGCCAAGGCTGCCCCCAAGGCTCCCAAGGCCCCCAAGGCCCCGAACGCGCCCAAGGCCCCCCAGGCCCCCAAGCCGGCCGGCTCCCCGGCCGGCGCCGCTCCCGGCAAGCCCGCCACCCCCGCCAAGCCCGGCGTCCCGGTGTCCGTGCCGCCGGCCGCGCCGGCCCCCGGTGGCCGGCCGCAGGGGCCCCAGGCGCCGCTGGACCTGCTGGCCCAGCTGACCAACACTCCGCCGCCGCCGGAGACGCCCACCCGCACGGTCATGCGCCGGGTGAAGATCTGGACGCCGCTGGTGGCGCTCCTCGGGATCGTCTTCGTCGTCGTGCAGATGTTCCGGCCGCTGCCGGAGCCGCACCTCGCGCTGGGCGCGAAGAAGAACTTCGCCTTCGACGGCGACAAGCCCTCCTTCGCCTGGCCCGAGGAGGGCCAGTCCGCGGCCAAGGTCGTGGGCGCGGGCGAGGTGGGCACGTCCGGTGAGCAGAAGCCGGTGCCGACCGCGAGCGTCGCGAAGGTGATGACCGCCTGGGTGATCCTCAAGAACCACCCGCTCAAGCCGAACGAGCAGGGCGAGATGATCACCATGGACCCGCAGTCCGAGAAGGAGGCGGGCTCCGAGGACGAGTCCCGGGTGAACGTCCGGGCCGGTCAGAAGTACTCGGAGTACAACATGCTCCGGATGCTGCTGATCCCGTCGGGCAACAACATCGCCCGCCAGCTCGCCCGCTGGGACTCGGGGTCCGAGGAGGCGTTCGTCAAGAAGATGAACGACGAGGCCAAGGCCCTCGGCATGACGAACACCACCTACACCGACCCGAGCGGTCTCGAGGCGACGACCAAGAGCACCGCCGGCGACCAGGTCAAGCTGGCCGAGGTGGCGATCAAGAACAAGGTCATCCGGGACATCACCACGCAGCCCAACGCCGACATCCCCGGCCTCGGCGAGCGGATCAACAACAACAACGACACCCTGCTCGTCAAGCACACCGGTGTCCTCGGCATCAAGACCGGCTCCAGCGGTCCGGCCGGTGGCGCGCTGATGTGGGCCGCCCGGCGTGAGCTCGACGGCAAGGAGTACCTGATCGTCGGCGCCACCATGGACCAGCACTTCAAGGGCCTGGACCCCAACGCCGAGAACAGCCTGATGATGGTCAAGAACAAGAGCTACGCGCAGATCACGGCCATCCAGAAGGCGATGAAGACCGCCGTCACGGTCAAGAAGGGCGACGTCGTCGGCTTCGTCGAGGACGGCCTGGGCGGCCGGACCCCGGTCGTGGCCACCAAGGACGTCCCGGCCGTGGGCTGGGCGGGCTTCACCACCAAGTTCACGCTGAACACCGGTGGCCGCAAGATCCCGCACACGGCGAAGGCCGGCACCGAGGTCGGCGAGCTGACCGTGGGCAGCGGCGCGGACGCGGTCAAGGTGCCGGTGGCGCTGAAGACCGCGCTGTCCGAGCCGTCCTTCGGGTCCAAGCTGACGCGTCTCGGCTGACATGACGGGCGGGCCTCCCGGGCGAGTCGATCACGGGGGGTCCGTCCGGCATCGCCCGGGCATGCGTGAAGATGGGGGGAACGGAGTACTTCTGGGGGATGGACGGGGAGAGCCGCAGTGACCACCGTGGGGCCGGCGCGTGCCGGTGAGCCGGGACAGCCGGACAGCCAGAGAACCGGCGACGGCGCCGCCACCACCACCGCAGCGCGGTCCGGCGGCTGGCGCCGCCCCTCGTGGGCCGTGGTGCCGGGCCACCGGAGGGCCGGCCGGCCCCCCTTCCTCGCCCGGACCGTGCCCTTCACCCTCCTCGTGGCCGCCGTGCTGCACCTGCTGTGGGTGCTGGTCTTCGCCAACAGCGGCGGCGACCTCGCGGCCCAGGACGCCTGGGCCGAGTTCGCGCTCCAGCACCCCGAGTCCGCGTACAACCTCGCCTGGTACGGCGGGATGCACCCGGTCTCGTACAGCGTGATCTCGCCGTACCTCATGGCCGCGCTCGGCGTCCGCACCACGATGATGATCGCGGGCACGGTCTCGGCCGGGCTGATCGCGCTGCTGCTGGTCCGCAGCCGGGTCGTGGAGCGGCCGCTGTGGCCCGCGCTGTACGGGACCTTCGCGCTGCTGTGCAACGCCATCTCCGGGCGCGTGACGTTCGGGCTCGGCATGATGTTCGGTCTGGCGGCCGTGGCGACGATCTTCGCGTGGCCGACGCGCTGGCGGGCCGAGGGCCGCTACCGCTGGGGCCGGGCCGCGCTGGCCGGGCTGATGGCCGGCCTCGCGACGGCCTCCAGCCCGGTGGCCGGCCTGTGCGTGGGTGTCGTGGCCGCCGCGCTGTGGCTGAGCGGCCGGCGCCCGGCGTCGTACGCGCTGGGGCTCACCCCGGTGCTGGTCGTGGCGCTGTCGGCGTGGCTGTTCCCGTTCTCCGGGCAGCAGCCCATGAGCTTCGCCTCGACGATCCTGCCGCTCCTGTCCGGCATCTTCGGGATGACGATGACGCCCCGCGAGTGGCGCACGGTCCGGGTGGTCTCCGCGCTCTACGTGCTGGGCGTGCTGCTGTGCTGGCTGATCCCCTCGCAGATCGGCACCAACATCTCCCGGCTCGGCATGGTCTTCGGCGGCGTCGTGCTCGTCGCCGTCCTGACCGGCGCCGAGCGGCCGTCCCGGGCCGAGCTGCTGCGCCGCGGCCGGGTCTGGACCGCGACCGTGCTGGCGGTGCTCACCGTGACGGTCTGGCAGACGGTCAACTCGGTCAGCGACATAATCCACACCACCCCCGCCGCCTCCTGGGCCCGCGAGCTGGCCCCGCTGGTGGACCGGCTGCAGCGGGTGGACGCCTCCCGCGGCCGGGTCGAGGTCGTCCCGGCCCGCAGCCACCGCGAGGCCTCGGCGCTGTCGCCCTACGTGAACCTGGCCCGCGGCTGGAACCGGCAGGCCGACCTCAAGCGCAACCCGCTCTTCTACGAGGAGGGCCTACTCACCCCGGACAGCTACCGCGACTGGCTGTCCCGCTGGGCCGTGCGCTACGTCGTGCTGCCCACCGACGAGCCGGACAACGCGGGCGTCGAGGAGGCCAAGCTGGTCAGCACCGGCGTGCCCTACCTGCGCGAGATCTGGTCGGACGCGAACTGGCGGCTGTACGAGGTCAAGGACCCGACGCCGCTCGCCGACCCGCCGGCGACCGTGGACAAGGTGGAGGCCAACGAGATCACCGTCACCGTGCAGGCGGCGGGCGCGGTGCGGGTCCGCATCCCGTACTCGCCGTGGCTGGCCCTGGTGGACGAGGGCGGCAAGCCCTTCGCGCCGCCGAAGGCCGCGGCGCGCGGCGAGTCGCCGGTCAACGTCCACGGCTGCCTGGCCAAGCAGGTGCAGCCGGCCAGGGCGGGCGAGCCCGAGGACGACTGGACGCTGCTGCGCGCCCCGCGCGCGGGCACGTACCGCATCGCGTCCCCGTACAAGCTGCCGCGCGGCACGGGCTGCCCGGACGACCTGGTGCCGTAGCGACGGACCCGGTGGCGTGGCGACGACCTGGTCGCGTGGCGACGGACCCGGTGGCGTGGCGACGACCTGGTGCCCGTGACGACGGACCTGGTGGCGTGGCGACGGACCCGGTGGCGTGACGCGATCACCCGTTCGCCGTCCTCCGGCTGCGGCGCCCGCGGATCGCGGCTTCGCTCGGCATGAGGAGCGCGGAATCCCGACTTCCGCTGCGGCGCATCGACGTGCCGCGTCCGCGCTCACGGAGGAAGCATGCGTACTGCACGAGTGCTCACCGGGACCGCCCTCGCCATAACCGCACTGGGCCTGTCCGGCGCCCCCGCCTTCGCCGACACCGACGCCGAGGGCTTCGGACAGCTGGAGGTCAGCCCGAGCAGCGTACGGCCGGGCGCGACGGTCACGGTGAACACCGAGGACTGCGGTGCCGGCGGTCGCGGCACCGGTGACGCCAGCGCCGTCGGCGGCCCGGCGTCGTTCGAGCTGAAGCCCGGCACCCACAAGGAGGTCGTGGTCGGCCAGTTCAAGGTGCCCGACTCGGCCCGGCCCGGTACGTACGGCATCGGGGTCAAGTGCGAGGACGGCAAGGAGGCCACCGGCGACCTGACCGTCACCGAGGGCTCCGTCGCCGCCGCGGGCACCGGCTCGGGCCCCTCGGCGAGCCCGGCCACGGGCATGGGCAGGGGCTCCGGCGCGGGGCACGGCTCCGCCTCGCCGTCGGCCATGGCGGGGATGCCGAGCATGCCCGCCTCGCCCCCCATGGGCGGCATGAAGACCGGTGTCGGCAGCACGAGCGAGGGCTCGGGCACGGCCGAGATCGTGGCGGGCGCGGCCGTCCTGGCCACCGCGGCGATCGCGGGCACCTGGTTCCTGCGCCGCCGCGGCGGCGGCAGCCGGGTCTGACCGCGGGTCCGCACCGGTGCCGGCCGGACCGCACCTCGGCCCCCGGACGCGCGCGCGGCGTCCGGGGGCCGGGGACGGCCCTCCGGGGTTCCCGGGCAGCTCCGCCTACCTGCGGAGCGTGCCCGGGCTGCCGCGTGACCGCCCGGAGGACCGGGTGGGCCGTGAACACCGCCGCAAGGCGCTCCTCGCGACGGCGCTCGCGATCGCCCTGCTGATGGGCAGCTGGCTGATCGAACACGGTGCGAAGGACCAGGCGCCACCGCCCCAGCCCTCCCGGGCCGAGGCCTTCACCGGGCCCGGCGAACCCCTGCTCGCCCCGCGCCGCGGCGAGTGGGGCGTACCGCCCCTGCCGCCCGCCGAGCCCACCCGCGTGGTCGTTCCCGCCATCCGGGTCGACGCCCCGCTGACACCGCTCGGTCTGCTGCCGGACCACAGCCTGGCCAGCCCGCCGGAGGCGGACGCGAACCTCGCCGGGTGGTACGCCGCCGGCACCCCGCCCGGCGCCGCCGGCACCGCCGTGGTCGCCGGGCACGTCGACAACGAGAACGGCCCGGCGGTCTTCTACAACCTCGGCGCCCTGAAGAAGGCCGACACCGTGGAGGTGGCCCGCTCGGACGGCCGGACCGCCGTCTTCTCCATCGACGCCATCGAGGTCTACGACCGGGACGACTTCCCGTCCGAGAAGGTGTACGGGGCCTCCGGGCGGGCCGAGCTACGGGTGATCACCTGCGGCGGCGGCTTCTCCACGGAGGACGACGCGTACCTCGGCAACGTGGTGGTCTACGCCCATCTGGCCGGGGTGCGACTGACCCCTCTGAGCTCCCCTCAGAACTCCTCGTAGGGCGGTTCGTCGTCCCAGGTCGGCTCCTCGTCCGGCCACGGGTCCTCGTCCGAGGCGGTGGCCGCCCGGGGGGCGGGCACCTGCGCCGGCGGAGCCGCCGGGGCCGCCGGGGCAGCCGGTGCCGCTGGCGCCGCAGGAGCCGCCGGTGCCGCGCCGCCCAGCGACGTCAGGACCCCCAGGATCCCCTCGCCGTACTTCGCCAGCTTGTTCTCGCCGACGCCGCCGACCGACGACAGCTCGCCGAGCGATGCCGGACGCGCCGTGGCGATCTCGCGCAGCGTGGCGTCGTGGAAGATCACGTACGCGGGGACGCCCTGCTCCCGGGCGGTCGCCGCGCGCCAGGCGCGCAGCTCCTCGAAGACCGGCAGCGCCTCGGCCGGCAGGTCGACGGGGGCACGCTTGCCCGCGCCCGAGCCCGCCGCCTTCGCGCTCTTCGCCGCGCGGGCCGGCTTCTTCGGCTCGCGGCGCAGCGGCACCGTGCGGCGCGAGCCCAGCACGTCGCCGCTGGCGTCGGTGAGCACGAGGGTGCCGTACTCGCCCTCCACGGCCAGCAGGCCCTGGGCCAGCAGCTGCCGCACCACGCCCCGCCACTCGGCGACGGACAGCTCGGTGCCGATGCCGAAGACGGACAGGGCGTCGTGGTCGAACTGGATGACCTTGGCGCTCTTCTTGCCGAGCAGGATGTCGATGATGTGGCCCGCGCCGAACTTCTGGCGCCGCTCCCGGGCCAGCCGGTACACGGCGGACAGGAACTTCTGGGCGGCGACCGTGCCGTCCCAGGTCTCCGGCGGGGTCAGGCAGGTGTCGCAATTGCCGCAGGCGGTGCTCTCCTGGCCGAAGTAGTCCAGCAGCCGCGTCCGGCGGCACTCGACCGTCTCGCACAGGGCCAGCATCGCGTCCAGGTGCGCGGCCATGCGGCGGCGGTGGGCTTCGTCGCCCTCCGAGCCGTCGATCATCTTGCGCTGCTGGACGACGTCCTGGAGCCCGTACGCCAGCCAGGCCGTGGAGGGCTGGCCGTCACGCCCGGCGCGGCCGGTCTCCTGGTAGTAGCCCTCGACGGACTTGGGCAGGTCCAGGTGGGCGACGAAGCGGACGTCCGGCTTGTCGATGCCCATGCCGAACGCGATCGTGGCGACCATGACGATGCCGTCCTCGCGCAGGAAGCGGGACTGGTTGGCCGCGCGGGTGCCGGCGTCGAGACCCGCGTGGTACGGCAGGGCCTCGATGCCGTTCTGGGCCAGGAAGGCGGCGGTGTCCTCGACGCCCTTGCGCGAGAGGCAGTAGACGACGCCCGCGTCGCCGGGGTGCTCGGTGCGCAGCAGCTCCAGCAGCTGCTTGCGGGGGTCGTTCTTGGGCGCGATGCGGTACTGGATGTTGGGCCGGTCGAAGCTGGCGACGAAGTGCCGGGCCTCGGTCAGCTTCAGCCGCGTCGCGATCTCCTCGCGGGTCGCCGCGGTGGCCGTCGCGGTCAGGGCGATGCGCGGCACGTCGGGCCAGCGCTCGTGCAGCTGGGACAGGGCGAGGTAGTCGGGCCGGAAGTCGTGGCCCCACTGGGCGACACAGTGCGCCTCGTCGATGGCGAAGAGGGAGATCTTGCCCCGGTCGAGCAGCCGCAGCGTGGCGTCCACGCGCAGCCGCTCGGGCGCGAGGTAGAGCAGGTCGAGCTCGCCCGCGAGGAACTCGGCCTCCACCATGCGGCGTTCGTCGAAGTCCTGGGTGGAGTTCAGGAAGCCGGCCCGTACGCCGAGCGCGCGCAGCGCGTCGACCTGGTCCTGCATGAGCGCGATCAGCGGCGAGATCACCACGCCCACGCCCGGGCGCACCAGCGCCGGGATCTGGTAGCACAGCGACTTGCCGCCGCCGGTGGGCATCAGGACGAGCGCGTCGCCGCCACCGGTGACGTGCTCGATGATCTCTTCCTGATCGCCGCGGAAGGCGTCGTAGCCGAAGACGCGCCGCAGGCACTCCAGGGCGTCGCCGGGTTCTTTGATCGTCGCGGCGTTGATCGTCGCGGCTTGGATCGTCGCGGCGTTGATCGTTGCGGGGTCGGCCATTGAAGAAGTCTACGAGCCGCCGCCGACAGAGTCCGGTCGATCAAGGAACCCGGCCGCGTGCCCGCGCGGGCGATCTCAGGCGACGTCGATGCCGTAGTCGCGCACGAGCTCCTCCAGCCCGCCCGGATAGCCCTTGCCGCCGATCACGAAGTCCCAGTCGCCGCTCGTCCGCCTGCGGAACGAGCCCAGCACCAGTGCCGTCTCGCCGGGCCGCCCGTCGGAGACCTCCAGCTGCCCCAGCTCGGCGCCGGCCGCGTCGGCGAGGCGTATCCGGGCGTCCGTGAACCGGGACAGGTCGGCGTCCGGGTCGACCGCGGGGTCTATGGCCGCGGCCAGCACCAGCCGGTCGGCGGCGGTCGGCAGCGCGTCGAAGGAGACCCGCAGCGCCGCCCGGTCGGTGAGCGTCGGCTCGGCGGCCCGGACGGAGCCGTCGGGGGTGGCGGGGTTGTTGTAGAAGACGAAGTGGTCGTCGCTCAGGACGCGGGTGCCCGTGCAGACCAGCGCGCAGACGTCGAGGGCGACGCCGCCGGACCAGGACATGCCGAGCAGGTTGTGGTCGCCGGGCGGGGTGGCGGCCGAGCCGGTCCGGGCGGCGGTACGGGGCGAGCCGCCGCCCAGCCGGCCGCGCAGGCCGTGCTGCGCGAGCAGCTCGACGAGCTCCTCCCCGGACACCAGGGTCAGCGGCTTGCCGTTGGCGAAGGCGTACGAGCCGGGGCCGAACCCCGAGGTCGTCACGAGCACGCCCTTGTTGGCCCCGGCCCCCTGGACGGTGCCGTAGAGGTCGCGGACGGCGGTCGGCGGCACCGTCTTCCGGTAGCGCTTGACCTGCACGATGATCCGGCCGCCGCTGATCGGGTCCGGGTCCAGGGCCTCGACGTCGACGCCGCCGTCGTTGGAGCGCTGGGTGGTCACCGCGCGCATGCCGCGGGCCCGGAACAGCTCGGCGACCAGCCCCTCGAACTCGACGGGGTCCATCTCGAAGAGGTCCGGTTCGTCGTCGCCGCCGTGCGAGACGACGCCGCGGCCGACCTCGTCGGGCAGCCGGCCCGGGCGGACGGCGGCGAGCTGCTCGGGGCGCGCCGACAGCTGCCCGCCGAGCGCGTCGGTCAGGCAGTCCACGGCGCTGACCTGCTCCAGACGCAGGCTCGCGAAGGAGCTGCGGGAGACGGTGACGGACGCGAGGAAGATCCGCGCGGGCCGGCCGGTGGCCGGGTCGTTGCCCTCGACGAAGCCGTTCAGGGCGACGGACGCGAGGGTGTCGAACCCGTCCGCCGCGAACAGCTCGTGCACCGCCAGCAGGACGCACTGCGCCAGCAGGTCGCGGTAGAGGGCCCGCCGCTGGGTGGCGGGGCGCGGGACCTCCTTCTGCTCGTCGGCGTTGATCATGTACCGGACGGAGCGGGTCTCCGGGACGACGTCGAGGCCCGGCAGCTCCCAGTTCAGCACCAGCTGGCGGGCGGCCGGGTCGTAGGCGGCGGCTATCCGGTGGGGGAAGTCGTCGGGCCAGGCGCCGGACGCGTAGAGGGCGGCGGAGAAGTACTCCACCACCGCCTCGGGGTCGCCGTCCCGCAGCGCCGCGACCATCTCGCCGATGCCCGCGTTGTACTCCCGCGTCTCCGCGAGGGTGGTCATGGCCCACTGGTCGTACTGCCGCCGGTACGCGTCCAGTTGCCGCACCCGCTCGGCCTCGGCGGCCTGCGCCGCGTACCAGTCGCTCTCGAACTGCCGCCGGTCGCGCCGGTAGCGGGGGTCGTGGGGGTCGGGCATGACCAGGGGCTGTGCCAGATGGCCGGGGTTGAAGGGCTCCAACTGCTCGGGCCGCGCCAGCGCCGCCGTCGTGAACGCCGGCGCCCGGCACCCGGCCGCCAGCATCCCCTCCAGCACGGCGACCCGGGCCTCGATCTCCTCGGTCAGCCGGCGCGCCTCGGCCTCGCGCGTCTGCCGGTACGCCTGCCGCCGCTCACGGTCCTGACGCGCCATCTCCCGCTCGTACGCGCGCTGCTGCCGTTCGCTCTCCCGCTGTTCCTGCGCCGCCGCCCGCTGCCGCGCCTCGTGCTGACGCTGCTGCTGCCGCTGGGCTTCCGCCCAGACTCCCATCAGGCCACTGGAGCGGCGGCTCATCGGCTGTTTTCCCTCCCACGAAGCGTTCTCCGTCGACCTTAGTCGGTCGCCAGACAAAACGATCAACACATCACGGATCTCCCCCAACGGGGAAGGGCCCCTCCGCCGGGGGAGCGGCGGAGAGGCCGGTGGGGAGGGGACGGGTGGTTACGCCGTGGGCGCCGCGAGGCCCATGGCGATGAAGTGGAACGGCTGCGGGCTCCAGGCGTTGCTCGGATTCGCGGTGTAGACCACGGCCGCGGTCGGGGAGACACTGGCGACCGTGATGATCGGCGTGGCACTGCCGATCGCCGCCGTGGCCACGACGACCGGCGTGGAGACGAAGGGCTTGTCGAACGTGATGGTGAAGGTCGAGGTCGCCGACCGGACCGAGGTGAAGCCGGTGCCGTTGCTGCGGCCTCCGCTCGCCGCGACGGTTCCGTATATCCGCCGCTCCACCGGCTGCGGAGCGCTGACCCGGAAGCTGAGCTTCGACGACGTGGCGCCGATGGTGAGGCCGTCCGGGACCGTACGGTCACCCGGCGCGGCGTTCGCCAGGGCCTGGACGTTCACGGAGTAGAAGCCCTCCGGCTTGTTGCCGATCGCCTCGGCCTTGAAGCGGACCAGGCGGCCGCCGGGGTCGCGGCTCTCGATCGGCAGCGGTCGGTTGATGCCCGCGTCGAGCTGCATGTAGCGGATCTCGCCGCTGGGCGGGAAGACCAGCCCCTCGGGGAGCTTCACCTGGATGATCTCGCCCGGGCCGACCGGGTCGCCGTCGACGTACACCTCGATCGCGAACGAGGCGTTGGCCCCCGGCTCCAGGATCTGCGGGTTCGGGTTGCCCTGATTGATGTGGAACGCCATGACTCTTTCCTCTCCTCTTCGAGTGGTCACCCGTCGGCGACGGGTGCGTCGTGCGGGGCCGGAGGTCCGGGCGCGACCCGGTGGTAGGCCGCCAGTTGCGTGGCGGCGATCCGGTCCCAGTCCAGGTGGGCCACCGTCGGCGGCCCCTTCGCGCCCAGCGCCGCGCAGCGGGCCGGGTCGCGGATGAGGGCGGTCAGCGCGGCCGCGTAGGCGTCGAGGTCGCCGGGCGGGACGCGGACGCCCACCTCGTCGGTGACCAGGTCGCGCAGGTGCGGGATGTCGAAGGCCAGCACCGGGGTGCCGGTGGCCAGGGCCTCGGCGGCGACCATCCCGAAGGTCTCGCGGCGGCTGGGCACGCAGACCAGGCGGGCCGAGGTCAGCAGGTCGAAGCGGGCCAGGCCGTCGACGCGGCCCAGCCAGCGGACCCGGTCGGCGATGCCCAGGTCGGCGGCCAGGGCGCGGACGGCCGGGCCGTGCGGGCCGTCGCCCGCGACGTACAGGTCGGCCGTGGTGTGCGGGGCGGCCAGCGCGTAGGCGCGCAGCAGCAGGTCCAGGCCCTTCGACGTGGTCTCCAGCCGGCCCAGGTAGAGCACGTGGTCGCCCCGTACGGCGGCGGGCCGGGAGAACGCGGCCGGGTCGACGCCGTTGGGGATCACCTCCACGCGGGCCGCCGGATTGCGCTCCCGCAGCTCGGCGCCGAGGCCCTCGCCGACGGCGACGAGCGTGGTGTGCGAGGCGAGCCCGCGCCGCTCGACCGCGCCGAACGGCAGGTGGAACTCGCGCGCCTTGTCCGCAGCGAACAGCCACTGCACCAGCCCGACGACCGGCCTGCGGGTCAGGTACGGCACACAGACCGAGGAGAACGGGGCGGCGAAGTCCTCCACCACCACATCCGGATCGTGACGGTACGTCAGCCACGGCAGGCGGGTGACGACGACCGCGAAGTACGCGATCTGGGCGGCGAACCGGCTCCGGGCCAGGGGCCCCAGGCGCGCCGGCAGCGGCACGTACCGGACGCCGTCGCGCACGACCGGCGTGGCGCCCGGCCACGGGGCGACCACCACGGTCACCTCGACGCCGCGCGCGGCCAGCCGCCGGTTCACCTCGTGGGTACGGACCGAACCGCCGCCCGCGCCGGGCCGCCGGGGGTCCTCGAAGCCCAGGTGGAGCACCCGGTACGGGCCCGGGCGGCGCGACCGGGGGCGGGCCGCGAGCCCCGCGCCCGCCAGGACGGCGACCGCCGCACCGGCCCACACCACGGGATACGGGCGCAGCGCGAGCAGCGCCCAGCAGGCCAGGGCGCCCGCCACGAGCGGGCCCGCCGCCCCCGCGGCCGGTCCGAGCCCGGCGACCCGGCGCCGCGCCAGGGCCACCGTCACCGCCGCCACCGCCGAGGTCACCGCCGCCGCGCTCCACGCCAGGACGGGGGGACGGGCCGCCGCCAGGGCGTACCCGCCGCCCCCGAGCAGACAGGCCGCGGCCAGCGCCGGCACGACCGGCCGGACCGGGCCCCACGCCTGGAACACCACCGTCACCAGCACGACCGTCGCGGCCGCGAACCCGGCGAGGGCCAGCGGCGGCAGCAGCGCGGCCGACGCGGTGTAGTGCCGGGGCAGCACCAGCCCGGTGACGGCGTCGGGGCAGGTGGCGATCACGACCGTGACGGCCGTCCCGGCGATCCAGTGCAGCCGCAGGGCCGTACGGAAGCCCGCGCCGGCCTCCCGCGTCCGCCCGGCCGCCAGCCGCGGGAAGACCACGGTGGCCAGGGCCGTCGACAGGAACAGCGGCACCCGGGCGAGAACCAGCAGCGCCTGGTACGGCGCCAGGTCGGCGGACCCGCCGCGCACCGCCGCGCCGACCACCACGTCCAGCGTGCACAGCACACAGGTCAGCACCTGGATGCCGCCGACGGCCGCCGCGCGCCGCCACAGCCCGGACCGGTCCCGTTCGCGGGCGGAGGCCGCTCCGGAAGGCCGTCCGCGCAGGTCGCCCCGCAGGTCGCCCCGCAGGTCGCCGCGCAGGGCGGCGAGCCCCGCCACGGCCGTGACCGCCGCGCCCGCCGAGAAGGCGCCGATCGCCCCCGAGGCGCCCCACCCGGCCGCGACGGCCAGCAGGGTGACGGCGATCCGCACGGCCACCTCGCCGACCCGCAGCGCGCCCAGCCGGGCGAACCGCTCGCGCCCCTGCAAGTGGCCGGCGCCCACCGAGGTGAGCCAGATCGCCGCGCACGCGGCCGCCAGCCCCGCGAGCGGCATCGCGCCGGCGTACGAGGCGGCGGCCCCGCACGCCGCGGCGGCGGTCGGGACGGACAGTCCCAGCGCCAGCCACAGACAGGTGCGCACCGCGTGCCGCCGCCGCGCACCGCCGGGCGCGCTGTCCGCCACCTCGCGGGCCAGCACCCACGGCACGGTCGCCCCGGCCAGCGTGCCGACGCTCAGCAGCACCGAGGAGACGGCGGAGTAGAGGGTGAAGTCCGGTGCGGAGAGCGCGTGGACGAGATACAGGGACAACCCGTAGTTGCCCGCGCCGACCAGGACGGCGGAAAGGGTGAGCAGCAGGGCGCCACGGACCGGGCCCGTCGTCGCGTCCACCTGGGGCGGGGCGGGGGCGGTGCTTGTCGTCGTCACTGCGGTGGACGTCGTCGTCACTGTTGTCACCCGGCCCGTCCGGGGCCTGCGACCAGCGCCCGCACGTCGTACACGCGCAGCGTCCCGGTCGTCTCCCCGCGCTCGCTGTGCACCAGCCGGGCCTCGCGCTCCAGCACGCCGGGCAGCCGGGCGCCGATGTGCGCGTATCCCTGCCGCACGAGCTCGGTGGACAGCACGACGTAGTCGACGCGTGCGCGACGCAGGTCGTCGGTGGTCCGCCAGTCGGCCAGCCGCGCGCCGGGCAGGACGAAGGACGCCGCCTCGTCGGTGGCCGCGACGACGCTGCCCCCGGGCAGGTGCGTCCGCGACCAGGCCAGGGTGCGGCGGAGGGCGTCGTCGTGCCGGGTGTGGACCCGCGTCCAGACGACGGCGTCGACGGTGAGGGCGAGGGCGGCGACGGCGGCCAGGACGGCGGTCGGCCGTGCGCTGCCGGCCGTGAGGTCGAGCGCGAGCGCGAGGGCGGCGGTGCTGGTGACGACCAGCGGGTAGAACATCTGCTCCTCCAGCGTGCCCACGGCCACCGCGTAGGTCAGGTGCAGCAGCGTGCAGGCCGCCCAGGCCGTCACGAGGGTCCGCCCGGGCTGTCCGGAGCGTCCGGGGCGTCCGGCGAAGACCGCGGGCCGCCGCAGCCGGCACCACAGCAGCCACGCGACGGCCGCCGTCCCGAGCGCGATCAGCGCGTACGGCACGGCGAACCGGCCGAGCTGGACGAGCAGCCGGTCGGTGAACGCCACCGACCCGGCGTCGCTGTTGAAGCCGCTGATCTGCTTGAGGCCGAGCGCGCGGGCGATCCCGTCGGTCTTCTGCGCCCACCAGGCCGCCCAGTTGCCGGTCGCGGCGACCGTCACGACGTAGACGGCGTAGCCGGCGACCGTGACGGCGGCCGCGGTCAGCCGCACGCGTCGCACATCGCCGCGAGCGGCCAGGCCCAGCACGGTGACGGGCACGAACGTGCCCAGCGCGTACGGCTCCTTGGTGGTGATCGCGAGTGCGAACAGCAGTCCCGCGCCGGCACCCGTGGCGGCGCGGCCGCGGGCCGTCGGCGGGGTGCGGGAGAGCACGAGCATGCCCAGCGCGGCGGCGGCCGTGGCCTGCGCCTCCAGCATGACGCGGCTGTCGAAGCGGTTGAGGAACGGGTCGAGGGCGAGCAACAGCCCGGCGGCCAGGGCGAACGGGGGCCGCGTCGCGCGGCGCAGCAGCGCGGTGACCGCCACCACGACCACCGCGCCGGTCACGGCCACGACGGGACGCAGATCGAGCACCTGATGCAGCAGGTCCCCGGAGGCCCGCCCGGTGACCCGCATGAACCCCGCGAGCAGCGCGAACAGGGCGGGCGGGTGCAGGGCGAAGAACTGGCCGTCGAAGACCGGCCCTT
This sequence comes from Streptomyces sp. NPDC044063, assembly GCF_056434285.1. Taxonomy (NCBI): domain Bacteria; kingdom Bacillati; phylum Actinomycetota; class Actinomycetes; order Kitasatosporales; family Streptomycetaceae; genus Streptomyces; species Streptomyces sp. NPDC044063. The sequence goes on from NZ_JBWKFM010000041.1 coordinate 16,579, forward strand.
GGCCGTCGGCGAGGTGCCGGCTGATGGCCGTGTAGTAGAGCTCGTCGACGAAGACGTCGTAGGAGCGGTCGAGGAAGGGCAGGCGCAGGGCCAGCGAAAGAAGGAAAAGGGTGCCGAGGGCGGCGGCTGGTGCGATGGCGCGGCGGCGGCCCGTCTCATGCCGCCGCGCCCGGGAAGGGGGGTGGGCCTGCCAGCCGAGGACGTCACCGTGCCGGGCCAGGCGTACGGTCACGCGCTCGTCGGCGGGGTCCAGGCCGATGCGGGTGAGGACGGCCGCCGCGTCGCGCTCGTCGGCGCCGAGCAGCAGCAGCCCGGGGCGCGGGCCGGTGAGGTCGACGAGGTCGGTGGCGCGCAGGGAGCCGAGGTCGGCCCCGGCGAGCAGGTCGGCGGGGGCGGTGACCACGGCGCAGGCGTCGGTGACGACGCGCCGCTCGGCCCGGGCGCGGCGGCTCGCCGCCCGGTCGCGGGCGAGCCGGCCCTCCTCGGCGGTCACGGCGGCGAGCAGGTGGGAGGCGGTGGCCGTCCAGGTGAACCGGGCCGCCCAGGTACGGCACTCCTCCTCCCGGCGGGCGGCGTCGTCCGGCGCCTCGACGGCGCGCAGGGCCTTGGCCAGGCCGGCCGCGAGGTCGTCGCCGGGGTTCAGCAGCCAGCCGGTGACGCCGTGCCGGACGGTGTCGCGCAGGCCGGGGACGTCGTAGGCGAGGGCGGGCACACCGGCCGCCGCCGCCTCCATCACCGACAGCCCCCAGCCCTCGGCGAGCGAGGTGGTGGCGGTGATCCAGGCGGAGTCGACGAGCGCGTCGCGCTCCTCGTGCGGGACGCGGCCGTGCACGAAGACGGCGTCGCCGACGCCGAGTTCGGCCACCAGCGCCTCCAGCCCCTCGCGGGCCTCGCCGTCGCCGACGATGTGCAGTTCGGCGTCCGGGACGTCGCGGCGGAGGGCCGGCACGGCGCGTACCAGCAGGTCGACGCGCTTCTGGGTGACCAGCCGGCCGACGCAGACGACGCGCGGGGCCGCGGAGCGGCGGCGGGGGGCGGGCGCGGGCGGCGGGGCCGGTTCCAGCCCGGCGGGGGCGAAGTGCACCGGGCCGCGTACGGCGAGCCGCCGGCGGATCTCGGCCCGGGTGGAGGGGGACACGGCGCACACCGCGCGCCGCCCGTACACCAGCCCGCTGCCCCGGCCCTCCAGCCAGCGGCCGAACCCGGCGACGGGACGCGGGAACCACAGGGCGAACTGCCCCTGGTGGACGTGGTGGATGAGGAGGACGACGGGGGTGCGGCGGCGCAGCACGAGGGGGGTGAAGAAGGGGATGCCGTTCTGCGAGTCGACCACGGCGGCCACCGAGCGGCGGTGTCGCAGCAGCCACAGCAGGACGAACGCGTAGACGGTGAACCGGCCGCCGCCGCGTACGACCGTGCCGAACGCGGTGTCCTCGCGGCGCGCTGTGCCGCGCGGACGGGAGGTGAGATAGGTGACGCGGACGCCCGCGTCGTGGAGCTCGCGCGCGATCTCCTCGCAGTACAACTCGGCGCCGCCCGCCTGTGGATGGCGGCCGTCGCGCCAGTTGCAGACGACGACGTGGCGGCCGTGCCAGTCCTGGACGGCGGGGAGGGCGGTCCGTAAGGCGGTGGGGGCGCTCATCCCGCCCCCTCGGTGGCCGGGGTGGCGGGTACGTACGCGTGCGCGTGTACGTGCGCGGGGAGAAGGATGTGGTGCTGCTCGGCGCGGGGAGGCAGCCGGTGGTGGAGGGTCCGGTGCAGCCGCCACAGCTCGCCGGCCACGCGACGGCCGTCGGCGAACGGGCGGAAGCTGGAGCCCTCCTGGTCGCTCCACGCGACCGGGAACTCGGTGAGGCTCAGCCCGAGGGCCCGGGCGCGGGCGATCACTTCGAGGTCGAACGCGAAGCCGGTGGTGGTCACTCCGGCGAAGAGCGTGCGCGCCGCCCGCGCCTCGAAGAACTTGAACCCGCACTGGGTGTCCTTGACCGGCCCGGAGAACCGGCGGGTCGCCAGCCGGAACCCGGCCCCGCCGAGCCGCCGCAGGGCCGGCTGCCGTACGGGTACCCGGGCGCCGGGACAGCGCCGGGAGCCGACGACGACCTGCCAGCCCTCGCGCAGGAGGGCGACCGCGTCGTCGATGGCGGCGGCGGGCGTGGCGAGGTCCGCGTCGCAGAACCCCACCCATCGGGCCCGCGTGGTCACCATGCCGCGCGCCACCGCGGCCCCCTTGCCCCGGCGGGAACAGCCGGTCACCGTGATGGGAATGCCGGACGCGGCGAGCCGGTCGACGCATTCGGCGGTGCGATCGCTGCTGCCGTTGTCGACGACGCGCAGTGCGGCGGTCACGGGCATGCCGCGTAAATGCTCGGCGAGCGCGATGACGGTCGGTGCGAGCCGGTGTTCCTCGTTGTAGGCGGGTATCACCAATTCGAGTTCACAGGCCATGCGGGGACGTTCCACTGCGAAGAGCTCCTTTTGCGAGAAGCGCGGAATGGATGGGGGCGTCGGGCACGGACACGGACTTGCCGACACTTCCATCACACCGCGGACGTGCAAATGGTCGATGAACGATCCATGGACGCGCTGGTGGTGGAGCCGGTGCTTCCCCTCGCCACCCGGCGGAAGCGGGCACCGGCCAGGCAACTATCGGGGTCCACCAAGCGGAGTCGTCGTTTTCCGGTCGCTGTGACCTGCATCGAGCCTGGTCGGAGCGCTGGCCGTACATGGCGCGCGGAATAGCGAGGGCTCCCGGGGTGCGTCAAGAGGGCGCCGAACAGGGGTTATCGGCCGGGTGACACGACGCGAAACAGGCGGGTCGGTGGACGCGCTGTTGACGCCGCTGTCACGCCGTCAGCAGACTGGCCCGCCGCATCGACCACCGAAAGGAGAAAGCATGTCCGCAGCCCGTGAAAACGGCGGAGCCGGCGGCCCGCCGTCGCGTACGACGGGCCGCCGGCTCCAGGGAATTCAGCGACCCACGTACGGGTCGGGCGCGCAGGGCACGAGGCCCACATGGGCGACGAGCATTCCGGCGCTTCCGCCCGGATTGGCGGGCAGTTCCTTGTTGAATCCTGAAGGGCCGGGGTTGGCGAATCGCACGGTCACCTCGCTGACGCCGTCCGGCGCCTGGAAACGCAGGCGACGCTTGCGCCAGCCGGGGTTGTTGAGCTTCTTCCGGGAGTCCTGGGAGGAGACCGCGCCCTTGCCGGTGTAGTACTGGACGTAGTCGTCCCACACGAGCACGCTCTCGGCGTCGGGCTTCCCGTACCGCACGTCCGCCCGCAGGTAGGTGGGGCCGGTGGGGTCGTCCTTCACGAGGTGGTAGCCGGTGTGGAACGACAGCTCGTACCAGCTGCCGGGAGTGACCGTGACGGTCTGCTCGATGTAGCCGCAGGTGTTGGATCCGTCGACGTCGACGATGTTCTCGCCCTTGACGAAGGGACGCTCCCGGTCCTCCGGGAAGTGCCCGTCCGCGTCACCGTTGATGATGTCGATCAGCTCGCCGGGTTCACCCGTGCGGGAGGGGGCCCAGACGCCCTTGCCCTGATACGTACCCACGTTCCAGGAACCGAGCGCGGTGGTCTTCCGCGCGTAGAGCACCCCCTGCTGGGGGTCCCATTTCCCGTCCGCCTTGAACTGCACGCCGGCGAACCCGCCGTTCTTGATGAGGCTCTCGGCGGGGCGGGGGGAGACGATCTCGAACTCCACGTCGGCCTTGACCCCGGCTATCTCGATCGCGTCCGCCAGTTTGCGGAGGCCCGGGGCCGCGTCGGGGAGCGCCTGCACGTCGATCGAGTAGAAGCCGTTCTGCCGCGGCGTGCCGTCGTTGAGGTGCAACTCGCTCTGGAATCGGAGCTGCCGGCTGTGGGGGTCCCAGGTGTCGCCGAGGACGTCGTTGATCCTCGCGCCGTCGGCGATGTACCGGACCACGCCGCCCTCCGGGAACGTGATGCCGTCCGGCAGGCGTACCGCGATCCATTCCTTCTGACCGCTGATGACGACATCCGAGGAGACGTCGATGGTGAAGGCCGCCCTGCCGCCGGGCGTCAGCGTGTGGGGGACGAATCCCTGCCTGATCGTGAGTGCCATTTTCTCCCGCCTTTCCGATGCGCGGTTCGGACGGGAGCAGACGTTACCGATGGCGTGGGCCTCGGCGAAGAATTCGAGCCAGCCTCGCGGGATTTTCCGGAAAGGGTCGTACGCGAAAGTATGTCGCGTGGTCTACCGCTGCGGCAAAACACTTGTCAAGGGGCCACCACCTGCGGAAATGCCGGATGGGAAAGCGGCTCGAATTCCCTCGGGAGTCGATTCTTCGATGTGACAGGAACCCCGGGAGCCGTGCTAGCAATGGTCTCGGCGAATTCGCCGGGCAACGAACGGACCGAATCGGAGGCAGGGCAATGGCTATTGCGTTCAAGCGAGTGAAGTTCGAGGTCGACCGGGCGCCCCAGGCGGCCGCGTACACGCAGAAGCAGGGGTTCACGATCCCGGGCAAGATCCGCCTCGACGAGAAGGGGCGGCCAGTCATGAACGTGATGATCCAGTCGTACCAGCTGGAGGTGCTGGAGAACGGCAACCCGAGTCACTGTCTGATGTCGCTCGACCAGATAGGCCTGGAGATCGTCGCCAGCGAGGACACGGACGAGGACGGCCAGGTGCGCCTCACCCTGTGGCGCCGCAACCACCCCAACGACTCGCGCAACACCGGCTGGGGTTTCCGCGGCACCGTCACCGCTCTCGTCATCGCGGACCTCATGAGCTCCTGAGCATGAACCCTTGACGCCACACGACGAAGGCCCCGCCCGGATCACCGGGCGGGGCCTTCGTCCTGTGTGCCCCCGGGCAGATTCGAACTGCCGACACCCGCTTTAGGAGAGCGGTGCTCTATCCCCTGAGCTACGGAGGCCTCGACCACCCGCGTACGGGTGGTCGAGGACAGGTTAGCGGATGGTAGGTGATCGCCGCTGGTGGGTGGTCGGTCCGGCCTACCGGAAGCGGCGGAGGCGGAGGCTGTTGGTGACCACGAAGACCGAGGAGAAGGCCATGGCCGCGCCGGCGATCATCGGGTTGAGCATGCCGGCGGCCGCGAGGGGGAGGGCGGCGATGTTGTAGCCGAAGGCCCAGAAGAGGTTGCCCTTGATGGTGCCGAGGGTGCGGCGGGAGAGGCGGATCGCGTCGGCGGCCACCAGGAGGTCGCCCCGGACGAGGGTGAGGTCGCCGGCCTCGATGGCGGCGTCCGTGCCGGTGCCCATGGCCAGGCCGAGGTCGGCGGTGGCCAGGGCGGCCGCGTCGTTGACGCCGTCGCCGACCATGGCGACCGAACGGCCCTCGGCCTGGAGGCGCTTGACGACGTCGACCTTGTCCTGGGGGAGGACCTCGGCGATGACCTCGTCGATGCCGACCTCACGGGCGACGGCCTCGGCCACGGCCTTGTTGTCGCCGGTGAGCAGGACCGGGGTCAGACCCAGGCGGCGCAGTTCGGCGATGGCGGCGGCGCTGGTGTCCTTGACGGCGTCGGCGACGGTGAGGACGCCTCGGGCCTGCCCGTCCCAGGCGACGGCCACGGCGGTACGGCCCTCGGCCTCGGCGGCGGCCTTCGCCGCGGCGAGCTCGACCGGCAGCTCGATGACCCACTCGGCCAGCAGCTTCTCGCGGCCGACCAGCACCGCGTGTCCGTCCACGACTCCCTGGACGCCCAGGCCGGCGACGTTCTCGAAGCTCTCGGGGGTGGGCAGGATGCCCGTACGGGCGGCGGCGCCGTCGGCGATCGCTCGGGCGATGGGGTGCTCGGAGGCGTGTTCCAGGGCGCCGGCCAGGCGGAGCAGGTCCTGCTCGGAGACGCCGGGGGCGGTGATGACCTCGTGGAGGGCCATGCGGCCGGTGGTGACGGTGCCGGTCTTGTCCAGGACGACGGTGTCGACGCGGCGGGTGGACTCCAGGACCTCGGGGCCCTTGATGAGGATGCCGAGCTGGGCGCCGCGGCCGGTGCCGACCATGAGGGCGGTCGGGGTGGCCAGGCCCAGGGCGCAGGGGCAGGCGATGATGAGGACGGCGACGGCGGCGGTGAAGGCGGCGGTGGCGTCGCCGGTCACGAACAGCCAGGTGAGCAGGGTGCCGAGGGCGATCAGCAGGACGACGGGGACGAAGATCCCGGAGATGCGGTCGGCCAGGCGCTGGACGGCGGCCTTGCCGTTCTGGGCGTCCTCCACGAGCTTGGCCATGCGGGACAGCTGGGTGTCGGCGCCGACGCGGGTGGCCCGGACGACCAGGCGGCCGGAGACGTTGACGGTGGCGCCGGTGACGGCGTCGCCCACGGTGACGTCCACGGGCACGGACTCGCCGGTCAGCATGGAGGCGTCGACGGCGGAGCCGCCCTCGGTGACCGTGCCGTCGGTGGCGATCTTCTCGCCGGGGCGGACGACGAACAGGTCGCCGACGGCCAGTTCGGCCACGGGTATACGGGTCTCGCGCCCGTCGCGCAGCACGGTCACGTCCTTGGCGCCCAGCTCCAGCAGCGCCCGCAGGGCCGCGCCGGCCTTGCGCTTGGACTTCGCCTCCAGGTAGCGCCCGGCCAGGATGAACGCGGTGACCCCGGCGGCGGCCTCCAGGTAGATGGAGGAGGAGCCGTCCGTGCGGGAGACGGCGAAGTCGAAGCCGTGGCGCATGCCCGGCATGCCGGCGTGGCCGAAGAAGAGGGCCCACAGCGACCAGCCGAGGGCGGCGAGGGTGCCGATCGACACCAGCGTGTCCATGGTGGCGGCGCCGTGCCGGGCGTTGGTCCAGGCGGCCTTGTGGAAGGGCAGCGCGCCCCACACCACCACCGGGCCGGCCAGGGTCAGGGACAGCCACTGCCAGTTGTCGAACTGGAGGGCCGGGACCATCGCCATCAGCACCACCGGCAGCGAGAGCACCAGCGACACCAGCAGCCGCTGCCGCAGTGCGCCGGTCTCCCCGCCGTCGCCCTCCTGAGCCCCGGACGGGACGGCCACCTCGGTGCGGGCCGCCGGCTTCGGCGGCTCCTGGGCCGTGTAGCCGGTCTTCTCCACGGTGGCGATGAGGTCGGCTATCCCGGTCCCCGGCCCGTAGGAGACCTTCGCCTTCTCGGTGGCGAAGTTGACCGTCGCCGTGACGCCGTCCATGCGGTTGAGCTTCTTCTCGATGCGTGCCGCGCAGGACGCGCAGGTCATGCCGCCGATGGAGAGTTCGACTTCGGAGGCGGCCGCGGCGGGTGCCGGGGCGTTCTCGAGAGCGGTGCTGGTCATTCGGAGTCTCCTGGAGGAGGGCCGGAGCTGCGGGCGTCCATATCAGTGGAGCGGCACGATCCGGCGGTACCGGGAACTGCGTGGGGGTGAGCCGTGTACGGGGTGGGGGTATCTCAGGCGCGGCCGGCGAGCTCGTAGCCCGCCTCGTCCACGGCGGCGCGGACGGCCTCGTCGTCCAGCGGGCCGGTGGAGGTGACGGTCACCAGGCCGGTGGCGGCCACGGCCTTGACGGACGTGACGCCGGCCAGGGCGGAGATCTCCTGCGCGATCGAGCCCTCGCAGTGGCCGCAGGTCATGCCGGTCACCGCGTAGACGGTGGTGATCCCGACCTGGACGTCGGCGGCCGCGGAGGTGCCGCAGGTGCCGGCCGGGGTGCAGCAGGAGCCGGAGGTCGTCGTCTGGGAGGTCATGGCTGCTTCCTTCGCGTCGTCGGTGCGCGGGTGCGCGTGCGGTCCGGGAGGAGCCGGGGTTCTTGGCCCCCGGCGCCTCCCGCTGAACGCAACGATATACCCCTGGGGGGTATCCAGGGAAGGGGGGCGCGGGAACAGCCGCCGACGGCCGGGGCTCAGGCGTGGTGGGCCGGTGGCCGGGTGCGGGTGACCGTGACGCGGTAGGCGCCGGCGCCGGTGCGTTCCACGACCTCGACGGTGACGCCCGCCGCCGTCAGCCGCTGGCCGGGGCGGAACGCCGCGTCCGTCAGGCCCGCCGTGACGTTGGGGTCGCCCCGGTGGCAGCCGCGGCTGCCGGGCGTGGCGTCGAGGGCGCGGATCGGGCCGGTGCCGGTCGGGAGGTCCGAGGCGACCGTGGTGACCAGCACGCCCGGCCGGCAGACGGCGTGGTCGAGCGGGCCGGAGGCGCGCGCCTCCAGGGTGAGGGCGCGGGTGCGGGTCAGCGGGATGACGGCCAGCTTGGCGCCGCCCGGCCGGGAGGTGGGGGTGAGGGTGACGGTCCGGGTGCCGGGGCGGGCCAGGCAGTGGACCTCGTGCGGGGCGAGCCAGCCCAGCTTCCATTTGTGCCAGGCCAGGAAGTCGTTCGAGGGCCCCCAGTCCTCGTCCATCGGGTCCCAGTGGCCGACCGGGGTGCGTACGGCGCCCGTCCGGCCGCCGTAGTAGAGGTCGGGCAGGCCGAACCCGTGGGCGTTCTCGTGGTTGAGGACGCGGTAGGGGCTGTCGCCGGTCTGCCGGCTCCAGATGAAGGACACGTTCTGGACGTCGACGCCGTCGTCGGTCTCCAGTCCCGTCGGCGCGCCCGCGAACGTCACCGAGCGCACGTCCCGGAGGGCGGACGGCCCGGCGTTGGGCGCGGCCAGCACGTTGATCAGGTCGTAGCGCCGGAAGTCGACCTCCTCGTCGACGTCGTCGAGGATCTCCCGGGTGAGGGCGTGGTAGCCGTCGTCGCTGCCGGGGTCGAAGCCCGTGCCGCGCGCGATGCCGTACGCGTCGTACGGGCGGGACATGTGGATCCAGCGCGGCACGGGCGTGGAGCGGTAGTCGAGCCGGCCGTAGGAGCTGGCGCGGAAGTAGTCGGCGACGGCGGGGAAGAACTCGGCGTACCGGCGGGCCGGGCTGATGCGGGCCCGGGCGTCGGGGAAGTCGATGAAGAGGGTGACGGCCCGGACCCGGCCGCTGGACCGGGCGAAGCCGCGCGGGGTACGGGCGCCCTCCGAGACGTCGCGGGTGACGGTGCGCAGCGCGCAGGGCCCGGCCGGGCGGGCGCCGGCACCGGCCGCGACGGCACCGGCGAGGGCGGGGGCCCGCTCCTCGGCCGGGCTGGGCACGGCGGCGGCCAGGGCCAGCACGGTGGCGGTCGTGACGGCGATGACCAGGGTCTTCATGGGCTCACCCTCGGTCGCCCGGCGGCCGCCCGCCCGCCGGGTTGCGTCAGATGGCCGCAGACCCTGCCCCGGAGTGTGAGCCCGTATGCGTGACGCGTGTGTGACGCGCATCTCATCCGGAGCCGAAATATCCGGGGATCCACTCCCCGTTTAACTGAGCGTTCCTGTCAAACGGGGAGCTGGTCCCCGATTGCGGGAACGACCCATGCGGTCCCCGGCGGTCCTCGTGCGGTCCCCAGCGGTCTCCCGGTAGCCCCCAACAGCCCAGCACAGCCCAGCCCAGGTAAGGAGTGATCGGTCGTGGTCACGGCCCCGCAGCCCCGCCTTCGCGCCGACGCGCTCCGCAACCGCGAGCGGATCATCGCGGCCGCCCGGGAGGTCCTCGTCGAGCACGGCGGCGAGTCGTCGCTCGATGAAATCGCTCGACGGGCCGGGGTCGGCAATGCCACGCTGTACCGGCACTTCGCGGACCGCCGCGAGCTGATCCACCATGTCACCCTCTCCGTCATGGACCGCATCGCGGACCAGGCGGAGCGGGCACGAGCCGAGGAGCCCGATGCTTTCCGCGCGCTGAGGCGTTTCGCCCATGCCGCCGCCGACGAACGGATCGGCGCCCTCTGTCCGTTGCTGCGCGAGAGCGGCATCGAACGGGACCATCCCGACCACGTCGGCGCCCGCGAGCGCCTGGAGAAGGTCACCGAAGCGCTGGTCGCCGCGGCCCGGGCGTCCGGTCAGCTCCGCCCCGATGTCGCCCTCGGCGACCTCATGCTGGCGATCACTCAGCTGACCAGACCGCTGCCGGGCACCGGACACCCGCTCTTCGACGAATTCTCCCGACGGCATCTCCAGCTCTTCCTGGACGGGCTCATGACCCCCGTCCGGTCGGAACTCCCCGGCTCGCCCACGACTTTGGAGGACCTGCGTCGCATGGCCCAGGAAACCTCCGTGTGCAGTCGCTGACCCCCGTACTCGCGCATTCGCGCGTACGGGACGTCACGACACCGAGCACCACCGCACCAGCAGTCCGAACTTCTCCACCTCTCCGCACACGCTAGGTAGGCCCCACCCATGCCTGACGCCATGTCATCGGCTGACCCGAAGCGCTGGAAAGCGCTCATATTCATCGCCCTCGCCCAGCTGATGGTCGTGCTCGACGCGACCATCGTGAACATCGCCCTGCCCTCCGCCCAGGCCGACCTCGACATCTCGGACGGCAACCGGCAGTGGGTCATCACCGCCTACGCGCTCGCCTTCGGTGGTCTGCTGCTCTTCGGTGGCCGCATCTCCGACCTGTGGGGCCGCAAGCGCGCGTTCGTCGTCGGTCTGATCGGCTTCGCCGCCGCGTCGGCCTTCGGTGGCGCCGCGGTCAACACCGGCATGCTGCTGGGCGCCCGCGCCCTCCAGGGCGTCTTCGGCGCGCTGCTCGCGCCGGCCGCGCTGTCGCTGCTCGCCGTGCTGTTCACCGAGGCCAAGGAGCGCGCCAAGGCGTTCGGCATCTTCGGTGCCATCGCCGGTGCCGGTGGTGGTGTCGGTCTGATCCTCGGCGGTCTGTTCACCGAGTACCTCAACTGGCGCTGGACGTTCTTCGTGAACATCCCCTTCGCGATCGTCGCCGCGATCGGTGCCATCGCCGTGGTCCACGAGCCGGCCGAGGGCCGCAACCGCTCGAAGCTCGACATCCCCGGCGTCATCCTGGCCACCACCGGTCTGGTCGCCCTGGTCTACGCCTTCACCCGCGCCGAGTCCGACGGCTGGGGTGCCGGCAGCACCATCGGCCTGTTCGCCGCGGCGGCCGTGCTGCTGTTCGCCTTCCTGATCGTCGAGCGCAAGGTCAAGGCCCCGCTGCTGCCCCTGCGCGTGGTCACCAACCGCAACCGCGGCGGCGTCTACGTCTCGCTGGCCCTGGCCGCCATCGCGATGTTCGGCCTGTTCCTGTTCCTGACGTACTACCTCCAGGTCGTCCGCGGCTACTCGCCCGTCAAGACCGGTCTGGCGTTCCTTCCGATGATCGTCTCGATGATCATCGGCTCCACCCAGATCGGCGCCCGTCTGATGACCCGCGTCCCGGCGCGCTTCCTGATGGGCCCGGGCTTCCTGCTCGCGGCCCTCGGCATGACCATCCTGACCCAGATCGACCTGGACTCCTCCTACACCACGGTCGTCCTGCCCGGTCTGATCCTGATGGGCATCGGCATGGGCTCCGCCTTCATGCCGGCCATGAGCCTGTCCACGTTCGGCGTCCAGGCCCGTGACGCCGGTGTCGCCTCGGCGATGGTCAACACCTCGCAGCAGGTCGGCGGCGCCATCGGCACCGCGCTGCTCAACACCATCGCCGCCAGCGCCACCACGGACTACTTCAAGGACCACATGGCGGCGGGCGCCGACCAGAAGACGCTCACCTTCCAGTCGATGGTCCACGGCTACTCCACCGCCGTGTGGTGGGCGGTCGGCATCCTGGCGCTGTCCGCGCTGGTCGCCATGGTCTCCATCAACGCCGGTCACCAGGGCGGCGCGGTCGCCGGTTCGGGTGACGGCGAGGGTGCCGAGGACGCCGTCCCGGTGATGGCGCACTGACCCCGGCCCCGTTCGCATGACGCGTGGAAGCCCCCGCCGGTCGCCGGCGGGGGCTTCCACGTACGACCGGGCGGGCCCGCGCGTCAGCGCAGCCAGGGCAGGTCCGCGCACGCGCCCGCCGGCTGGAGGCCCGACGCGATGATGCGGCACACCTCGCCGAACTGGGTGACCTGTTCCGGCGTGAGCCGGTCGAAGACGGCGGCGCGGACGGCCTCGACGTGGCCGGGGGCCGACTCCCGCAGCATCTCGAAGCCGGCGTCCGTCAGGACGGCGAGCTGGCCGCGCTTGTCGGAGGGGCAGTCCTCGCGGCGGACCCAGCCGTTGTTCTCCAGCCGGGCGATCGCGTGGGACAGCCGGGATCTGGTGATCTTGGCGTGCCGGGCGAGCTCGGTCATGCGCATCCGCCGCCGGGGCGCGTCGGAGAGGACGACCAGCAGCCCGTAGTAGGTGTGCGGCATGCCGGCGTCGCGCTGGAGCTGCCGGTCGAGGTGGTCCTCCAGGAGGGTGGAGGCGTGGCGGTAGGCCCGCCAGGCGTCCTGTTCGGCTGCGGTCAGCCAGCGGGGCTCGCCGGCGGGCGCGGGGGCCGCGGCCTCGCCCGCCGCCGCGGTTCGGTTCTTCATGGCATCCACTGTTTCACCCGCCGCTTCTCCCCGGCTCGTCCGGAGCTCGATTCTTGAAGTTTAAATAAATATGAACTAAGGTCGTAGAACGGAAAGCTTGATATTTCAAGTACCTCGACGAGGAGGCCCTCATGCGCATGCCCGCCCTCTATCTCTCGCACGGCGCGCCGCCCCTCGCGGACGACCCCGTCTGGCCGGGCGAGCTGGCCGCCTGGTCGGCCGGCCTGCCCCGCCCGCAGGCGATCCTGATGATCTCCGCCCACTGGGAGGAGGCCCCCGTCGCGCTCGGCGCCACCGGGACCGTGCCGCTGGTGTACGACTTCTGGGGCTTCCCCGAGCACTACTACCGGGTGCGTTACGCCGCCCCCGGCGCGCCCGGGCTCGCCGCCCGGGTGCGCGCCGTGCTGCGCGGCGCCGGCACTCCCGTCCACGACCTGCCGGACCGGGGCCTCGACCACGGCGCGTACGTCCCCCTCGTCGAGATGTACCCCGACGCCGACATCCCGGTGCTCCAGATGTCGCTGCCCACGCTCGACCCCGAACGGCTGATGGAGATCGGCCGCACGCTCGCGCCGCTGCGCGACGAGGGCGTGCTCATCGTCGGCAGCGGCTTCTTCACCCACAACCTGGCGGCCCTGAAGCACGCGGGCTCCGGGCCCCCGTCCTGGTCGGTGGAGTTCGACGCCTGGGGCCGCGAGGCGCTGGCGGCCGGTGACGTCGACGCGCTGTCCGACTTCGAGCGCAAGGCCCCCGCCGGCCGGCTCGCCCACCCCCGCACCGAGCACTTCGCGCCGCTCTTCGTGGCCATGGGCGCGGCGGGGGACGACCTCGGCGCCCAGCGCAGCGTCATCGACGGCTTCTGGATGGGGCTGGCCAAGCGCTCGGTGCAGTTCGGCTGACGCCGGAGGGCCGGCTCATGCCGGCTTTGCCGCTCATGCCGGCGCGGGGGGGGGGGGGGGGGGGGGGGCGGGGGGGGAGGGGGGGGGGGGGGGGGGGGGGGGGGGGGGGGGGGGGGGGGGGTGGGGGGGGGGGGGGGGGGGGGGGGAAGGGGGGGGAGAGCAGGA
>NZ_JBWKFM010000041.1:29942-61439 GCF_056434285.1 Streptomyces sp. NPDC044063
GACGGCCAACCCCTTCCACTCGTCCCGCCCACCCCTGGAGCCCCGCCCCCTCCCTCCTCCCCCCCCCCCCCCCCCCCCCCCCCCCTCCCCCCCCCCCCCCCCCCCCCCCCGCGGTCGGTGGGACCCGCGGGGGTCGTGGGTCAGTGCTCGTGCCAGTAGAAGATGTAGTACGACGCGAAGCCCATCCCCAGGCCGAAGAAGAGGCCCACGAAGCAGGAATCCAGCACGGAGGCGCCGCTCAGGCTGCGCAGGAACCCCATGGAGACGCCGAAGAGGGTGCCGAACGCGGCCGCGCGCACCTCGGTGATCATCCGGTTGCGCTCGCGGATCAGCTCGTAGCCCAGGCCGGCCGAGATCACGGCGGCGACGAGGCCCAGCAGCCAGCCCATGCCCTGGGAGAACCCGTTGTCGTGCGAGAGGAAGACGGCGTAGAGGCCGAGGACCACGCCGCCCGCGAGCGGGACGGCCCAGGTGGCGGCGGAGGCCGGCCGCTGCTCGGTGCGCACGGTCCCGGACGCGGGGACCGGACCGGGGCCCTCGTGGGCGGGGTGCCGTCCGGGCGTGATCGAGTGCGTCGACATCTCGGGCTCCTCTCGCTCGCCCTCCGTCCCCCCAGAGCACACCCGTCACCGGGGCCCGGCAACTCGATCACGGGCCCGGCACCGACTCGTGTCGTCGACGAATCCGGCGATCCAGGACGTCTCCGGGCAACCGCATTCCGCCGTGCGGCGTCTGTGGAGGCGGAAGGGCAGTCGCGGACGGCCGGGCAAGGGCGCCGGTGCCGGACGGCGACGGCCGCCCCCCGGGTACCCGTCTGACCTGCGCTTCCGCCCCGCCGGTGGGAGGCCTTCCCCTTTGCGGCCGGGCAGGATACTGCACGATCACAAAAAAGAAGAAGTCCTCCGGGAATTCTGTCCGGATTCCGGCCGTTCTCTACTTCGGACGGGGCGCCCCACCGGTCGCCCGGCCCACCCCGCGACCGTCTCATCGCAAGGGAGTACGCATGGCAACCCGTGCCGTCGCCCGTCGTCGGACCACCAGCGCCAAGGGTGGAACGGACGAGGCAAACAGTGTTCGCGCGTCCTCGGGCGGGGAGATCGCCGACCGCGACCTGGTCGGCATGTACCTCGACGAGATCGCCCGTACGCCCCTGCTCGACGCGGCCAAGGAGGTCGAGCTGTCGCAGACCATCGAGGCGGGCGTCTACGCCCGGCAGATCCTCGACGGCCTGGAGGACGGCGGTGACAAGGCCGGCGAGGCATCCCGCGAGGAGCTGGAGGCGATAGCCGAGGAAGGCGCCCGGGCCAAGGACGTCTTCATCAAGTCGAACCTCCGCCTCGTCGTGGCCGTGGCCCGGCGCTACCCGCGCAGCGGCCTGCCGCTCCTGGACCTGATCCAGGAGGGCAACGCCGGTCTGGTGCGGGCCGTCGAGAAGTTCGACTACACCAAGGGATTCAAGTTCTCCACCTACGCGACGTGGTGGATCCGGCAGGCCATCACGCGCTCGATCGCCGACCAGTCCCGCACGATCCGCCTCCCCGTCCACCTGGTCGAGGAGCTCGGCCGCATCCGCCGGGTCCAGCGCGAGTTCAACCGGGAGCACGGCCGCGAGCCCGACCACACCGAGATCGCCGCCGAGCTGGGCGTCCCGCCCGAGCGCATCGGCGACGTCCTCGACTGGGCGCGCGACCCGGTCAGCCTCAACATGTCCGTGGACGACGAGGGCGAGACCCAGTTCGGCGACCTGCTGGAGGACACCTCGGCGGTCTCGCCCGAGCAGTCCGTCATCGCGCTGCTGCGCAGCGAGGAGCTGGAGGGCCTCATCGGCCGCCTCGACCACCGCACCGCGTCGATCATCAAGGCGCGCTACGGCATCGAGGACGGACGGGAGCGCACGCTCACCGAGGTCGGCAAGCAGCACGGCCTCACGCGCGAGCGGATCCGGCAGATCGAGAAGCACGCGCTGCTGGAGCTGAAGAAGATGGCCCACGACACCGGGTTCGACGCGGCGGCGTAAAAGGGCATACCCTCATAGACCGGGCCCCGGCGCCTCCCCCCCTTGCGCCGGGGCCCTTTCCTGCCCGCACGCGGGCCCGCACGTGGAATCGTCACGGCCGTGCGGCGACCGCCGCCCGGCTGATGCGGGCGCCCAGCTCCTCCAGGTGCTCCACCAGCTCCGGCGGCTCCTCCACCGCGAACTCGCAGTCGACCAGCGCCAGCCGGAAGGCCACCCACTCCAGCGAGTCCGACGTCGTCGCCTCCAGCCGGCACGAGTCGTCGCCCTCCGGCACGGGCACCCCGAGCCAGCGCGGCAGCCGCGCCGCCACGAACTCCGCCGGCGCCCGGAACGTCGCCACCACCCGGTACGTCGGCTGCGGCCGGGCCATCGACCGCTTCAGGAACTCCGCCGCGTCCGCCACCGGCAGCTCGCGCTGGGTGAAGCGCGCCCCCGTGGCGAACGGCTCGCTCACCCGGTCCACACGGAAGGTGCGCCAGTCGTCGCGGTCGACGTCGTAGGCGACCAGGTACCAGCGCCGCCCGGTGCTGATCAGGCGGTGCGGCTCGACCAGCCGCCGGGTCTCGGTGCCGTCGCCCTTGCGGTAGGCGAAGCGCAGCCGCTCGTCGCCGGTGGCGGCCGAGGCGATGACGGTCAGCGTGTGGGGGTCCACGGTCGCGCCGTCCCCGCCGGTGAGCGGGACGGTCGCCGCCTGGAGGGCGGAGACGCGGTGCCGCAGCCGGGACGGGAGCACCTGCTCCAGCTTGGCCAGAGCGCGTACGGACGCCTCCTCGATGCCCTCCACCGCGTGGCCGGCGCCCGCGCGCAGCCCCACCGCGATGGCGACCGCCTCCTCGTCGTCCAGCACCAGCGGGGGCATGGCGGCGCCGGCGGCCAGCCGGTACCCGCCCTCCGAGCCCATCGTCGCCTGCACGGGATAGCCGAGGTCGCGGAGGCGTTCGATGTCCCGCCGGATGGTGCGCGAGCTCACGCCGAGCCGCTCGGCGAGCTCGCTGCCGGGCCACTCGCGCGGGGTCTGGAGGAGCGACAGCAGATTCAACAGCCGTACCGGTGTGTCCTTCATGTTCACCACAGTGACAGGGATCTAGGACACGATTTGTCCTACACGCGGTCTAGGTTTACCCCGACACCCCGGATGAGACCGGACCAGACCGGACAGGATCGGACCGTAGCGACGATCCCGGCGCTCCCAGCGCACCCGGCGCACCGAGCACACACGACCACGACGGCGCACCGACAAGGAAGGCATCACCCCTGTGACCACCACCGCGACCACCGATCCGCCCGCCCAGGGCGCCGCCGACCGCCGCCGCTGGCTGGCGCTCGCCGTGGTGATGACCGCGTCCTTCATGGACCTCGTCGACGTCACCATCGTCAACATCGCCATGCCGAGCATCCAGAAGGACATCGGCGCCTCCTTCAGCATCCTCCAGTGGATCACCGAGGGTTACGCGCTCGCCTTCGCCGCCGGTCTGATCACCGGTGGCCGCCTCGGTGACATATACGGGCGCCGCCGCGTCTTCCTCCTCGGCATGGGCGGCTTCACCGTCGCCTCCATGCTCTGCGGTCTCGCCGGTGACCCCCACCTGCTGGTCGCGGCCCGCGTCCTGCAGGGTGCGACGGCGGCGCTGATGGTGCCGCAGGTGCTGGCCATCGTCCACGCCACCTTCCCCGCCCACGAGCGCGGCAAGGTCTTCGGTCTCTTCGGCGCCATCGTCGGCCTCGGTGCCGTCTCCGGCCCCATCCTGGGCGCCCTGCTCACCCAGTGGAACCTCTTCGGCCTCGAATGGCGACCGATCTTCCTCGTCAACCTGCCCGTCGGTGTCGCCGGTCTGATCCTGGGCCGCACCTTCATCTCCGAGTCCAAGGCGCCCCAGGCCCTCAAGCTCGACCTGGTGGGCATGGTCCTCGCCACCGGCGGCCTGCTGATGCTGCTCTACCCCCTCACCCAGGGCCGCGAGCTGGGCTGGCCGCTGTGGGGCCACCTCTGCATGGCCGGCAGCGTGCTCGTCTTCGCCGCCTTCGTCGCCTACGAGCGCCACAAGACCCGCAAGGACGGCTCCCCGCTCGTCGAGCTGTCGCTGTTCAAGGTCAAGAGCTTCGCCGCCGGCATCGGCGTTGAGATCGCCTTCGGCATCGTCTGCGGCATCTTCTTCCTCATCTGGACCCTCTACATGCAGATCGGTCTCGGCTGGAGCCCGCTGCGCGCCGGTCTGACCGGCATCCCCTTCTCCATCGGCGTCTCGGTGGCGGCGGGCATCTCCGTCCAGAAGCTCGTCCCGAAGTTCGGCCGCAAGGTCCTCCAGGCCGGCGCGCTCGCCATGATGGCCGGCATCATGCTCTACATCTGGGAGTCCGAGCACTTCGGCGCGGACATAGCGCCCTGGCAGATGGCCCTCCCGCTCATCGTCATGGGCATCGGCATGGGCCTGATCGTCGCCCCGCTGACCGAGACCGTCATCGCCGAGGTCCCGCGCGAGCACTCCGGCTCCGCCTCCGGCCTCATCAACACCACCCAGCAGCTGGGCAACGCCATCGGCCTCGGCCTGGTCTCGGTCGTCTTCTTCGACGCCCTGGACGAGAAGAAGCTGGCCCACGGCCAGACCGCCCAGGCCTTCGGCGACGCCTTCCGCCACGGCATGTGGTGGGGGGCCGGCGTGCTCGCCGTCGTCCTCGCCCTGATGTTCGCCCTGCCGCGCAAGGCCAAGGCGCACGACGCCGAGGCCGGTGGCGAGGCCGACGGCCCGGCCGAGGGCGCCGCCGCCGGCGCCGTCAGCGGTGAGAAGGAGGCGGCCGCGGCGCACTGACAGCCGTTGCCCCCGCCCTCGGGTCCGCAGGGCCCGGTCCTCCCCCGTGGGGACCGGGCCCTTGCCGTACCGGGGCCCCGGCCGACTCCTCCCCGCCTCATTCTCCGCTTCCGCCCGTACCGGGAGGAAGCGATCATTCATGCGGGGACGGACGCGATTGATACCGTTGCCTGTATGGCAAAGGGCAGCTCCTCCGACCCGAGCGTCCGTCAACTGCGACTGCTTATCGTCCTGTCGGAGGAACTCCACTTCGGCCGAGCCGCCCGGCGGCTGTTCATCAGCCAGCCCGCCCTCAGCCGCCAGATCCGCGCCCTGGAGGACGGCCTCGGCCTCACCCTCGTCGAACGCTCCACCCGCCGCGTCGAACTCACCCCCGCCGGCGAGGCCCTCCTGCCCCACGCCCGCGCCCTCGTCGACGTCGCCGACGAACTCCGGCAGGCCGTGGAGACAGCGAAACGCGACTGCTCCCTCACCGGCCGGCTCGTCCTCGGCGCCTACGCCGTCACGCTCCCCGTCATACGGGCCATTGTTCGCTGCCTGCGCGAACGCCACCCCGGCCTCGACGTCGAACTGCGCGAGGTCACCTTCGCCGAACAGGCCCAGGCCCTCCTGGAGGGCCTCGTCGACGCCGTCGTCTGCTTCGGCCCCGTACCGCCGGGCCTCCAGTCCCTGGAGATCGCCACCGAACCCCGGGTCGTCTGCCTCCCCGACGACCACCCGCTCGCCGACCGCGACCACGTCACCCTCGCCGACCTCGCCGGCCTCCCGCTCATCGGCTGCGCCGACCACGTCCCCCGCGTCTACCAGGAGTTCTGGTCCGTCGACCCACGCCCCGACGGCTCACCCGTCCTCAGCACGGACGACCGCGCCACCACGCTGGACACCCTGCTCTCCGCCGTCTGCCTCGGCCGGGGCATCGCCTTCGTCGCCCGTGACGCCCGCGAACTCATGCCGCGCCCCGGCATCCGCTACGTCGACGTCACCGACATCCCGCCGTGCAGCGTCGTCCTCGCCTGGTCGGCGGCCCGCCGCGACGACCCGACGGTCGTCGCGCTACGAGCCGTCGTCCGCGAGATCTGCGCCCCGGCCCTGGCGGCCGGCCCGAACGCGCGCTGGTGGGACGTTCCCGGCGTGCCGCCGCAGGTAGGACGGCGGGCAGCGCCTCAGTCCGGTCGGTCCGGTCGGTCCGGTCAGTCCGGTCGGTCCGGTCGGTCCGGTCAGTCCGGTCAACCCGGTCAGTCCGGCCAGCGGCCGTAGCGCTGGGCGAACGTCACCTCGGCCGCCTTCAGGCCCAGCTCCTCCTGCGCCGTCGGCGGCCGCAGATTGGACGCGGGCGTCCGCCACGTCGTCCCGTTGGGATGCCGGACGGTCACCATCCGGTTCGCGTCGATCGCCGTCACCCTGCCGCGTCCGCCGCTCACCGCGTCCACGACATTGATCCCGACCTCCACCGTCGCCTCCGCCTCCATCAGCCCCGCGCCCCCGTCCCCGTCCCCGTCCCCGCCTTGATCACTCGCGCCAGGTCGTACGCCGCCGACGGCCGCACCATCCCGAGATCGACGAGCACCGTCTCCTCCATACCGGGCGCCGTATGCAGCCCCAGGGTGGGCAGAGAGATTCTGGCGCCGAACAACGCCTCGCGGAGGCTGGCCAGCGCCGCCTCCGCCTCGTCGAACGGGTCGCGTGTTGCCTGGGGGACAGGGGTGGGCATGGAGACCTCGGATTGTCTTCGGGTGTTCACTCGTTCGAGCGGGTCAACTACTTTGCCAGGCACCAGGTTTGCGGACCGCGCGTACGGTCGGTAGGGGTTGGGGTCCCAACCGCCACCGTGGGATTGAGGGGGACGGTACGTATGGCTCGGCGCGCACGGGAACTCACGCCGGAGAAGTCGGCCCGCCACCTGTTCGGCGCGGAGATCCGCCGCAGGCGGGAGCAGGCGGGCATGACGCTGGACGGCCTGTCGGAGGTGGTCAGATACAGCCGCAGCCACCTGTCGCGCATCGAGATCGCGGATTACGTTCCGCCACCGGATCTGGCGGCGAAGCTGGACGCGGCGTTCGGGACGGATGGTCTGTTCGAACGGATCTATGGGCTGGCGCGGCATGAGGTCCATCCCGACAAGTACCGGCGCCGGATGGAGCTCGAAGCGCGGGCCTGCATGATCAAGGAGTACTCGGGCCACTTCGTGCCCGGCCTCGTCCAGACGGAGGACTACGCGCGAGCGATCTTCCGGAACGGAAAGCCCAAGGCCACGGACGAGGAGATCGAGCAGCTGGTCAGAATTCGATTGGGGCGTCAGGCCCTCCTCATGTCCAGCGCGCCACCGGACGTCTCGATCATCATCGACGAGGCGGTGCTGTGCCGCCCGATCGGCGGCCCCCGGGTCTGGCGCGCTCAACTGGAGGCGCTGGCCGCGCTTGTGGACATGCCGTCGATGATTGTGCAGGTTCTGCCGTTCTCGCACGGGGAATACGCCCTGCTAGGCGGCTCGTTGTCGCTACTCGCCATGGACGACGGCACCACGGTCGCCTACGAGGAGAGCATCACGACAGGGCATCTTCTGGAAGATCCGGAGTTCGTCAGCGAGCGATCCCGGACCTACGATTTGATCTCTGCGTGTGCGCTGTCGCCGAACGACACGGCGACTCTCATCCATACAGTCATGGAGGGTCAATCCTCATGAGTGCCCGTGCGGACCTCTCCCAGGCGGATTGGGTCAAGTCCAGCTACAGCGACGGCGGTAACAACAACTGCGTCGAATGGGCCCCGGCCCTGGTCAGATCCGGGGTCGTCCCGATACGAGACTCGAAGGACCCGCAGCGGTCGCCGCTCGTCTTCAGTCGAGACGCCTGGTCGGCCTTCATAGGATCGCAGTGGGTCAAGTCCAGCTACAGCAACGCTGACGGCGGTGGCTGCGTCGAATGGGCCCCGGCTCTGGCCAGAGCCGGGGGCGTCCCGATACGCGACTCGAAGGATCCGAACCGCCCGCCGCTCGTCTTCACGCCGGCCGCGTGGTCGGCCTTCGTCGGAGCCACCCGCGCCTGATCCGCCCCTTTCCGCCCACGCCCGAGAGCCCCGTGTCCCCCGACCCGTCGGGAGACACGGGGCTTTCGCGTGATTTGACGGCGATCACGAGCCGGTCACATCATTCCACTAACACGTTAGTGAAACGAGGGTGGGGATGATCGCGTTCCGTGTTGATCGGCGCAGCGGTGTCGCGACCTATCTGCAACTCGTCCATCAGGTGAAACAGGCGCTGCGCCTGGGCTTGCTGGAGCCGGGGGACCGGCTGCCGACGGCCCGGGAGGTCGTGGCCGCGATCGCGATCAACCCCAACACCGTGCTGCGGGCCTACCGCGAGCTGGAGCGCGAGGGGTTGGTGGAGCCGAGGCCCGGGCGGGGGACGTTCGTCACGGCCTCGTTGTCCCGGGCGGCGGCCGCCGCCGGGTCGCCGTTGCGCGGCGAGCTCGAGGCGTGGGTCGGCAGGGCGCGGGCGGCGGGGCTGGAGCGGGAGGACGTGGCGGCGCTGGTCGCGGACGCCCTCGACGCGCAGTACGCCGGGCTCCCGCCCGGAGACCGCATGGCCCGTTCACCTCAGGCCGACCGCATGGAGGAAGACTCGTGACCGACGATCCGACCACCGTCGCCCCGCCTCCGCCCGCCCTCGTGGCGACGGGGCTCGGGCGGAGGTTCCGTACCGGCTGGGCGCTGGAGGGGTGTGAGTTCGTTCTGCCCGCCGGGAAGGTCACCGCGCTCGTGGGGCCGAACGGGGCGGGCAAGAGCACGCTGTTCCACCTGGCGACCGGGCTCCTCCAGCCCACCGCCGGTTCCCTCCACGTCTTCGGCGCCGACCCGGGCTCCCTTGACGCGCGCCGCCGTACGGCGTTCCTGGCCCAGGACAAGCCGCTGTTCCCGCGCTTCACGGTGGCGGAGACGCTGCGGTTCGGGCGGGAGCTGAATCCTTTCGCCGGGGGGTGGGACCAGGAGGGGGCCGAGCGGATCGTACGGTCCGGGGACATCGCCCTGGACGCGCAGGTGGGCACGTTGTCGCAGGGGCAGTGCACCCGGGTCGCCCTCGCGCTGGCCTTCGGGAAGCGGCCCGATCTGCTGCTGCTCGACGAGCCGCTGGCCGACCTCGACCCGCTGGTGCGGCGCGAGGTGCTGGGGCTGATCATGGCGGAGGTCGCGGAGCGCGGCACGTCCGTCGTGATGTCGTCGCACGTGCTCTCCGAGCTGGAGAACACCGCCGACCACGTCCTGCTGCTCAAGCACGGCGCCGTTCGGCTGGCCGGTGATGTGCAGCGGCTGTGCGAGGAACACCTGCTGATCACCGGCCGGGCCGGCGACGCGGACGCCGGCGGGCTGCCGGCGGGCGTGGCGCCCGAGGACGTCGTGGAGTCGACGGTCACCGGCCGCCAGCTCACCGCGCTCGTCCGCAACGCCGGGCGGGCGCCCGGCGACGGATGGCTGACCGAAACCCCGACCCTGGAAGACTTGTTGCTCGCCTATCTGCGTACCGACGGCACCGACCCCCGTACGGGCTCCCGCTCGGAGGCCGCCGCGTGAAGGGAACCCTCTGGCTGGCCTGGCGCCAGCAGCGACTCCTTGTTCTGAGCGGCGCCGCGCTGCTCGTCGCCTGCGCGGCCTGGGTGGCGTGGCAGCGATCGGACATGACGGAGTTCATCTCCGCGCACGGGATCACGACGTCGGCGTGCAAGGGCTGGAACGGTGACTGCGACTCTGTCGAGGCCCATCAGCTGCTGTCGGACACCACTGGGCCTCTGCGGGCCCTCGGTTCGCTGAGCGCCGCGTTGCCCGTGCTGATCGGCGTCTTCTGGGGCGCTCCGCTGGTGGGGCGGGAGCTGGAGTCCGGCACGATCAAGCTGGCGCTCACTCAGGGCGTCGGGCTCCGCGCCTGGTTCGCGACGCGCTTCGCGCTGGCCGCCGTGTGCTCGGTGATCGGCTCGGCCGTGCTCGCCGCGCTCGTGGCCTGGTGGTGGGAGCCCGTCTCCAACATTCTCGACGGCCTCTACTGGCACGACGGTTACATCTTCAACGCCACCGGACCCGCCGCCGTCGCCTGCGCCCTCTTCGGGCTCGCGGCGGGCACGGCCGCCGGTGTGCTGACCCGGCGCCTGATGCCCGCGATGGGCGTGGCGCTGGTGTGGATCGTGGCCGTCCGGCTGCTGCTGAACACCTTCCGGTCCGACTGGATCGATCCCGTCTCCCGCGTCACCCCCGGCTCGACGCCCAAGACGCCCGTGGGGAGCGCCTGGTCCACCGGGCAGTTCGGCTACCTCGACAAGGCCGGCAACGAGTACTCCATCATGGACGGCCACTGCCAGCTGTCGGGCGGCCCGATGGAGCGGTGCATGGCGGACAACGGCTACGTCGCCCGCTATCACAAGGTCTATCCGTCCAGTGACTTCTGGGTCTTCCAGTGGATCGAGACGGCCGTCTTCCTGGGCCTGGCCGTCGTCCTCCTGGCCGTCGCCTACCGCGTCCTGCGCCGCCGCCTGGTCTGACCCCCGGGGGGGCCGCCCCCCCGCCCCACCCCACCCCTCCCCACCCCTGTTCCGGGGCTCCCGCCCGGCGCCCGTCCGTCCGGCGCCGGGCGGGGGCGTGTCAGCGGCCGCCGCCGTACAGCTCGCCGTACGACGGGTAGATGCCGCCCGGCCCGTCCACTCCCTCGGCCGCGAGGACGCCCTTGACCACTGCCCGGGTCAGGACGTCCGCGCCCGCCGCCAGGATCTCGTTCACCGCGCCGGCCGCGAAGTCGGCGCTGCCGGGCAGGTGTTCCTCCTCGGGCAGCGGGCGGGCGCCCGTCGCCATCGCGAAGACCGTGTCCCCGTCGGTCAGCAGGTGCACCGGCCGCACCGCGCGGGCCAGGCCGTCGTGGGCCGTGCCCGCCAGCTTCTGCGCCTGCGCCCGGGTCAGGGCGGCGTCCGTCGCGACGACCGCGATGGTCGTGTTCAGCGGGGGCCGCGCGGACGCCACCCAGCGCCGCACCGACTCCTGCCGTGCCTCTTCCAGCGCCCGCTGGGCCGCGTCGTGGACGTCCGCCGCCGGATACTCCACGCGGCCGCCCTCGACATAGCGCCCGTAGAGCACACCCGTCGCCGGGTCGACCACCGAACCGGCCGCGTTCACGGCGGCGATGGCCGCCACCGTCACCCCGGACGGCAGCACAAGGCTCGCCGTACCGATGCCGCCCTTGAGCCCGCCCACGACCGCGCCCGTCCCGGCACCCACGTTGCCCTGGGCCACGGGCGCGCCGCTCGCGCTCCCGGCCGCCGCCTCGGCCGCCCGCCGGCCGAGCGCCGCGTCCGGCCGGGCCCGCCAGTCGCCGCCGCGGCCCAGGTCGAACAGGGCCGCCGCCGGGACGACCGGTACGACCTGCGCCGGGTCCGGGCCCACCCGGAAGCCCCGGCCGGCGTCCTCCAGGAACGCCATGACCCCGGACGCGGCGTCCAGCCCGAAGGCACTGCCGCCGGTCAGGACGACGGCCTCGACCCGCTGGACCAGATTGCGGGGATCGAGCGCGTCGGTCTCCCGGGTGCCGGGCCCACCGCCGCGGACGTCCACGGCGGTCACGGCGGCACCCGCGCGGTCGTCGGTCAGGACGACGGTGGTGCCGGTCAGGGCACGGCCGTCGGTGCGCTGCGCGTGGCCCACGCGCAGACCGGGCACGTCGGTCAGGGCGTCCAGGGGGCCGGGGACGGGTGCGGGGCGCATGGGCGTCGTCATGCGGCATGCGTACCACGGGGGCGGCCGCGCACCGGGCGTACCGGCACCGGGCCGTCTCAATCCGCTCCGGCTCCGGCCGGATCCTCCGGGTTGCGCGCGGAGAGGGTCACGCCCACGGCCACCGTGGCCGCCGCCACCAGCCCGGCCAGCAGCACCGCCGCCCGACCCGCGAACGTACAGGCCAGGACCGCCACGGCCGAGGTGGGCAGGACCGCCTGCTGGGCCGGGCCGCGCTTGTGGTGGCGGGAGTGGATGAGCCACACCGAGAACAGGAAGAGCGCTGCGGGAACGGTCACCGTGGCCGACGCGGCGAACGTGGAGATGTGTGCCTTGCCGACCTCGTCCTCCACCGCCACCTCGATCCCGGCGCCGATGGCGGCCGCCGAGCAGTAGACCAGGTAGTGCCCGTAGCCCCAGAGGAACGCCTGGCGGTTGGAGGCCAGGTGGAGGTGGATGGGGACCGCGAAGTAGATCCAGTAGGCGGCGAAGATCAGCAGCAGGCCGCCGGCCGCGATGGGGAGCAGGGTGTCCAGGGCCTCGTGCTCGTCGGCCGCCGACTGGACGGCCGTCGTGGCCGCCGCCACCGTCTCGCCGAGCACGATGATCGTGAACAGGCCGTACCGCTCGGCGATGTGGTGGGGGTGCCAGGCGGTCGGCTTGCTGAGCTCGGCGAAGGCGGGCACCGACATCTCGACCAGGGCCATCGCCAGGAAGAGCCACGGCTTGGCGTCGGTGGGCAGCACGATCAGGCCCACCCAGCCGACCTGGCAGGCGGTCACCCCGATCGCGTACCGCAGCGCCGTCCGCCGCTCCGCGCCCGTCGCCGAGTGGGCCGCGCGCAGCCACTGGGAGACCAGCGCCAGGCGCATCACCACGTAGCCGAGCCACACCAGGAAATAGTCGGAGCCGAACGCGCGCGGGATGCCCGCCGCCAGGATCAGCACACCGGCGATCTGGACCAGCGTCACCACGCGGTACAGCACGTCGTCCGTGTCGTAGGCGGACGAGAACCAGGTGAAGTTGACCCAGGCCCACCACACACCGAAGAAGAGCATCAAGTAGCCCGGGATGCCCTGTGCCGGATGGCCCTCGGCCAGCGCGTGGACCAGCTGCTTGCCCGCCTGGGCGACCGCGACCACGAAACAGAGGTCGAAGAAGAGCTCCAGCGGGGTCGCCGCCCGGTGCTCCTCCTCGCGCCCGCGCGGGGTCATGCGGCGCAGCAGGCGGGCGTGCCGGGCGGGACCCGGACGCCGGGAGGGAGGCGAGTCCTCGCTCATAGGGCGATTGTCGCCGCGGGTCCGGTGCTCCGCTCGCCGGGCGGCGCTCCCGGGGCGCCGCCGCGCCCGTACCCTGGAGGCATGAGTACCGCCCCCGCACCGCGCGAGCCCCGGCGTGACCCGGCGGCCCCGTCCGCCGCCGCGCTGATCTTCGACGATCCGCTGTCGCAGCAGTCCTCGGACGACACGGACCGGGGCTGGGGCGACCGCCCCGCCGCCGCAGGCGGCAGCGCCGCCGATCTGGCCCGCTTCCTTGACGAGAAGCCGCCGCATCACATCTGACGGCGGGTGTCGGGGCGGCTGCCGCCCCGGCTAGCGCTGCGCCGGGACCGAGTCCGAGCCCGGGCCTCGGCGCTGTTCGATCAGGGTGTCGCGGATCTGGGCCAGCAGCTCGATCTCCGTCGGCTCGGTCGGCTTGGCCTCGACCGGGTTCTTCGCGGCCTGGCGGTCCTGCCAGCGCTTCATGGGCAGCAGCATCATGAAGTACACCACCGCCGCCGTGATCAGGAACGTGAGCGAGGCGCTCAGCACCGCGCCCCACTGGATGAAGACGCCCTTGGTCACCTCGCCCGTCGCCGTCCGCGCACAGGGGCCCTTGAGGCAGGACGCGTAGTGGTCGAGGTCCTTGGTGCCGAAGGCGCCGACGACCGGGTTGATGACACCCTTCACCACAGAGTTGACGATGTTGGTGAACGCCGCGCCGATGACGACGGCGACCGCGAGGTCCACGACATTGCCGCGCATCAGGAATGCCTTGAAGCCTCCAAGGATCCCTGTCTTCTTCTCGCTCACCGAACAGCCTCTCTCCGTACGCACCTGTGATGGAACGGTCGATTCCATCACATACGAGGGATTCTGGCTGCTCTGTCCGCTCGCCAAACACGATCAGACCAACGGTCCGTGCGTCAGCCGGACCAGCCCGGACAGGCCCGCGACGGCCACGGTCGCCGTCACCGCCCAGCGGCTCCACCACCGCTCGCGCCGCCCGCGGCCCACGCGCACGGGCCCGAACAGCGGCACCCGGCAGCGCGGCGGCGTCCACGGAGGCGGGAAGGAGACGAAGGGCGGAAAGGGGGAGAGGGCGGGCGGGACAGGGGACACGGACATCGGGACCACCGCCTGACGCGAGGAGGATGTGTGAGGAGCGCCACGTCGGCGCCGCCCCTCACGATCCCGGTTTCCGCCACCGCCCGCCCGGGCCTGTGGACAGCGGGGGCGGTTGTGGACAACTCCGCCACCCACACGAGCCTCGCCCGGCCCCTTCGGCGCTTACGGCAGCTCGATCCCCAGGTCCCAGCCGTCGTGCGCACGCGTGCACAGGCAGTCCCGGTCCTCGTTCTTCGGCAGCGCCGCCACCGCGTCGAACAGCACCTCGCGCATCCGGCCCACGTTCTCGCCGAAGACCCGCAGGACCTCCTCGTGGGTGACGCCCTCGCCCGTCTCGGCCCCCGCGTCCAGGTCGGTGACCAGTGCCATCGACGTGTAGCAGAGCCCCAGCTCCCGGGCGAGGACGGCCTCCGGGTGCCCGGTCATGCCGACCACCGACCAGCCCTGCGCCGCGTGCCAGCGCGACTCGGCGCGCGACGAGAAGCGCGGGCCCTCGATCACCACCATCGTGCCGCCGTCCACCGGCTCCCAGGCCCGCCCGCGCGCCGCGCCCAGCGCGACCGCGCGCCCCACCGGGCAGTACGGGTCCGCGAAGGCCGTGTGCACCACGTTCGGAACCGTGCCGTCCGGCAGCGGGACGCCGTCGAAGAAGGTCTGGACGCGGGTCCTGGTGCGGTCCACCAGCTGGTCCGGGACGAGCAGCGTCCCCGGCCCGTACTCCGCGCGCAGCCCGCCGGTCGCGCACGGGCCCAGCACCTGGCGCACGCCGAGCGAGCGCAGGGCCCAGAGGTTGGCCCGGTAGTTGATCCGGTGCGGCGGGACGCTGTGGGTCCGGCCGTGGCGGGGGAGGAAGGCGACCTTCCGGCCGCCGAGCTCACCGAGGAAGAGGGAGTCGCTCGGCGCCCCGTACGGCGTCTGAACGGTGACCTCGGTCACGTCGTCGAGGAAGGAGTAGAAGCCGGAGCCCCCGATGACCCCTATCTCCGCCATGTCCGCCGCGCTCGCTGCTGTGCTTCCGCTGATCGTGTCCGCCATGCGGCCACCCTAGGCGGTGCCGCCGCGTACGACGAGGATCCGCCCAAAACGAGGAGCCCGCCGCCCCGCGAAGGGGCGACGGGCTCCGTCGTACGGCGAACGAGGCGGCGCGTCAGGCGGCCGAGCTGCTCGTCGAGGAGGTGCTCTTCGACGACGACGCCGAGGACGTCGAGGACGACGACGCGGAGGTCGAGGAAGTGGACGACGACGAGGAGGACGACGTCGAGGACGTCGACGACTTCGTCGCCGGGCTGCTGCTGGACGACGAGCCGCGGCTGTCGTTGCGGTAGAAGCCCGAGCCCTTGAAGACGATGCCGACCGCCGAGAACACCTTCTTCAGGCGTCCGTCGCACTGGGGGCACACGGTCAGGGCGTCATCGGTGAACTTCTGCACCGCTTCGAGGCCCTCGCCGCACTCGGTGCACTGGTACTGGTAGGTCGGCACGTGTTCCTCCTGGCACTCTCACTCAATGAGTGCTAACGACGCTCAATAGTGCAGTATTCCGGTCCGTCAGTCCACCGAAACCGGCTCACGGTGACCGACCCCACGTGCCGCGACGACCGACTCCGACCGCGGGGTCAGGGCCTTGCGGAGCAGGAGCAGGACCACCAGGGCCGCCGCGGTGCCGCCCAGCGGCACCAGGAAGCCGGTGCTCGCGGAGTGGGCGTCGATGAGCCGGCCGCCCACGGTCGCGCCGGCCGCCTGGCCCAGGCCGACGGCGCCGGTCAGCCAGGTGAACGCCTCGGTGCGGGCGCCCGCCGGGACCAGCTTCTCCACCAGCGTGTAGCCGGTGATCAGCGACGGAGCGATGCACAGGCCCACGACGAGGCCCGCGGCACCCAGCAGGACCATGGAGTCCGCGGCCCACAGCGGGGTGGTGGCCAGCACCAGCAGCGGGAAGGCCATCAGCAGCCGGCGCTGCGGGCTGGACTTCCACGCCACGATGCCGCAGACGATGCCCGCGATCATGTTTCCGGCCGCGAAGGCGCCGTACATCAGACCGTTCAGGCCCGGGTCGCCCATCTCCTTGGTGAAGGCCGTCATGGACACCTGCATGCCGCCGAAGACGGTGCCGATGCCGAGCATGACGATCGCCAGGACGCGCACGCCCGGCACGGAGAGCGCCGAGGCGCGCTTGCCGTCCGCCGCCGTGCCGCCGGCCGCGCCGCTCGGCTGCGGCTGGGTGCGCCGCTGGGAGGCGAAGAGCAGGCCGCCGGCCAGGGTGAGCACGGCCTCCGCGATCAGACCGGCGGCCGGGTGGACGCCGGTGCACAGCGCGGTGGCCAGCACCGGGCCGATCACGAAGGTGAACTCGTCGGTGACGGACTCGAAGGCCGCCGCCGTGGCCATCAGGGGCGAGCCCTCCAGCTTGTTCGCCCAGCGGGCCCGGACCATGGGGCCGATCTGCGGGGTCGAGGCGCCGGCCGGAACGGCGGCCGCCAGCAGCGCCCACAGGGGCGCGTGCGACAGCGCCAGCACGGTCAGCAGTGAGATCGTGGCGGCGTGCACGACGACGCCGGGGATCAGTACCGCGGCCTGGCCGAAGCGGTCCGCGAGCTTGCCGGCCTGGGGGGCGAACAGCGCCATGGCCACGCCCGCTGTCGCGGAGACGGTGCCGGCGGTGCCGTAGGAGCCGGTGGTGTCGTTGACCAGCAGCAGGATGCCGATGGTCAGCATCGCGAACGGCTGGCGGGCCAGGAAACCGGGGAGCAGGAACGTCCAGGCGCCGCGGGTGCGCAGCAGCTGTCCGTATCCGGGACGTACCCCGGCGGAGTCGTTGACCGTGGATGCCACGGCCTTCGCCTTTCCGCCACCTGGTAGCACGCCCCGGACGCGGGAATACGCACGGAGCGCGCCGAGAGCTGTCCTCTCGCGCAGGACCGTGGTAGATACCTTCCGGCCGCCTCGTGCGGCCGCGGCCGCCGTGCGGTCGCGCCAGCCCTGCATCAGGCAGAGTTGGTTCGATGTTGATTCATGGGTTTCGCGGACTCGGTCCTTCGAGCACGCGAATAAGCGAATAGCTTACTTAACAGACTTCTTCTTCACCAGACCCCATTTCGCTCCCGGCTTCGCATCCGCACTGCCAGCACCGCCAGCACTGCCAGCACCTCCCGCACTGCCAGTACCTCCAGCACCGCCCGACGGGGTGCCCAGCCAGCCGGCCAGCTTGCCGCCCTCGCCGACCGCGCGCAGCCGCCGTTCGGTGGCGTCGCGGACCGGGTCGGTGGCCACGACCAGCAGCTCGTCGCCCCGCCGCAGGACCGTCGAGGGGGCCGGCACGAAGCTGGCGTCCTCCCGGACGACGAGGGTGACGGCGGCCCCGGGGGGCAGCCGGAGCTCGGAGACCTCCACGCCGTGCATCCGCGAGCCCTCGGGGATGGCGACGGACAGCAGGTGCCCACGCAGCCGTTCCAGGGGCGCGGACTCGATGCCCAGGTCCTCGGCCTCGTTGTCGCCGAGCTTCAGCCGGCCCGCCAACCAGGGCAGGGTCGGGCCCTGCACCAGCGTGTAGACGATCACCAGCACGAAGACGATGTTGAAGATCCGGCGGCTGTCCTCGACCCCGGCCACCATGGGGATGGTGGCCAGGACGATGGGCACGGCCCCGCGCAGCCCCGCCCAGGACAGCAGGACCTTCTCCTGCCAGGGGGTGCGGAAGGGCGCCGTACTGAGGAACACCGACACCGGTCGGGCCACCATGGTCAGCACCAGTCCGACCACGAGCGCGGGGACGATGTCGCCGACCAGCTCGTGCGGGGTGACCAGCAGACCGAGCAGCACGAACATGCCGATCTGGGCGATCCAGCCGAGCCCCTCGGCGAAGCCGCGGGTGGCCGGCGCGTGCGGCAGCTTGGCGTTGCCGAGGATCAGCGAGGCGAGGTAGACGGCCAGGAAGCCGGAGCCGTGGGCGAGCGCGCCGCCGGCGTACGCGGTGACGGCGATGGCCATCACGGCGATCGGGTAGAGGCCGGAGGCGGGCAGGGCGACGTGCCGCAGGCCGTAGGCGCCCAGCGCGCCGATCGCGAGACCGACGGCGGCGCCGATGGCCAGCTCCAGGGCGATCTCGCCGAGCAGCAGGTACCAGTGGTCGACCGGGCCCGCGGCCGAGAAGGCCACGACGAGGATGACGACGGGGGCGTCGTTGAAGCCGGACTCGGCTTCCAGGACACCGGTCAGCCGGCTGGGCAGCGGGACGTTGCGCAGGACGGAGAAGACGGCCGCGGCGTCCGTGGAGGAGACGACGGCGCCGATGATCAGTGACTGGCGCCATTCGACGCCGGCCAGGTAGTGCGCGGCGGCCGCGGTGACGCCGACGCTCACCGCCACACCGACGGTGGAGAGCACGGCCGCGGCCGGGAGGGCCGGTTTGATCTCGCGCCACTTCGTGCCGAGACCGCCCTCGGCGAGGATCACGACGAGGGCCGCGTAGCCGATGACCTGGGTGAGGCCGACGTCATTGAAGGAGACGCCTATGCCGTCCTGGCCGATGGCGACGCCTATGCCGAGATAGATGAGCAGACTGGGGAGCCCGCTGCGCGAGGAGACCCGTACCGCCGCCACCGCGACGAGGAGAACGAGCGAGCAGATCAGCAGGAGTTCGTTGAGGTGGTGGACAGTCAGGGGCCGGTCCCTTCACGAGAGTCTTCCACGGGCGTCGTCGGTGGTTCCGGGGTATCGGACGAAACGTTCCTCCTGTCCCTGGGGTCGGCGTACCGGCGGATGACCGGCGAGAAGTTCATTTGCTCAGCTAATATTTTACGCGTTCTTGACGCCGCCCCGTCCCGTCAGCGATCTCCACGGGGCCTCCAGGGGGGTGCGCGGCGATCTCCGGGGCCTTCGTACGGCTCCTCCACGGCACCGCGTCCGGGCCGTCACCGCCCTGCGCCTATGGTTGCTTCCAGCATTCCAGGACCACCTGCCCCTCTAAGGACAGCGATGCCCGCCAACAAGAACGGCCCCGGCAAGAAGAAGAAGGGGCGACGCGCCCGCCTGCTCGTGATCACATTCGTGCTGCTGCTCCTGGCGGGCGTCGCCTTCGGCGCGTACTGGAGCGTGAGCACCGTCCGCGCCTCCTTCCCCACGACGGACGGCACCCTTCAGCTCAAGGGCCTGTCCGGCGAGGTGAAGGTCGTCCGTGACGACCACGGCGTTCCCCAGATCTACGCGGACAACGCCGAGGACCTCTTCCGCGCCCAGGGCTTCGTCCAGGCGCAGGACAGGTTCTGGGAGATGGACGTGCGCCGCCATCTGACGGCGGGACGGCTCTCCGAGATGTTCGGCGCCGACCAGGTCGAGACCGACGCCTTCCTGCGCACCATGGGCTGGCGCAAGGTCGCGCAGCAGGAGTACGACACCAAGCTGTCGCCCGCGACCAAGAAGTACCTCCAGGCGTACTCGGACGGCGTCAACGCCTATCTGAAGGACCACAAGGGCAAGTCGCTGTCGGTCGAATACGCGGCGCTGGAGTTCGAGAACGACTACAAGCCCGAGCAGTGGACCCCGGTCGACTCCGTCGCCTGGCTCAAGGCCATGGCCTGGGACCTGCGCGGCAACATGAAGGACGAGATCGACCGCTCGCTGGCCACCTCGCGCCTGAACCCGCAGCAGATCGAGCAGCTGTACCCGGCGTACCCGTACGACCGGAACAAGCCGATCACCGAGGGCGGCGCGGTCGACGCCACCGGCAAGACCTACGACCCCAAGGGCGCGGCGGGCGCGACCTCCCCGGCCGGCCAGCAGCCGAACACCGCGGCCGGCGGCGGCGCGGCGGCCGGCGGGCTGCGCACCGGCCTGGCGGCGCTCTCCAAGTCGCTGGAGAAGGTCCCGGCGCTGCTCGGCCCGAGCGGTAACGGCATCGGCTCCAACTCGTGGGTCGTCTCCGGCAAGTACACGACCACCGGCAAGCCGCTGCTCGCCAACGACCCGCACCTCGCGCCGCAGATGCCCTCGCTCTGGTACCAGATGGGCCTGCACTGCAACAAGGCCGGCGCCCAGTGCCCGTTCGACGTGGCCGGCTACACCTTCTCCGGCATGCCGGGCGTGGTCATCGGCCACAACAAGGACATCGCCTGGGGCATGACCAACCTGGGTGCCGACACCTCCGACCTCTTCCTGGAGAAGGTCACCGCCGACTCCTACCTCTACGACGGCAAGCAGAAGCCCTTCACGATCCGCAAGGAGACCATCAAGGTCGCGGGCGGGAAGAGCCGTGAGATCACCGTCCGCGAGACCAACAACGGCCCGATCGTCTCCGACCGCAACGACGAGCTCGTCAAGGTCGGCGAGAAGGCTCCGGTCAAGGACCCCGCCCCGGACCGCGCGGAGGGCTACGCGATCGCGCTGCGCTGGACCGCGCTGGACCCGGGCAAGACCATGGACGGCCTGTTCGCGCTGGACCAGGCGACCAACTTCGAGTCCTTCCGCAAGGCGGCCGCCGACTTCGACGTCCCCTCGCAGAACCTGATCTACGCCGACACCAAGGGCAACATCGGCTACCAGGCCCCGGGCCGCATCCCGGTCCGCGGCAAGGCGGGCGGCGAGGCCAAGGGCGAGGAGCAGGGCGCCGGCCAGACCACCGGCCAGCCGGGCCAGAACACCACCCCGCGGACCGACACCAACGGCGACGGCAAGGTCGACGCCCGCGACGAGGCCAAGCCCGACGGCAGGACCGACGCGCAGACGCCCGCCCCCGACGGCCGCTACCCGGCCCCGGGCTGGGACCCGGCCTACCAGTGGACCGGCTGGATCCCGCAGTCGGCGCTGCCGTACGACTACAACCCCCAGCGCGGCTACATCGTCACCGCCAACCAGGCCGTCGCCGACAAGAAGTACCCCTACCTGCTGACGCAGGACTGGGGCTACGGGACGCGCAGCCAGCGGATCAACGACCTCATCCAATCGAAGATCAAGGACGGCGGCAAGATCTCGACGGACGACATGCAGAAGATGCAGCTGGACAACAGCAGCGAGATCGCCAAGCTGCTGACGCCCTACCTGCTGAAGATCGACCTCAAGGGCTCCAACGAGCGCGAGACGAAGTACATCCGCGAGGCCCAGAAGCTGCTGAAGGACTGGGACTACAACCAGGAGGCCGACTCGGCCGCCGCCGCGTACTTCAACGCCGTCTGGCGCAACACCCTCAAGCTGGCCTTCGGCAACAAGCTGCCCAAGGAGCTGCGGGCCAAGGACCAGTGCCTGCGGGTGCGCCCGGCGGGCGACTCGGCCCCCCGGGACGACCTGAACGGCCGCGGCCGCCTGGTCGTGGAGTGCGGCGAGCGCGAGCCCGACGCGGCGCAGCCCGACGGCGGCGACCGCTGGTCCGAGGTCGTGCGCGGCATCCTGAACAAGCCGGACAGCGAGTGGTGGAAGACCCCCAGCACCCGCCTGAGCGACGGCGCGAAGAACCGCGACGAGCTGCTGGCGATGGCCATGAAGGACGCCCGCTGGGAGCTGACCTCCAAGCTCGGCAAGGACGTCACGCAGTGGAGCTGGGGCCGTCTCCACCAGCTCAACCTGAAGAACCAGACCCTCGGCAAGGAGGGCCCCGGCATCGTCAAGTGGATGCTCAACCGGGGACCGTGGAACCTGGCCGGCGGCGAGGCCGCCGTCAACGCGGCGGGCTGGAACGCGGCCGGCGGCTACGACGTGATCTGGGTGCCGTCCATGCGGATGGTCGTCAACCTCGACGACCTCGACAAGTCCCGCTGGATCAACCTCACCGGCGCCTCGGGCCACGCCTACAACGCCCACTACTACGACCAGACCGACAAGTGGGCCAAGGGCGAGCTGCTGCCGTGGGCCTTCAGCGCGGAGGCGGTGCGGAAGGCCGGCGACGCCACGCTGACGCTCAAGCCGTAGCCGGCCGCCGCGTCAGAACCTCCGCACCCCGCCAGGGGTGATCACCGCGTCCACGGGGTGGTCGTGCGGTTCCTCCGGGACCCGCGCGACCACCTCGTCGTCGTAGAGGAGGACGATCCGCGCGGGATCGGCGCCCGCCCGGTCCAGCCGGGCGAGCACCCGGTCGTACGAGCCGCCGCCCCGGCCCAGCCGCAGGCCGCGCCCGTCCACCGCCAGGCCCGGCAGCAGCACGGCGTCCGCGCCGGTCACCGCCTCGGGGCCGAGCCGCCCTCCGTCGGGCTCCAGGAGGCCCTTGCCGGCCCGCACCAGATGCCCGGGACCCCGGTAGAGGCCCCAGTCGAGATCGTTGTCGGGGAGCAGGACCGGCAGCAGGACGCGGACGCCCCGCGTGCGCAGCGCCTCCAGCAGCGCGCGTGTGCCCGGCTCGCTGCCGACCGAGACGTACGCCGCCACCGTGCGCGCTTCCGCGAGCTCCGGGAGCTCCAGCGCGCGCCGGCCCAGCGCGGCCTCGGCCGTCTCGATGTCATCTCGGGTCAATCCCGATCTCACGGCCAGGAGGGAGCGGCGCAACCCGCTCTTATTAGGGTGGGGAAGGCCGGGATCCACAGTGGCATCGGTCATTGTTCGTACAAACTCCTCGCCTCAGGTCATACTCGGCGGAGTCACATCTTCCGCCCAAACGCAACGGATAGTGTTCGGCCCATGACTCAATCGCGCCCTCGGATCAGCAAGGCTGTCATCCCTGCCGCCGGGCTCGGAACCCGCTTTCTCCCGGCCACCAAGGCCACGCCCAAGGAGATGCTCCCGGTCGTCGACAAGCCGGCGATCCAGTATGTGGTGGAGGAAGCGGTCCACGCCGGGCTGTCCGACGTGCTGATGATCACCGGTCGCAACAAGCGGCCGCTGGAGGACCACTTCGACCGCAATTACGAGCTCGAGGAGGCCCTCCGGCGCAAGGGCGACGAATCCCGGCTCGCGAAGGTGCAGGAGTCCAGCGACCTGGCGACCATGCACTACGTCCGCCAGGGCGACCCCCGGGGCCTGGGTCACGCGGTGCTGTGCGCAGCGCCGCACGTCGGCGACGAGCCCTTCGCCGTCCTGCTCGGCGACGACCTGATCGACGAGCGCGACCCGCTGCTGTCGAACATGGTCGACATCCAGCGCCGGCACGGAGGCAGCGTGATCGCCCTCATGGAGGTCGACCACGCCCAGATCGGCCTCTACGGCTGCGCGGCCGTCAAGCCCACCGACACCGCGGACGTGGTCGAGATCACCGGGCTGGTGGAGAAGCCCGACCCCGACGAGGCGCCCAGCAACTACGCCGTCATCGGCCGCTACGTCCTCGACCCTGCCGTCTTCGACGTGCTGCGCGAGACGGCGCCGGGCCGCGGCGGCGAGATCCAGCTCACCGACGCCCTCCAGGCGCTGGCGGCCGAGCCGGGCCTGGGCGGCCCGGTGCACGGCGTGATCTTCAAGGGCCGCCGGTACGACACCGGGGACCGTGGCGACTATCTGCGTGCCATTGTCAGACTGGCATGCGAACGTGAGGACCTGGGCCCGGACTTCCGGGCCTGGCTGCGTAGGTACGTCACCGAGGAGATGTAGCGCTGTGAGCAGCGGCACCGGCACGGCCACGGACGTCACCACCCCCGGGGGCCGCCCCGGGGACCGCCCCGCGGACACCCCCGCCGGCCCCGGCCGGCTCTGGACGGTGGACGAGCACCTGGACGACGTCCTCGGCAGGATCCGCCCGCTGGAGCCGATCGAGCTGCAGCTGCTCGACGCCCAGGGCTGTGTGCTGGTGGAGGACGTCACCGTCCCGGTCGCCCTGCCCCCCTTCGACAACAGCTCCATGGACGGCTACGCGGTCCGGGTCGCCGACGTCGAGGGGGCGAGCGAGGAGTTCCCCGCCGTGCTCACGGTCATCGGCGACATCGCCGCGGGCAGCGGCGAGCTGCCCGCCGTGGGCCCCGGCGAGGCCGTGCGCATCATGACCGGCGCCCCGGTGCCGCCCGGCGCCGAGGCCGTCGTCCCGGTCGAGTGGACCGACGGCGGCACGGGCGGCGGCCCCGCCGACGCGATGACCGCGGGCCGGGTCGCGGCGGACGAGGAGGACGGCGGCCTCGGCGAGGTACGGGTCCACCGCCCCGTCGCCGCCCGCGCCCACATCCGCGACCGCGGCAGCGACGTCCGCGCCGGCGAGATCGCGGTCCGGGCCGGCACGGTCCTCGGCCCCTCCCAGATCGGCCTGCTCGCGGCCGTCGGACGCGCCTCGGTGACCGTGCGCCCCCGCCCCCGCGTCGTCGTCGTGTCCACCGGCAGCGAGCTCGTCCCGCCCGGCGAGGCCCTGGGCCCCGGGCGCATCCACGACTCGAACAGCTTCATGCTCACCGCCTGCGCCCGCGACGCCGGGGCCATCGCCTACCGCGTGGGCGCCGTCGACGACGAGCCCGCCACGCTGCGGGCCACGCTGGAGGACCAGCTGGTGCGCGCCGACGCGGTCGTCACCAGCGGGGGAGTGAGCGTCGGCGCCTACGACGTGGTCAAGGAGGCCCTGTCCGGCCTGCCCGCCGAGGAGGGCAGCGTCTCCTTCCGCCGGCTGGCCATGCAGCCGGGCAAGCCGCAGGGCTTCGGCCGCATCGGCCCCGACCGCGTCCCGCTGTTCGCGCTGCCGGGCAACCCCGTCAGCTCGTACGTCTCCTTCGAGCTGTTCGTCCGGCCCGCCCTGCGCGCGCTCATGGGGCTGGAGCCGTTCGGCGACCGCCGCACCGTGCGCGCGGTGTGCCCGCCGGGCGTCACGTCCTCGCCGAAGGGCCGCCGGCAGTATCTGCGCGGTCACCACGCCGACGGGAAGGT
Source organism: Streptomyces sp. NPDC044063 (assembly GCF_056434285.1). Classification (NCBI taxonomy): domain Bacteria; kingdom Bacillati; phylum Actinomycetota; class Actinomycetes; order Kitasatosporales; family Streptomycetaceae; genus Streptomyces; species Streptomyces sp. NPDC044063. Next base: position 54,648 of record NZ_JBWKFM010000041.1, read on the forward strand.
CACCCCGGTCGGGGGAGCCGGCTCCCACCTCGTCAAGGCGCTCGCCGACGCCAACGCCCTGATCGTCGTGCCCGAGGAGGCCACGTCGCTGCCGGCGGGCGCCGAAGTGGACGTGGTCCTTCTCGACTGAGCCGCCGTCCCGGCGGGTACGGTGGCTGCCCGACAGCCACCACTGGGGCCCTGACCGGGAGAACGATGAGCAGCGCGCAGGAGCATCTCACCCACCTCGACGACACGGGCGCGGCCCGCATGGTCGACGTCTCGGCGAAGGAGGTCACCGCGCGCACGGCGCGGGCGAGCGGCCGGGTGCTCGTCTCCCCCCGCGTCGTGGAGCTGCTGCGCGGCGAGGGGGTCCCCAAGGGCGACGCCCTGGCCACCGCCCGCATCGCCGGGATCATGGGCGCCAAGCGCACCCCCGAGCTGATCCCGCTCTGCCACCCGCTCGCCCTGTCCGGGGTCACGGTCGACCTCGCGGTCGCCGACGACGCCGTGGAGATCACCGCCACGGTCCGTACGACGGACCGCACGGGCGTGGAGATGGAGGCGCTCACGGCGGTCACCGTCGCCGCGCTGACCGTGGTCGACATGGTGAAGGCCGTCGACAAGGGCGCGGTCGTCACCGACGTCCGGGTGGAGGAGAAGACGGGCGGCACGTCCGGGAAGTGGAGCCGCGCGTGAGAGCGCTCGTCGTCACGGCCTCCCATCGGGCGGCCGCCGGCGTCTACCCCGACCGGAGCGGCCCGGTGCTGGCCGAGGGCCTGGCGGCGCTGGGCTGCGCCGTCGACGGGCCGCGCGTGGTGCCCGACGGGGAGCCCGTCGCGGAGGCCCTGCGGGAGGCGGTCGCGGCCGGCTACGACGTGGTGGTGACCACCGGCGGCACGGGCCTGACCCCCACCGACCGCACCCCCGAGGCCACCCGGGGCGTCCTCGACTACGAGGTCCCGGGCATCGCCGAGGCCGTCCGGGCCGAGGGCCTGGCGAAGGTCCCCACGGCGGCGCTGTCCCGGGGGCTGGCCGGCGTCGCGGGGCGCACACTGATCGTGAACCTCCCCGGTTCGACCGGCGGGGTACGGGACGGGCTGGCCGTGCTGGAGCGCCTGCTGGCGCACGCCGTGGAGCAGATCCACGGCGGCGACCACCCCCGCCCCGCCGCGTGAGCGTCCCGCCGCGGACCGGGGAGACGCGGAGGAACGGCGGGTGGGTGACCGCATGAGCTTCTGGCCGGTGGCACTGGCGGACGGCGACGTCGCCCTGCGCCCGATCAGGCTGCGCGACCAGCGGGCGTGGCGCGAGGTCAACCAGCGCAACCGCGACTGGCTGCGCCCGTGGGAGGCCACGATCCCCCCGCCGCCGCCCGGGGTGCCCCCGGCGCGGCGGCCCACGTACCGGCAGATGGTCCGGCACCTGCGGGCCGAGGCGCACGCCGGGCGGATGATGCCGTTCGTCGTGGAGTACCGCGGCCGGCTGGTGGGCCAGCTGACCGTGGCGGGGATCACCTGGGGCTCGATGTGCTCGGCCCACGTCGGCTACTGGGTGGACCAGGCCGTGGCCGGGCGGGGCGTGATGCCCACGGCCGTGGCGCTGGCGGTGGACCACTGCTTCCACCGGCTCGGGCTGCACCGCGTCGAGGTGTGCATCCGGCCGGAGAACCTGCCCAGCCGGCGGGTGGTGGAGAAACTCGGATTCCGGGAGGAGGGGCTGCGCCCGGGGTACCTCCACATCGACGGCGCCTGGCGGGACCACCTGGTCTACGCGCTGACCGCCGACGAGGTCCCGGAGGGGCTGCTGGCGCGCTGGCACCACCGACCCCGGGAAATAAAATAAACGTTCGAATTTGACTGTCAATTGACGGTATTCGCAGCGTTCCGGTCTCAACAATCACAAAAAAAGTTCGAGATATCAGCCGGATCGTGCGACACACCGCGCCAATTGGCGGAATCCCCCGCGCGTCCCCCTCTACCGTGTGAAGGGTGAGCAGCAGCGGCCTGATCTACGCAGTCATCGTCGGGGCCTGGGCCGCCTACTTGGTGCCGATGTGGCTCCGTAGGCAGGACGAGCTCAATGAAGCCCGTCCGACGGAACGCTTCAGCACGGCCATCCGGCTCCTGTCCGGACGGGCGGGCATGGAGCGCCGTTACGCCAAGGACCTCGAAGGGCGCTCCACCGGCACCGGGCCGGCGGACCCGGCGGAGCCCGAGCTCCGCGCGCCCGTACCGGACGCGGCGACCGAAGCGGTCGACGTCCGGTCCTTCGGCGCGCCCGCGTCCGGCCAGGGCGGCGGCCAGACCGCCCCCGACGCGGCCCCACCGGCCCCGGGGCCGGCCGCGCCCGCGGGCCCGGCGGCCGCCGCGACGGCCGCCGAGCGGGCCCGCCGCTCCAAGGTCCTCGCCCGGCGCCGCCGCACCACGGTGCTGCTCTTCCTCACCTTCACCCTCGGCGCCGTCGTCGCGGGCGTGGGCGGCCTGGGCTTCCTCTGGGCCCCGGCCGCGCCCGCGCTGCTGCTCAGCGCGTACATCATCTACCTGCGCGTCCAGGAGCGCCGCCGGTTCGCCTTCACCATGGACCAGCGCCGCGCCGAACAGGCCGCGCAACGCCTGCGGGAGGGCCGTGCCCGCCCTCACGCGGCGGCGCCGGAGGACGACCCCGCCGCCGCTGACACCGTTGTCCACCACCAGACCCCCGCGCCGCCGGCCCCCTCGGCCCACAGCGCGGGGCGCGCCCGCGCGCTCGTCGAGCAGACCGACCACGCCGAGTGGGTCGACCAGCAGCGCGACCGCGGCACCGGCGAGGGCTGGGAGCCCGTCCCCGTGCCGCTGCCCACGTACGTCTCGGCCCCGGTCGCCCCGCGTGCCACCGGCGCCGCCGCGGACACCTGGAGCTCCGCCCGCTCCAGCACCGCCGAGCCCGCCCCGGACCGCAAGGCCCCGGCCGAGGAGCGCCGCCCCGGCCGCTCCCGCCGCCCCCGGCGCGAGCGCGGCCGCACCCCGCTGTTCGACCAGTACGCCGACGACGGCCGCCCGCGTGCGGCCAACGAATGACCCGACGAGTGACCCGACGAGTGACCCCGGGGCCCGCACCCGGTGTGACCAGCGCGGGTGGCGCGGGGCGGCCGGGGGAGCGGATTTCCGAACACCTCGGAGGGGATGCTAGAGTTTCACTCGTTGCAAGGGCCTGTGGCGCAGTCCGGTAGCGCACCTCGTTCGCATCGAGGGGGTCAGGGGTTCGAATCCCCTCAGGTCCACCGCACATGAAAGCCCCCGTCGGAGAAATCCGGCGGGGGCTTTCGCGTGTCCGGGCGCAACGCCCCGTGGGTCCGCGCGATTTCGCGCGCGGGAGGCGCAACGGGCTCAGCCCGTGCTGAGGTTGCGTTCCAGGAGCGACAGCAGCCGGCCCAGGTCGGCGCGGTCCCGCTCGCTGAGCCCGGCGACCGTGCGCTCCTCCAGCTCCCGCCACACCTGCTCCACCTCCTCGCGCAGGGCCTCGCCCGCGGGGGTGGTCTCGACGAGCACGGCCCGGCGGTCGTCCGGGTGGGGGCGGCGGCTGATCAGGCCGGCCTGCTCCAGTCGCTGGACCATCCGGGTCACGGTCGAGGGGTCGAGCTCCAGCAGTTTGATCAGCTCGGACTGGCGCTGGGGGCCCGCCTCCCAGAGGCGCATCATCAGCAGCTCCTGGCCCGCGTAGAGGCCCAGACAGCGCAGCAGCTGCCCGGCGGTGGTGCGGTGGGCGCGGGCGACGCGGGCGATGGCGTGGCTGATCTGCCCGCCGCACGCGGGCGGGCGGGCGGCCGGGGAGGGGGCGGGGGTGTCGGGTCCGGGGTGCTGGGCAGGGCCGGGCATGGGCGGCTTCCTTCACTGGGGAATGGTTCTCGGCTCATTATGTTGGCTGGCCAAGTAATGAGCTACAGTGTCTCCCGGCCCAGTTACTTGGCTGGCCAACAATCCGGAGGGGACTCGTCATGACCACTGCGTTTGATCCGATCGATGTGGCCGGGATCCGGCTGGCGAACCGTATCGCGATGGCTCCGATGACCCGCAGCCGTGCGGGCGCGAACGGTGTCGCGTCCGAGCTGATGGTGGAGTACTACGCCCAGCGCGCTACGGCGGGTGTGATCATCACCGAGGGCATCCAGCCGTCCGTGAACGGTCAGGGTTACCCCTGGACCCCGGGCCTGCACAGCCAGGAGCAGGTCGAGTCCTGGAAGAAGGTGACCGAGGCGGTCCACGCCAAGGGCGGCCGGATCTTCGCGCAGATCATGCACACCGGCCGGGTCGGTCACCCCGTCCTGCTGCCCGAGGGCATGACCCCGGTCGGCCCGTCCGCGATCGCCGCGCAGGGCCAGGTCTTCACCCCGGAGGGCATGAAGGACTTCGTCACCCCGCGCGAGCTGACCGAGCAGGAGATCCTGGACACCGTCCAGGACTTCGTGACCGCGTCCCGCAACGCGATCGAGGCCGGCTTCGACGGTGTCGAGCTCCACGGCGCGAACGGCTACCTGATCCACCAGTTCCTCGCGCCGAACGCGAACGAGCGCACCGACCGGTGGGGCGGCAGCGTCGAGAACCGCATCCGTTTCGCGGTCGAGGTCGTCCGCGCGGTCGTCGCCGAGATCGGCGCGGACAAGACCGCCCTGCGCATCTCGCCCTCGAACCCGCTCAACACCATCGAGGAGAGCGAGCCGGCCCCGACCTACACCGCGCTCGTCGACGCGATCGAGCCGCTGGGCCTGGCCTACCTCCACATCCTCGAGGCCTCCGCCGAGCTCCGCGAGCTCACCCTCGACCTGCGCAAGCGGTTCACCAACACCGTGATCCTCAACGCGTTCACCGGTGGCCCGACCGGCCCGGACGACCTCCACCTGATCGAGGACGGCATCGCCGACATCCTCTCCTACGGCTTCCTCTTCGTCGCCAACCCCGACCTCCCCGCCCGCCTCAAGGCCGGAGGCCCCTTCAACACCCCCGACCCCACCACCCTCTACGGCGGCGACCACAAGGGCTACACCGACTACCCCACCCTCACCGACTGACCTCCCGGCACGCGGCGAGGACCACACCGCCGCACGCAGCGGACCCCTCCGCGCCACCGCCCGCTCTTCGTCAGCGGGGGAGCACGGAGGGGTCCTTCGAGGCGGGGCGCCGGACGGGCCAGGTCGTCGGGCGCCCCGCCGGGTCGGGCGAGGGGCGGGCGGATCGCCTCCGGCGTCAGACGACGCGGAAGTTCGCCATCATGCCCATCGCCGCGTGGTCGAACATGTGGCAGTGGTAGACGTACGTGCCCCGGTAACCGGTGAAGGTCGCCTGGAGCTTGACCGTCTCGCCGGCCTTGACGCTGACCGTGTCCTTCAGACCGCTGTCCGGCCCGGACACGACCGGCTGGCCGTTGCGCTCCAGCACCCGGAACTGCACCAGGTGCATATGGAAGTTGTGCGGCGCGCGGGCGTTGGCGTTGTGGACGGTCCAGACCTCGGTGGCGCCGTACTGGATCTCGGTGTCGATCCGGTCCATGTCGTAGATCTTGCCGTTGATGTACGCCTGGGCGTGCTCACCGCCGGTCTCGTCCATCAGCAGCTCGAAGGAGCGCTGCACGGTGGCGGGCGGCAGCTCCGGCAGGGTGCGCAGCGTGTCCGGGACGGTGCTGGTGTCCGTGGCGGTCCGGGTGACCCGGAACTGGAGCACCTTGCCGACGAGGTCCATCGGGGTGCCGGGCGGGCCGGGCTCGGTGTTCTCGACCACGAGCGTGGTGCCCACCGGGAAGCGGGAGAAGTCGATGACGACGTCGGCGCGCTCGCCCGGCGACAGCGCCAGCGAGGTCGTCGTGAACGGCTTCTCCAGGAGGCCGCCGTCCGAGCCGATGACGGTGAAGGGCGAGCCGTCGGACAGCTTCAGGGTGAAGAAGCGCACGTTGGCGGTGTTGTAGAGGCGGAAGCGGTACTTGCGCGCCGCCACCTCGAAGTACGGCCACGGCTTGCCGTTGGCCAGGATCACCGTACGGCCGGTGATGTCGCCCATCGTGTAGGCGAACTGGCCGTTGGCGTCGAAGCGCGCGTCCCGGATCGCGATCGGGATGTCGTAGGCCCCGGACGGCAGGTTGAGCTTCTTCTCGATGTCGTCCGTCAGCAGGTAGAAGCCGGTGAGGCCGCGGAAGACGTTCTCCGACTCCTCGTGGTGCGCGTGGTCGTGGAACCACAGGTTCGCGTGCGGCTGGCTGTTCGGGTACGTGTACGTCTTCCTGCCGCCGCCCGGCGCGAGCAGGTCCATCGGCGAGCCGTCGCTGGACTCGGGGACGTGGGCGCCGTGGAGGTGCACCGAGACGGGGACACCCAGCGCGTTGGTCTGCCGGACCACGACGCGGTGACCGGACTCGGCCTTGATGACCGGGCCGGGGATCAGGCCGTTGTAGCCCCGCACCCGGGTGGTCCTCCCCGGGACGATCTGGGCGTCGGCCTCCTTCATCGTGATGTCGTAGTAGCTCGTCGTCCCCGAGACCGTCGTCGGCTTCAGGACCGGCGGCACCGGCATCTTCTGCTGGAACTGCGGAATCGTCGTCGGGTCGAGATCACCGACGGGCGGCTCCGAGGCCGCGGCCGATCGGGTGATCGCGGCGCCCAGCAGGCCCGCGCCGCCGATGGCGCCCGAGACCGCCGCACCGGCCTTGAGGAAGGATCTGCGCTCGATCATGAGTTCCCCCGTCTGGGTATGGGCCGGGGGGGGGGGGGGGGGGGGGGGGGGGGGGGGGGGGGGGGGGGGGGGGGGGGGGGGGGGGGGGGGGGGGGGGGGGGGGGGGGGGGGGGGG